>PMNU01000062.1 GCA_003165675.1 Chloroflexota bacterium
CCAAGGCACGCCGCTATTCGGTGACGTTCGCAACGCTGCGAGCAGTGCGCGCCGAGTTTCGAGCCCAGGCCGATCCCTGGCTCACCCAGATCCGCGCCAAGGCCATAGGCGACCAGGTCGTCGTCCGACGGAGCTTCCAATACGCCGGATCAGGTCTGAGTCCGGCCGAGCGCGCCGTGGCCGCGAGTTTCCGTGCCGACGCAACCTCGCCGGGTCGTACGGGGCCATTCGGTTCTGCGGTGGCGAGCGATAGCGTGGGAATGCCCAGAGGCGCCGGAGTCCACTGGTTTAGGGATCGCGCGTCGCCATGAACGAGCTGCAAACGCTGTTGCCTTCACCTTCTCGACTACACCGAGGCGAGCGGCAATCGGGCAGCGCGTCCCGGATAGACAGGCGCACTGTCATGCCCGACGCCTGGTCAACGAACGAGCCTGACCTGATGAGCGACCGGCTGCATGCTGCCGTCATGGAACTCGTCGAGGCCTTGCGAGATGAGATTGTTGTCGGAGCCCGTCCGAGCGAGCGCGAGCCCGATCGCCTGCTGAGCATCGCGCAGGCCGCCCGGGCTCTCGGCATCGGCCGGACGGCCCTGTATTCGGAAATCTGGGCCGGACGCATCCGAACCGTCAAGGTGGGCCGGCGCCGATTGGTGCCGTCTTCGGCGATCGGCGAGGTCGCGTCAAGGCAGGGGTGATCGACCGACGCTCGAACGCTCCTTCGGTTCAGTCTGCCGGCCGGACTTGCAGCGCCCGGTTGAGCGCCTCTGCGGCTTCCCGCCTCAGGTCGGGGGTGACGTGCTGATAGGTGTCGGCCGTGATCGCGATCGAACTATGGCCGAGCGTCTCGGATACGACCTTGAGGGGTACGCCTGCGGCTAGAAGCAGGGTCGCGGCGCTGTGCCGGAGATCGTGAAACCTCACCGGCTGGAGACCGAGCCGCGCGACCGTCTTGCGGAAGCCAGAGGACACCGTCTCAGGGCTGAGCGGTCGTCCGAGTTCGTCGGTGAACACCAGACCGAGCTGGTCCTGCCAGGCAGTCCCGGCAGCGAGCCTGGCCGCGGCCTGGCGGGCCTTCTGGCGGCGGAGGCCTTGGATTGCGATCTCCGGGAGCATGACCGTCCGGCGGCTCCGTGCTGTCTTCGGCTCGGCCATGGCCCACGTTGTGTGTCGCTTGCCGGCTGCGTCGACGACCTGGCCGGATTCTGCGAGCGCTCGACGAACAACGAGCGAGGCGCTGTCGGGTGCGATGTCACCCCAGGAGAGCCCGAGCAGCTCGCCGAGCCGGCATCCGGTCCCCAGCGCAACGGCGTACAACGGCCCTCCAGGCTCGTCTCTCGTGGCTTCCAGCAGGCGTTGGGCCTCTCCCGGAGATAGGGCCCGCATTTCGTGCAGTGGGAGTCGTGGCGGCCGCGCAAGAGCCGCGGCGTTGCGGTTTAGAAGGCCTTCGCGCATGGCGTCGTTGAGCGCTCGTCGTAGAACAGAGCGCGCATGGCGCGCCGTAGCCGGCGAAAGGCCGCGGTCGAGCATCTCGGTCATCCGCCGCTCGACGTCGACCGGCTGCAGCTTCGTCAGCGTTCGTTTGCCCAGCTCGGCGCTGAACCCACCGGCAAGCCAGTACTGATTGCAGTGCCGGACGTACTCGACGTGCGTCGAGGGCCGAATTCGGGACTTGCAAGCCTCGAGCCAGCGCGGCAGGTACTTCGCCAGCGTCTCGCCCGTTACGGCGCCCGCAGTGCTCTCCTTGCGCTTCGCATCGAGCTTCCGACTCACGTCGGTCCGCGTTTTGCCGCTGACGAAGACGCGCTTCTGCAAGCCGTTCGGAAGCGTTACTAGGATCGATCCACGAACCCGCCCATCTGCGGTCTCGTAAATCGCCCCCTCGCCAGCGGACCGCCTCGGTCGCTTACCAGGCTGCTCCACGGCACGTTCCTCCAACACAGGATCGCCGCTGAAGGCCTCTGGTTGGCACCGTGGGCCTTCGACTTGCCCGGGATTGTACAGCAGCGAAGCTGCCACGAAGCTGCCAAGTGTCGCCAGGCGGTCCGCCCGACCCCTATTTGGATGGAACAGCCGTGCTGTTCGTGCGTGAAATGTGGTGCCGGAGCAGGGGCTCGNNTTTAAGTCCGCTGCGTCTGCCAGTTCCGCCACTCCGGCTCACTCGCAAGGTTAGCGCGCCCAGAACCTGCAATTGCCGCCAGGCCGAGGCACGCCAGAGCCCCTGACGGGCCAGTTCACGAGGGAAAGTGGAGGCGACGGGCGGGATCGAACCGCCGAATAGAGGTTTTGCAGACCTCCCCCTTAACCACTTGGGTACGTCGCCTCGAACGCGAGCCGGCAGGGGGACCGGCGTTGTGAACGGGTCAGGCTGGCTGCCCCTCGAGGATTCGAACCTCGCCTAACGGATCCAAAGTCCGCTGTCCTACCACTAGACGAAGGGGCAGAGGCTCGATCGATTTGGCGGGCGCCTGCCCGAGTCGGCAGAAAGAGGGAGTGGAGCGGAAGACGGGACTCGAACCCGCGACCCTCACCTTGGCAAGGTGATGCTCTACCAACTGAGCCACTTCCGCTCGTTAACCGCGCCAGCCGTCTATGGTGCCGAGAGCCAGGATCGAACTGGCGACACCGCGATTTTCAGTCGCGTGCTCTACCAACTGAGCTATCTCGGCCCGATCTGACGGACTGGTTGCCCGTCGGCGCCGGGAAAGGTACCACGCCCGACCGAAACGCTGCAAGGCAACCATCTGGGAGCCAAACCCAGTCGTCCGAGGCGGCGAACCTCGCTTTCGTGCCTACTCAAGCCCCGACAGCTGGCGCACTTCCGACTGATCCATCGGCGGATCGCCGGTCAGCTTTCGGAGGCGATTGATGCGATCGACGATCGGCGGATGAGTCGAGAAAAGAGCCGAGCCGCCGCCGAGCTTCTTGAGCGGGTTGACGATGTAGAGGTGCTGAGTTGCGCCGTTAGCCGAATGGAGCGGTTCATTGTCTGACGCCAGCTTGGCGAGCGCACTCTCGAGGCCGTGCGGGTTGCGGGTCAACTCGACGGACGAGGCGTCGGCGAGGTACTCACGCTGGCGGCTCACGGCCATCTGCACGAGCGCTCCGAAGAAGTAGCTGACAACTGACATGACCAGCCCGACAAGGAGCAGAACGATTGCGAACCCGCCGCCGTCACGATTGTTACTGCGGCGCCCTCCACCGAACCAGAACGTGTATCGCAGAAAGAAGCCGGCCAGCAGCGCCAGGCTGCCGACCATCACGCCTACGATCAGCGTGAAGCGGATGTCGTAGTTACGGACATGCGACATCTCATGGCCGAGGACGCCCTGAAGCTCTTCGCGATTCATCTTCTGCAACAGGCCGCTTGTCACGGCCACTGAAGAGTGCTGAGGGTCTCGGCCGGTTGCAAAGGCGTTGGGCGAAGGGTCGTCGATGATGTACACCTTGGGCATCGGCACACCCGCGGCAATCGCCATCTCGTTGACTACGTCGTAGAGGGCCGGGGCCTGTTCCGCGCTGATCTCCTTGGCGTGCGAACTCGACAGGACGAGCTTGTCCCCGCCGTAGTAAGAGAACAGGGCGCTGATCGCGCCGATGCCGACGGCGATGACCAGGGCAGCGATCCCGAACGCCACCTCGTCGCCGCTGCCATAGCCGATGCTGAAACCGATCACGAATCCAAAGGCGGCCAGGAAGGCGATGACCAGGAGGGCGAGCAGGAAGGAGTTGCGTTTGTTAGCCGATTCCTCGGCGTAGAACGTGGTCACTGGTATGTGGCCTCAGGGCGCGATTGCCCCGCTAACTCTCGTCGACGGGGCCCCGCAATTGGACTATCCCAGGTTGACGACGGGGACCGTCGCGGCCTCCGGCTCGGCCTCGAAGAACTCGCGCTTGGTGAAGCCGAACGGGCCGGCGATCAAGACGTTCGGGAACGTCTGGAGCGAGTTGTTGAATTCGAGCACCGTGGCGTTGTAGTGCTGCCGGGCGAACGAGATCTGATTCTCGGTCGTGGTGAGCTGCTCCTGCAGCGACAGCACGTTCTGGTTGGCCTTGAGATCCGGATAATTCTCGACAACCGCAAACAGAGACTTCAGAGCTCCGGACAGGACGTTCTCGGCCTGCGCCTGAGCGGCAGGACCCTGAGAGCCAGCGGATATGGCGTTGCCGCGGGCTTCGGTGACGGCCGTCAGAACGCCCTTCTCGAAGTCCATGTATCCCTTGACAGCGTTCACGAGGTTCGGGATGAGGTCGTAGCGACGCTTAAGCTGCACCTGGATCTGCGAGTTGGCCTCGTCAACGCGATTGCGCTTGGTGACGAGACCGTTGTAGATCCCGACCAGGACGACCACGAGGACTACCAGAACGACGACGATGATGATGAGCGGGACCACGATGGCCCTCCTCCGATCGATATGTTGCCGCAACAGCTGCCGTGCGGGGGTTTCAGTCTAGCAGGCGCCTCGTCCGGGGCATGACATCGACCCGCCAGGTCGAAGTCCCCGAAGTCTGACGGAGCTCCTCCGAGCCTTCAAACGGTTGACCTGGTGAAGAGCTGGAAGGTTCGGTCGGGATCGGGCGCAGGGCCAATTCGGGATTTGGTGGGCGGTGCAGGATTCGAACCTGCGACATCCTCGGTGTAAACGAGGCGCTCTAACCGCTGAGCTAACCGCCCGGGCAGCCACAGTCGGGGTGGCGCAAGGGCCGCCTCGCGGCCGGATTGGGATCAGGACGAGAGTGGTGCCCAGGCCGGGACTTGAACCCGGATGGATTGCTCCATACGCCCCTCAAACGTACGCGTATACCAATTCCGCCACCTGGGCACGAAACGCCATTCCGACGGCTTCACGTCGCTGCACAGAAAACCTGGTGCCGAGGAGGGGATTTGAACCCCTACAGCCTTGCGGCCACTGGCTCCTGAAACCAGCGCGTCTGCCAATTCCGCCACCTCGGCGCACACAGCCAGCCAGCCCTACCGGTCGCTGGCGAGGCGCCAGTCTATCACATCCCAGAATCGGCCCGACGGATCCGCGATCTCGTTCGACACGATGTCGTAGACGCGACTCGAGACCACCAAGTCGTAGTCGCGAAAGGCCAGCGGCAGGATCGGCAGCGTGGTCGAGATGTACTTCTCGACTGCCGAGACGGCATCCTGGCGGGCATCCAGATCGACCGTCTTGCGCACCGTGAGCAGGAGTTGGTCGAGCGATGTGTCCTGCACGCCCGAGACGTTCGAACCACCCGAACCCACTTGCGTCGACAGGAGCATCGGCCCCAGGTCCGGGTCTAGTCCGACCTCGTAGTCGACGATCGCCGAATCGAACAGCCCCGTGTTGAGGCGGTCCATGTAGACGCCCGTGGAAACGGCCTCGAGCTGGACGTTCAGCCCGACGGCCCGCCAGGCGTCGGCCACCTGCACGGCAGTCTGGTATACGAGCGGGTTGCTGGCTTCGTCGAGCGTGAGCAACTCCATGGAGTACGTGGTGGTCGCCTTCGGTGCCGTCCAGCCGGCCGAACTCTGCTGCCAGCCGGCGGTCGCCAGGTATCCCTCGGCGTCGGAGACGCTGTACGGCGTTGCGTTGACTGAGCCGGAGTCGTATGCCGGCGACCAGCTCGGGATCGGCAGGTCGGCGTAGCTGCCCCTGCCCTCGAGAACCTTCGTCACCAGCGAATTTCGGTCGATCGCAGCGAGCAGGCCGGTGCGGAGACCGGGGTCGCGAAGCTCGGCGTGGTCGGCGCGCTGATTCACGACGACGCTCAGCAGACTTGCCCAGCGATAGGCAATGAGCCGGGACCCGGCGGTCGTCAGGGCGGCGTCAGTCTGATCGTTCGTCAGGCCACCCACTGCATCGAGCTTCCCGACATGGAAGTCGGCCTCCGCCGAGGCAGAGTTATCGTAGAAGTCCAGCTCGATGTTGGACACGGGCGAGAGGTACGCCCCGCTTGCCAGCGGGAGCGGCGTTGGCGTGGGGGTCGGGGTTGGCGTCGGAGTCGGGGCCGGCGTTGGAGTTGGTGTCGGCGCAGCACTCGGCGTCGGCTTGGGCGTCGGCGTCGCCTTGGCGGCTTTGGTCGGCGCGGTCGTGGGGAATACGATTGCGCTCGAGCTTGCGCTCGCGCTGGCCGGCGGCGTCGGATTCAGGAGCGGCAACTCGGTTACAGAAGGGACGCGCTGCAGGACGGCATGCCAGTAGTCCAGCTGGACGATGCGGTAGGGGCCGTCGCCGACGGGTCGGGAGCTGTAGCTCGAGTCGGCAAGCTTGGCGACGGGCGTGCCCTTGAGCAGATGGGACGGCAGGATCGGCAGCTCGGCTTGGCGGAGGAACGCGGCCACGGGCAGCGACATAGTGAATTGGATGGTTGAAGGACCGTCGGCACTGGCATGGACGCCCTGCCACGACGACCCTACCGGCCCGTCGTACGTGGAGTCCTGAACCAGACCGACCGTGAAGACCACGTCCGCGGAGGTCACGGGCTGGCCGTCCTCCCAGTAGGCGTCGGCGCTGATCTGGAAGGTGTACGTGCGGCCGTCGTCGGAGACCGTCCAGGTTGCAAGGTCCGGCTCCACCGTACCGTCGGGTCCGGCCTTGACCAGGCCGCGGAAGAGCAGCGCGACAAGATCCTGGTCCGCCTGGGAACGCGGCGTGAGCGGGTTGATCGAGCTGGGGTGGCCGATGACGCCTTCGCGATACGGCACGGTCGAGCCGGTCGGGCGACCGGACTGGTTCGGTCCGGACGAGGGCGTGGGGATGACGAGAGCCGCGCCAACGATGGCCATCGCAACGAATAGAGCAGCGATCGCAAATCGGTCG
The DNA here is from genome assembly GCA_003165675.1 of Chloroflexota bacterium. Lineage (GTDB taxonomy): Bacteria > Chloroflexota > Limnocylindria > Limnocylindrales > CSP1-4 > Fen-1039. The sequence goes on from PMNU01000062.1 coordinate 6,806, forward strand.
CGGCGTTTCATGAGATCACGCCGGTGGCCCGAAGCAGCCCGTCATCGGACCCATCGCCGCCGAAAACTGCCCCTCCAGCCCAGTCGACTGCAAGGTCAAATCTTCACGAAACTCACTTCGGAGAACAAGCAAAACAGGATCGCGAGAAGGATCGTGAACTGCCACAGACGTCGCTCGATCCCGCGCCGGCTGCGGTACACCGATGAGTCGCCACCGAAGGTGGCCGACAGGCCCGACCCTCGTGCCTGAAGAAGGATGGCGATCATCAGGAAGACGCCGATGATGTCCTGGCCGATGGCGAGAGCTGGATTCACGTCTGGACGCAACCTCGTTATGGAGCCGCCGGTGGCGGACCGGCGCATGTTAGCACAGGACCGCGGCCTCCCGACTTGCCGCGCCGGACGGCCGCGGCCCAGCGTTCTTCGTCCGAGCTATGCCTTCGCTAGGAGCGAGTGGCCGGTGACGTCCGGCCAGGGCTCTAGACCGCCGATTTCCAGGATGGTCGGCGTCACGTCGGCCAGGCGGCCGTCCTCAAGCCGCTTGCCCTCCAGGTAGCGGCCGATTCCGAGAAGTGGCACCGGGTTGAGCGAGTGCTTGGTGACCGGGTTGCCAGCCTGGTCCTTCATCTCGTCGGCGTTGCCGTGATCGGCGGTGATGAGCAGGACCGCACCGGGAGCCGCCGGATCGTTCGCGTCCACCGCCAGAACCGCGTCGGCGACACGGCCCAGACAGACGTCCACGGTCTCGCAAGCCTTGACCGTCGCATCCCAGACGCCGGTGTGCCCGACCATATCCGGATTGGCGAAGTTGGCCACGATCAAGTCGTACTTGCCGCTCGCGATTGCCTCCACCAGAGCGTCGCAGACGCCTGCGGCGGCCATCGCAGGCTGGAGGTCGTACGTGGCGATCTTGAGGCTGGGGATCAACTTGCGATCCTCGCCCGGCCACGGCTCCTCGCGACCGCCGTTGAAGAAGTACGTGACGTGGGCGTACTTCTCCGTCTCGGCGACGTGGAACTGCGTCCAGCCGGCCTTGCTGACCGCCTCTGCCAGCGAGGGCACCACTTCCGGGCCGAAGACGACGCGCACCGGCAGGTCGGCCGCGTACTCGGTCATCGTGGCATAGAGGATGCCCACCGGCATCGGGCCGGCCGCGTTTCGGTCAAAGCCGCTGAAGTCGGCGTCGGCAAGTGCGTGGGAGAGCTGCCGCGCCCGATCGGCACGGAAGTTGCAGTGCAGAACGGCATCGCCGTCGGCGATGGTCCCGTGATCCACCCCGTCGACGACGGTGGGAGTGATGAACTCGTCGTTCTCGCCCCGAGCGTAACCCTGCTCGACCGCGGCGACCGCAGAAGGCGCGTGGAAGTCGGCGACGCCGTGGACGATGGCGTCGTATCCCTTCTTCGTCCGCTCCCAGCGCTTGTCGCGGTCCATGGCGAAGTAGCGGCCGCCGATGGTGGCGATCCTGGCGTCCGGATGAGCCGCTGCCAGGCGTGCCTCCAGATCGGGCACGAACTCGATGGCGGAGCGCGGCGGGGTGTCGCGGCCGTCCAGCAGTCCGTGCACGCGGACGCGCTTCACTCCCTGGCGGGCGGCGAGCTCGGCCACAGCTACCAGGTGGCGGTCGTTGGCGTGGACCCCACCGGGACCGACGAGGCTGATCAGGTGCAGGGTGTGATCCGCCTCCTTCGCGCGAGCGCACAGCTCGAGCAGAACCGGCCGCGCGAAGAAGTCGCCGGTCGAGATCGATTTGTCGATACGCGGCAGGTCCTGCAGGACCGGCTGCCCTGTCCCCAAATTGAGGTGGCCCACCTCGGAGTTCCCCATCTGGCCCTTCGGCAGACCGACGAACTCCTCCGAGGCCTCGAGGGCGCAGTGCGGCCATCGGTCCAGGAACTTGCGCCAGTTGGGCATTCGGGCGTGGGCGATGGCGTCAACCGCGTCGTTGTGTCCGATGCCGAACCCGTCGAGGATGACAAGGACGATCGGGATGGGGCGGTGGTGGTCGCCGCTGTCGGGGTGCAGCCGCCGCCGCGCAACGGCTGCCGATTGCAGCGCGGCGCTCATGCGGGCTTGCCTTCGGCCGCGGCCCGAGCCTTGGCGGTCATCGCGGCTCGGGCGACCATGCCGGCCATCTCGTCCGGCTTGAGGGAGGCGCCGCCTACCAAACCGCCGTCGATGGAGTGCTCGGCCAGGAATTCGCCGATGTTGGCGCTGGTGACGCTGCCGCCGTAGAGCACCGGGACGCTCTCCGCAGCTTGACCCCAGCCAAGGTCGGCGGCCAGAGTGGAGCGAATTGCCTCGGCCATTGCCGCGGCGTCGGCGCTCGAAGCGGTGCGTCCGGTACCGATGGCCCAGACCGGCTCGTAGGCGATGACGAAGCCGCCGGCCAGAAGCGCGTCCACATCCTTGTCGGCGAGAGCCCCTCGCAGCTGAGTGGCAACGACTTCCACGGCGCGGCCGGCCTCGCGCTCTGCGAGCAACTCGCCGACGCACAGGATCGGCCGCAGGCCGGACGAGATCGCTCGCCCCAGCTTCTTGCCAATGAGCTCGTCCGATTCGAAGGCGTCGCGGCGTCTCTCAGAGTGGCCGAGGATCACCCATGTGGCCAGGCCGGCCAGCTCGGCGGCAGACACCTCGCCCGTATAGGCACCGGCGATCTCGTGATGGACGTTCTGGGCGCCGACGGCGACGTTCTTGCCGGCCAGTGCGTCACGGACGGCGGCCAGGCAAACGAAGGGCGGGCAGATGACTCGAATCACGCCCGGCTCCTCGGTCCGGGCGGCGATTGTCGCGGCCAGCTCTCCAGCATCTGCGGGGGTGGTGTTCATCTTCCAGTTGGCGGCAATGATCAGGGGTCTCATGGTCGGAAATGATGACAGAGTAGGGCCAATGTCCGGAGAGATGTTCGGCCCATCGGGCCGCGACCGTCGGGCCGCGCAGGCGTGTCACTTGGCCCCGAAGGTCCGGTCTCCAGGCCGCCCAGTGGCCCAGTCGTGGGACCGGCGCCGGTTCCCTCTTCCAACGCGTCGCGTTCCTGCCCGCTCGTCGGGGTGGATCGCGAGGCGCTCGATCCGCTCCAGGGCGCGCTGAACGGTGGAGCGGTGAAGGCTGAGACGCTCTGCAAGATCCGTGAACGTGGCCTCCGGCTCCTCCCGACGAGCATCCGCGACGAGCCGGATCGTGTACGGCTGCTCGGCCAGGCGGCCGCCCGCCTCGAGCGCGCCGATGGCCTCGAGCTGCCGTGCGGACGCTGCCACGGCCCGACCGAGGTTGGCCGACTCGGCGTTAATCACGCGATTCAGATCTCCCCGCACCGAGCGCGAAACCTGGCGAGACTCCAGCTCCAGCAGCGCCGAGCTGCCGCCCAGGATCTTGAGGAACGTGACCACGGTCTCAACGCTCTTCCAGGTGACCACGCCACGGCCGCGCCGGTGGCGCCAGCGGGCCGGCATCTCGAACTGGCCGAGCTGCTCGCAGAGCCGGCGCGCCTCATCGGGCGGAAGGACGAACTCAAGGTGCGTCCTCCCCGAAGCCAGGCTCAACGAGCCGTGGGCCAGGAACCGGCCGCGCAGATACGAAACCCGGCAGTGCTCCGCGGCGCGACTCCACTCGAACTGCGGCCGCCCGGCCGAGGTCGACGCGGCCGGGCCCGCGCCACTAAGCGACGAGCCGCCCACCGGTGAGTCGGCCGTGGCGTCGATCGCCTCCCCGCTCCGGACGCGGCTGAGGCGCAGCGCCACCCGTGTCACGGTCCGGCGGCGCCGTTCGAAGGCTCCGACCAGGCCGGCCAGCTCGGCGGCCCGGCAGCACTTCCTGGGCGGATCTATCGCCGCCAGCTCCACCCGGAGGGACGCGACCAGGTCGCGTTCCGCGGTCGTCATTCCGCCATACGGCGCACCGCCACTACGCCTACGCCGTCCGCGAGACTCGGGAGCGGTGGCGGCCGAACGACTCGCGCTCGTAGACGCGGATTACCGCGGTCGCCAGTCGGGCCGATTCGTGGTGATGCGCGTTCTCCGGATCGACCACATCCTCGAGGACCAGCCGCGGCGTGGGCGAGTCGGGGAAGATAGTGACCGGCGGCCAGCGCAGCTTCACCGGCTCGGCGGCGTAGCTACCGGGCCGCTTCGCGTCGAAGCGATTGTTGGCCAGAACGACGTCGATCCATCCAGGACCGGTGTGCCGCTCCAGCGCGGCAACGTGGTCGGCCAGGTCGTAGCCCTGCGTCTCGCCCCTCTGCGTGGCCACGTTGCAGACGTACAGCTTGACTGCGGAAGAGTTTCGAATCGCCGCCAGAAGCTCGGGCAGCAACAGGCTCGGCATGATGCTCGTGTACAGGCTGCCTGGACCGATCACGATGAGATCGGCCTCCTCGACCGCGCGCCTGGCGTCATCGCCCGCGGCGACGTTCTCCGGGGTCAGCCAGACCCGGTCGATCCGGGTCGACTTCGCGATCTCCGACTGTCCGGTCACCTCGACCCCGTCGAGCAGCCGGGCGTGGAGCGTGACCGCAGTGCCCGTGGCCGGCACCACCTGGCCGCGGACCGCCAGCACGCGGTTCATCTGGCGAACGCCTTCCTCGAAGTCATCGCCCTGCACCGACGCCATCGCCGCCAGAAGCAGGTTGCCGACGGTGTGGCCGCCCAGGCTCGCCTCGCCGTCGCCCGGGAAGCGGTACTGGAGCAGCTCGGCCATCAGCGACTCCGAGTCCGCGAGGGCGGCGATGCAGTTGCGGATGTCGCCCACCGCCGGGATACCCAGCTCCTCGCGCAGCCGGCCGGACGATCCCCCATCGTCCGCGACCGTGACCACCGCCGTAATGTTGCTGGTGTGCTCCTTGATCCCGCGCAGCAGCATCGACAGGCCAGTCCCGCCGCCGATAACGACCACTTTTGGGCCTCGCGACAGGAACCGCTTCTGGTAGATGACCTCCACGAGCGGCTGATCGCCTTCTGTCGAGAGAAACGGACCCATGAGAACTCGAACGGCGCGCCAGGACCCGTAGAGGAACAGGCCGGCGCCGGCGGCGGCCACGAGGAGGCCGCGGATCCAGTACGGCAGGAACTGGAGCGTGAGCAGGTACAGGAGGCCCTGGCCCGGACCGGAGAAATCGTAGTCGCGATAGACCTGGCGCAGGGCCAGGGCCCCGGCCAGGGCGAGCAGCAGCTCTCCGGCGAAGACGACGAGGAGCCAGCGCTTCAGGCCGATTCCGGGCTCGAGCCAGCGCCGAACGACGGAGCCGCTCACCCGCATCCGCGGCAGGTTCATTCGCGCTCCAGCTCGCGGTGGAAGACGGCAACAGGCCCGAAGCCTCGGTTCTCCAGCCAGCCTCGCAGCTCCTCGGCGATAACGATGGAACGGTGGTAGCCGCCGGTGCAGCCGATGGCGATCGTCAGGCGGGTCTTGCCCTCACTCCGGAAGCCCGGCACCGTCAGCTCGAGGAACTTGGCGAGGAAATCGAAGAACTGCTGGGCGATCGGCTGGCTCATGACGTAGTCGCGCACGGCCGGCGTCAGGCCCGACAGGTGGCGCAGCGAGTCGACGTAGTACGGATTCTCCATGAAGCGGACGTCGAAGACGAGATCCGCCTCCAGCGGTACGCCGTACTTGAAGCCGAAGCTAATGAGCTGGAAGACGAGCTCCTGATCCGACGAGACGTCTTCGAGGTTGGCGAAGATGCGCTCTTTGAGCTGGCGCAGCGAGAGATCCGACGTGTCGAGCACGACGTCCGCGTCGGCCTTCACCTGATCGAGCAGACGGCGCTCTTCGGCGATCGACCCTGCGATGCCGCGCCGGCCGGCCAGCGGGTGCCGGTGGCGCGTCTCGGAGAAGCGCCGGATCAAGACGTCGTCTCGGGCCTCGAGGAAAATGACGCGCGGCTTGATGCCCCGGCCTTCGAGGGCTCCACGCATGGCCGCCAGCGCGAGCGGCGCGTTGCCGGCCCGAACGTCCAGCACGATCGCGACTTTCTCGAAGCGCTGGCGGTCGATAGAAACCAGCTCGGCCAGGTCCGGCAGAAGCTCACCCGGCACGTTGTCCATGCACGCGTACCCAAGATCCTCGAACAGCTTCGTGGCGGCGGTCTTGCCCGCGCCGGAAAGACCGCTCAGGATCACGACCCGCTGCCGGTTCTGCGGTCGGGCGGCTCGGCGAACCGCCGCGCGGCCCCGGTCCGAGGTCTCGCGAGCCGCAGTCCCGCGCTCGCTCCGTCCGGCTCGGGTCGCGGCCTTACGCTTCCCGCTCGGCGGAATCCCGAGATCCTCGTTCGTCCCGCCGGAGCTCACTCCAGCCATATCCGGTCTGCCGCTCATGCTCCAAAGTGTATCGCGCGTCGATCAGGCCCAGGCCGAAGGCATCCCCCGCCGGGGACCGACCACGAGACTGTTCGACAATCGGTCGTGGATACCCTGATTGCGAACGTTGCGCACCTCGGTCACGAGCAGGACGAGAAGCCAGACCTCGACCCCGAAATCGAGCACGCCGTTGCCGGCCGAACCGATACCGACGAAGGCCCAGCCGTAGAGGGCCAGCCAGCGAATCGCCGCGCGCGGCCAGGTCAGCGGCTCCGGCCCGGTCTCACTGAAGACGCGAAGCCCCAGCAGCCGCTGCCCCAGCATCGCGCCGCGCAGACGCCACATTGGGATCGCGTAGACGGCCGAGACGACGGCGAACAGGGAGTACGACCACACGGTGTCGAGGTAGTAGGTCGATGTCGTCCAGGTCGAGCCATCGTCGTTGACCATGGTCCTGATCGTGGCATGCCACGCTCCGAGGATCACCGCGGCGACGCTCGCGATCAGGATGATGACCATCCAGTCGATGAACCACGCCGAGAACCGGCGCCCGGTCGAGGCCACCGAATAGGCTTTGGGGTCCAAGCGACCTGCCGCGTCAGCCTGCATCATCGGCCTTCATAGCTCCGACGGGCACGCGGGGCGGGCGCAACCGAGCCGACCACTCCCCGGCCGCGATGGCGAGAAGCTCGGCGACGTCCGCGGCCGCATCGCCGCTCAGGCCGGACCCGCCACGGTCGGCCTCCCCGGCCGCGCCGGAGATACCTCTAGACACGTTGACGAGGAGACCTCCGCCGGACCGTCCTCCAGCCGGCACAACGACCGCCGGGCCGAACCGCAAGACCGGCTCCACCTCCCCGCCCTGGGCTCCCACACCCGGCACGAGCAGAGCGAGGCCTGGAGCGATGCCGCGAATTCGCTCCAGCTCAACGGGCGCAGTCGCGCCGACGACAAGGCCCACTGTCCCTCCCGGACCCCAGGTTTGGGCCAGTCGCGCGATCCGCGCATACAGTGGCTCAACCGGGGCTCCGGTGGCCGCATCGGCCGCCACTTCGAGCCCCTGCAACTCCCCAGCGCCCGGGTTCGACGTGCGGCACAGGAGATACGCGAACCGGTCTCCGCGCGACATCAGCGGTTCGATGGCCTCGGACCCGAGGTACGGATTGGCCGTGACTGCATCGGCGCCCAGGATGTCGTACAAGGCGATTGCCTGGCGAGCGGCGGTCGTTCCGATGTCACCGCGCTTGGCGTCAACAACGAACGGCACGTTCGGCGGCACGCGTCCGCGCAGGCGTTCGAGGGCCGCAATCCCGGCCGACCCGAACGCCTCGAAGAAGGCCAGGTTCGGCTTCACCGCCGCTGCAAACGGCATCGCGGCGTCGAGCAGGACCTCGCAGAACCGCTCGACACCGGCCAGTGTCGCGGGGAAGCCTGCGGGAAGCGTATCGGGCTGCGGATCGACGCCGATGCAAAGGACGGAGTCGACCGCACGACTGCGGGTTGCCAGACGCTCCAGGTAGGTGTTCATGACTCTGAAGGGTAGCCGACCCATTGTCGGGCCATCATGGCGTAGGAGCCGCCGGGGCGAACTGCGCGCCTTCGACAGCGACGTCGAGGACCTCGAGCTGAAGCGATTCGAGGCCGCCGAACCTGCGGCTCGCCACGCGGGCGACAACGTCGATCCGATCGCCCTCGCGGAGCATCGATGCCAGGTCCGGCCGACGAAACGCCACCCCGTCCACCACGTCCCGACTACGACGCAGGACGAGCTGAGTGTGGCCGCCGTTGGCTGCACGAACTCTCAAGACTGTCAGTCCGGTAACGGCCACCGATGGGACCGGGTTGCCCTGGCCGGTGGGAGCCAGGAAGCCGATCTCCCGCACGAAAGCGTAGTCGACCGAATCGGCGGACAGGACCAGGTCCACCGCGAGTTCTGGCGGCGTTGGCGGTGGTGCCTCCACCGCGGCAATCTGAATGAAGCGGGCCGCGAACTCGGGCCAGCGCTCAGCCGCGATGTCGAAGCCGGCTGCCGCGCGATGGCCGCCGTGCCGGATCAGCAGATCGCCGCACGTTATCAGCGCCTCGGCGAGATTCATTGCGCCGCCGCTCCGACAGGAGGCGCGGAGAGTCCCAGCCTCGGCGTCGAGTGTGGTGGCCACCACGGCGGGCCGCCCGAGATCTTCTGCGAGGCGGCCCGCCACGAGGCCGACGATGCCGACGGGCCACTCCCCGCGCACCAACAACGCGGCCGGGAGGCCCGCCGCAGCAGCGGCCGGAAGCGTGGGCGCCGCCCCAGACGATTCGTCGGGAGTGGCCCTGTCCGGGGCGGTCTCGCGCCCCAGCCCCAGCTCGAACCTGGCCTCGGCGAGCGCCTGTCGAGTCATTTCGCGTCGGTCGAGATTGGCCTTCTCGATCTCGGCTGCCAGCTCGACCGCCTCGGCACGCTCGCCGGCAAGCAGCAGGCGCGCGGCACGCGCCGCCTCCCCAACCCTGCCCGCAGCATTGAGCCGAGGCGCGATTGTGAAGCCCACCGCGTCGAGGTCCAGCTCATCGCGGGCCAGGCCGGCCCGTTCGATCAACGCCGCCAGGCCGGGGCGCTTCCCGGCGCGCAGCTGCTCAAGCCCAAGGCGGGCAATCGAGCGGTTCTCGCCCAGGATGGGCGCGACATCCGCGACTGTGCCGATCATGGCGAGGTCGGCCAGCTCCCGAACGGACTCAGGCAAAGCCCGGGCGGCGCGCCTCGGGGCTCCAGCCGCTATGCCGATACGAGAGGTGCTCACTTCGTCGCTCCCCGCTCGGCCCAGCTCGCCGACCAGCAGCTGAGCGACCTTCCAGGCCACACCGGCGCCGGTCAGGCGGCGCTCCGGATAGACGCTGTCGTCGCGCAGCGGGTTGACGACGGCCACAGCCCCGGCGGGCCACGTAGCCGCGTGATGGTGATCCGTGACGATTACCTCTATGCCGCGCCCGCGGGCCAGGTCGATCTCGGCGGCGCTGCTCGTGCCGCAATCCGCGGTCACGATCAGCGTTCGTCCCTCGGCAGCGGCCCGCTCGATGGCTCGAATCGACAGGCCATGCCCGTCTCCCAGCCGTTCCGGAACGTACGGTTCCGCGTCAACGTCGAGCGACCGCAACGCCAGCACCAGGATCGACAGGCCGGTCAGTCCGTCCGCGTCGAAATCGCCGTACACCAGTACACGCTCGCCCCGCGACCGCGCCACCGACACCCGCCGGAGAGCGGCGGCGGCGTCGGGGAGAAGCGTCGGATCGTGCAGGCCATCCTCGGCCGGGGCAAGGAAGCGGCTGAGTTCGTCGGCAGTCGTCACGCCACGCGCCGCCAGGAGCGCCAGAAGCCGGCTGGAGAGGCCCAGTTCTGCTGCCAGCGCCTCACACTCACGATCGACGGAGGCGACCGGCGCCACGCGCCAGCGAAAGCTCGAAACGATCATGCCGCGCAGCATGACACCAGCAACTCAACCGCGGCGTATCCGCGACTCGCCCAGGCGCAGCGCCGCGTGCTGGAGCCACTCATAGGCGACACAGAGTCAAATGGACCGCGTTCCGCCGAGAGCGCCCCGGGTCAGGCCCGCCTGCCCCCTCGCACCGCGGCCAGCCTCTCGGCCCGACGGCGGTCCTCCCAGAGCTGCCAGACCACGAGCAGCGGGCTGGCGTTGAAGATCGACGAATACGTGCCGGAGATGATGCCAATCAGCAGAGCCAGGACGAAGTAGTGGACCGAAGCGCCGGCGAACAGAAGCAGCGCGGTCAGCGTGACGACGACGGTGAGGCTCGTGTTGATGGACCGGCCGAAGGTTTGCAGGATCGAATGGTTGACGATCCGATCGAACGGCTCCCCGGCATGTCGGGCCTTGTTTTCGCGGATCCGGTCATAGACCACGATCGTGTCGTGGACGCTGAAGCCGATGACGGTCAGCATCGCCGTCACGAATAGCGAATCGATCTGGACACCGAAGATCGTGCCCAGGATCGCGAAGGTGCCGACCACTACGATGACGTCATGGAGGAGCGCGGCCAGCGCAGTGGCCCCGAACTTGATGCTTCCGAACCGGATGCCGATCCAGATCAGGATTCCGAGCGACCCGAGCAGGATCAGGAGTACGGCCTGCTGGATGAGCTCGGAGCTGACGATGGGTCCAACCACCGATTCCATGCCCGTGCAGGCGATGGGACCGAGCTTCGTGTCCGCCTGAAGCGCAACGGCAACCTTCGCGAGCGTCCCGGTTGTAGGCAGATGAAGCGTGCAGGCTGCGCCGGTCTGATCGACGCTGTTTGGCGTTGGCGTTGGCTTCGCCGTCGGGGAGGCGCTCGGTCCGGCGGAAGGACTCGCGGACGGCGCTATAGAGGCGCTGCTGGACGCTCCGGGGCTAGCACCTGCAGCCGGTGAACCAGACGAGCTTGCGCTCGGCGCGGTGGAGGCGCTGCTGGACGCTCCTGCGCTGGCACTCGACGAGGGTGAGACGGTCGGCTCCGGCGTGGGCGGCGGGAGCAGGTCGGCGCGCTTCGTGTCGATAGTGATGTTGTGGGCGGTGTCCTCCGAGATCTCGGCGTCGGTGACGCCCTGAGCGACCAGGACGGCCTTGACCTCGTCGAGGGAGACGTTGGGATTCTTGAACTGGATCTGCCACACCGTGCCGCCGGTGTAGTCGATGGAGAACTTGAGCCCCACCTGCCCGTTCGTGGCCGGCGTCAGAAGAATGAAGAGCAGACCCGGAACGACGATGAGGCCGGAGAAGAGGAAGAACCAGTTGCGCTTCCCGATGACGTCAAACACGTCCGCGGGCCTCCCGCCGAGCGAATCGACCGCCGACGGCTCTCGCCTGGAACTCTTCGTCGCTCACGCCATAGAGCCAGGCCCTCTGGGCAAACTCCTGCCGTACCACGAGGCGCAAGAGCGTTCGCGAAACGGTCACGGCTGTGAACATCGAGGTCGCGACACCGACGATCAGCACCAGGCCGAAGCCCTTGATCGTGGACGAGCCGCCGAAGTACAGGATCGAAGCGGTGATCAGAGATGACACGTTCGAGTCGAGGATCGAGTTCCAGGCCCGGTTGAAGCCGGCCTCGACCGCCGTTGCGAGCGTCTTGCCCGTGCGCAGTTCCTCTTTCGTACGCTCGAAGATCAGGATGTTGGCGTCAACCGCCATGCCTACCGAGAGCACGAAGCCCGCGATTCCGGCGAGGGTCAGCGTCACTGGGATAATTCGGAAGATCGCATAGACCGTCACGCCGTAGTAGATGAGGGCCATGCAGGCGACCAGGCCGGGCAGCCGATAGTAGACGAGCATGAACAGCAGAACCAGGCCGATACCAATGGCGCCCGCAAAGAGCGTCTGGTTCATGAACGCCTTTCCGAGCGACGCCGGAATGTCCTGGCTCGACTCCTCCTGTACCGGATACGGCAGCGCGCCGTAGGAGAGGATAGTCGCCAGCTGTTTGGCTTCCGCGGCGGTGAATTTGCCCGTGATCTGGCCCTGGCCGCCCGTGATCTGGCTCTTGATGTAAGGGGGAGATCCTTGCACCACTCCGTCCAGCACGATGGCGAAGTAGTCGTTGACGTGTTGCCCGGTCCAGGTGGAGAAGTCGCTTCCGGCCTGGCCGGAGAAGGCGAAGTTCACCAGCCAGTTGCCGGGGCTGTTCGGATCTGCCGCGGCGCTGATGCCGCCGGGATCGAGCTGCTTGCCTGTGAACTGCGCCGGCAGCGACGGATCGATGGCCGAGTTCGCGGGCGGGAGGGCCAGGCAGCCGCTGGGCTGCGTTGGGCACGTGGCCGAACCCGTGGCATCGCCGTACTTGTCAGGAGGCAACAGAACGAACGAGAGCGACCCGGTCTCGCCGACCAGCTTCCTGATTGCATTCGGATCGCTGGCACCCGGGACCTGGACGAGAACCTCGTTGCTGCCAACGGTCTCGACGATCGGCTCGGAGACGCCGGTGGAATTCACGCGGTTCTCCATGATGGAGCGGATCACTTCCATCTGGGCGGAGGTGGGATCGTTCTCACCGGCGGGCGTGATCGTCCCGTACTTGATCTCGAATCCGCCCTGGAGATCGAGCCCCAGCTTGGTCTCGAGCGGCTGGCCCAGCCCGCCGTCGATGTTGCTCAGAACGACGAATCGCGTCCCGCTGCCCAGCCCTTTGGGTCCGGGCATGAAATCCACGTAGCAGGCCACAAGGCCCAGGGCAAGGATGAAGAGGGGCAGGAGTCTTCGCACGAGGCGGGATGATAGCAGGGTTGGACCGAGCGGCGCGGCGCCCCGCCACAGGCCCGCTACACCGGCAACCCCGCGGGCGGTCTTCCAGTCGTTACCCCTCCAGGCCGGCCTTGATCTTCGCGGCCAGCGCAGGCCCGATACCCGGTACCGCCGCGACCTGCTCGAGCGGCGCCTCGCGAACGCGCCTGGCCGAGCCGAAGACGCGCAGCAGCGCGGCTCGTCTCTTGGGACCGACTCCCGGCAGGTCGTCGAAGGCCGACCGGGTCGCCGCCCTCGCCCGCAGCGAGCGGTGGTAGGTGACGGCGAAGCGATGGGCCTCGTCTCGAAGCCGCTGCATCAGGTAGAGAGCCGCGGAGGTGGTCGGCAGCAGGACCGGATCGTCGCGATCGGGCAGGAAGATCTCCTCACGCTCCTTGGCGATGCCCACAACCGCCAGATCGTGATAGCCCAACTCGTCGAGAACCACCTTGGCCGCCGACAGCTGTCCCTTGCCGCCGTCGATCACGACGAGGTCCGGCAACAGCCAGCGCAGCTCCTCCTCCTTACCCTCCTCACCCGTCCGGGCCCGCTTGAAGCGGCGCCTGAGGACCTCCTGATGGCTGGCGAAGTCGTTGGCGCCCTTCACGTCCTTGATTCTGAAGCGGCGGTACTCGCCGGTCCGCGGCCGCCCCTCCTCGAACACCACCATGCTTCCGACCGACTGCGCCCCCTGGAAGTTGCTGATGTCGTAGCACTCGATGCGAAGCGGCACGGCAGGCAGAGCGAGCGCCTCGGCGAGCTCCTCGAGCGCGGCCAGGGTCTTGCCCTGATCCGCCAGCCAGCGGGCGTGCTCCCGCGCCAGGGTTTCCGTGGCGTTGCGCTCCGCCAGCGCCATTAGCTCCCGTTTCTCTCCACGCCGGGGAACCCGCAGGTGAACAGCCGCTCCGCGGCGGGCCGCAAGGA
>PMNU01000074.1 GCA_003165675.1 Chloroflexota bacterium
CTCAACGTGGCCGCGGACCCGCTGTTCACGGCGGCCTACACGGGTGTGAGCGGCGCCTTGATCGTAGTCACCGCCGACGACCCGGGCATGGCCTCTTCGCAGAACGAACAGGACAACCGCCGATACGCGATCGCCGCCGGGCTGCCCATGGTGGAACCGGCCGACTCTCAGGACGCCTACGACTTCTTCGTCGCGGCCATCGAGATCTCGGAGCGGTGGCATATCCCGGTCCTGTTCCGCATGACGACGCGCGTCTGCCACTCCAAGTCGATCGTCCGGCCTGGGAACGCCGCCGCTGCCGCAGTTCCGAGGCCGCATTTCGAGCACGACATCAACGGCCGGGTGATGATCCCGGCCAACGCCCGTCCTGCGCACAGGCGACTCCGGGCCAAGCTGGTCGAGATCGCAGCCTGGGGCGAGCGGCAGGCTTGGGAGGCGGCTCCCGGACATATGCCCCTCAACCGCATCGAGTCGGGTGACAAGGCACTCGGCGTCATCGCCAGCGGCGTTTCTTATCTCCACGCCGCCGAGGCCGCCCCCGGGGCGAGCTTCCTGCGGATCGGTCTGGTCAACCCGCTGCCGCTCGAGAGGGCGAGGGCCTTCGCCGCGAGCCATGCCCGGACCGTCGTCATCGAAGAGGGCGATCCGGTCATCGCCGACTCGCTCCGNNGCGGGTGCGCCGCATCCTGGCCGGCGACACGTCTCCGGAGCCGGCGGCCCCTCGCGGCAAGCCGCCTGAGCTGTGCCCGGCCTGCCCGTACCACACGGTCTACGCCACTCTCAAGAAACACGACTGCATCGTCGCCGGCGACATCGGCTGCTATACGTTGGGCGTGCTGCCTCCGTACCAGGCCATGGACACCTGCGTGGCCATGGGCGCGTCGATCGGCGTGGGGCTGGGCCTGCGCCACGTTCTGCCACCGCAGGAGGCCCGGCGCGTCGTCTCGATCATCGGCGACTCCACGTTCGTCCACTCCGGCATCGGCGGCCTGGTNNGAGATGGCCTACAACCCGCCGTCGACCGGCCACGTGGTCATCGTGCTGGACAACGGCACGACGGCGATGACCGGACAGCAGGAGCACCCCGCGACCGGCCGCACCCTGGACCACGGCCCCACGAACAAGCTCTCGATCGAGGGCGTCGCGACGGCTATCGGCATCCCGAGCGTCACCGTGATCGATGCCTACGCCGAGCCCGAGGAGTTCGAGCGCCTGCTCCTCGAACGCCTGGCTGCGTCCGAGCTTTCGGTCATAGTCGCCCGCAGGCCGTGCATCCTCGCTGCGGCCGACATCCGGAAGTGGGAGAAGCAGGCGGCCGGGCTTCGAGCTCAGGCAGCCGAGCAGGCGGCGTTCGATCTGCCGCTGGAGGATCGATGAGCGCCGAAGAGGGCGCCGGGAACAGCCTGGGCAACGGCATGGACGCCGGCCAGGCCAACGGCACGGGCGGCCGCCGCGGGGCCGGCCGGGCCGCGTCCTTCGTTACCAACGTCATCTTCGCCGGTCTGGGGGGCCAGGGCGTGATCAAGGCGTCGGACATCCTGGCCGACGCCGCTCTTCGGGCCGGACTGGACGTCAAGAAGTCCGAGCTGCACGGTATGAGCCAGCGTGGCGGTTCCGTCAGCTCCGACGTCCGCTTCGGGACCCGCGTCCTGTCGCCGATGGTGCCGCGAGGTGAGGCGGACTACCTGGTGGTCCTGGCTGCGTCGGAGGTGGAGGTCACGCGACCGCTTCTCCGTCCGGGCGGCGTGCTGCTGTCCCCGGACCTGATTCCGGACGCGGATCTGCCCAACAAGCGCAGCCTGAACGTCGCGTTGCTCGGTGCCCTGAGCCGTTACCTGGACCTGCCGCCTGAGGCGATGCTCGATGCGGTCAAGGCGGCGCTGCCGGAGCGGCTCCACGCCGTCAACGCCGCGGCATTCCAATTAGGCCGAAAAGTCGCCGCCGGGCAGGGCACAATCAGCTAGGCGGAGGTCGTCGTCACCGGCCTTCCGCGCGCCGGGAGCGTGCTCGACTAGAGGAGGCTGTGGTGAGCATCTGGAACGACCCGCCGGGCGGATTCCACGCTATCAGCGCACCCGATTACCTGCCGCGGCCCCAGTTGGCCGAGATCCAGCTGCAGCGGCTCCAGTCCGTGGTTTCTCGAGCCTACGATCGCGTGGCCCTCTTCCGATCGAGACTGGACGGGCGCGGCCTGACCCCCGCGGACATCGCCTCGCTCGCCGACATCGCCAGGCTGCCGTTCACGGTCAAGACGGACCTCCGCGACACCTATCCCTTCGGGCTTTTCGCCAGCCCGATGGAGGAGATCGTCCGGCTCCACGCGTCCTCCGGGACCACCGGCAAGCCGATCGTCGTCGCCTACACCCAGGCCGACCTGGATGTCTGGACCGAAGTAATGGTCCGCAGCTTCGTGGCCTGCGGGATACACCGCGGCGACGTCATCCAGAACGCCTACGGCTACGGGCTCTTCACCGGCGGCCTGGGCGCCCACTACGGCGGCGAGGCCCTGGGCGCGACGGTCATCCCGATCAGCGGCGGCAATACCGAGCGCCAGCTGATGGTCATGCAGGACTTCGGCGTCACCGCGATTGCCTGCACGCCGAGCTACTTCCTGCATCTGATCGAGTCGGCCAAGGACATGAAGATCGACTTCTCCAAGCTGAGAGTCGGTGTCTTCGGCGCCGAGCCCTGGAGCGACTCGATGCGAGAGCGGATCCAGGACGAGAGCGGCATCCGCGCCCACGACATCTACGGCCTTTCGGAGATCATCGGCCCCGGAGTCGGCGTCGAGTGCATCGAGCGCCGCGGGCTCCACGTCTTCGAGGACCACTTCTTCCCCGAGATCATCGACTCGGAGACGGGCGAGGTCCTGCCTGAGGGCGCCGAGGGAGAGCTCGTTCTGACGACGCTGTCCAAGCAGGCGATGCCCCTGATCCGGTATCGAACTCGCGACGTGACCGCGCTGGTTTCGGAGCCATGCGCCTGCGGCCGAACCCTCCGCCGCATCCGCCGCATCGGCCGGCGCTCGGACGACATGTTCATCATCCGCGGCGTCAACGTCTTCCCGTCCCAGGTGGAGACGGCGCTGCTGCGGGTCGAGGGCACGTTGCCCCACTACCAGATCATCCTCACCCGCGACGTGGGCCTGGACCAGATGGAGGTCAAGGTCGAAGTCACGCCCGAGGTCTTCTCCGACGAGATCCGGGCGCTCGAGGCGCTGCAGCACCGGTTGGAGGCGTCGATCGAGAACATCCTCGGCCTGCGCGTGAAGGTGACGCTGGTCGGACCGCGCTCGCTCGCTCGCAGCGAGGGCAAGGCCAAACGGGTCACCGATCTGCGCAACGTCTGACGCATCAACGGTCGAACGGCGGGTCGTTCCCGCCGAAGGAGGCCTTCAATGAAGCTTCAACAACTCTCGCTCTTCCTGGAAAACAGGCCGGGTCAACTCCGCGAGCCGTGCGAGGCGCTGGCCGCGGCCGGAATCGATCTGCTCACCATGTCCCTGGCGGACACGGCTCAATTCGGCATCCTGCGCTTCATCGTCCGCGACCCGGAGCGTGCCAAGAAGGTTCTCGAGGAGGCGGGCATGGTCGTGCGCATGACGGAAGTCGTGCCGGTCCAGGTCGACAACAAGCCCGGCGGCCTGGCCACCGTGCTGGCGGCGATCGAGGAAGCGGGCCTGGGCGTCGAATACATGTATGACTTCGGCGCCGCCTCGCGCGGCGGCAAGGCGGCCATCGTCTTCCGCTTTGAGGATCCGGATGCGGCTCTTGCGGCTCTCAAGGCGGCCGGCGTGCGTGTGCTGGCCATGGAGGAGTTGCTGACGAACTAGGAGGGCGGGCCAGGACACGGCTGGAACCTCCGGCTGGCGGACGCGCGCGGGCGCTGGCATCGGCTCAGGCTGTGTCGTCGGAATCGTCGCGGCCTCGCAACAGCGACACGTTGAAACCGCGCAGCTCCCCGATGGCGAAGCCGCTGGCGATCGTGGGGTCTTCGTTCATGATCCGGCGGGCCACGGTCTCGTCCGGCGCCTCGATGATGGCGATGCCGGTGTTGATCCTGCCGAGCGTCGGACCGGCCAGGATCAGCGTGCCCTCCGCCAGCAGTCGCTTGAGCCGTTCGAAGTGCTCGCCCCAGACTCGACGCTCCTCGTCGGTCATGGTCGCCGCGAAGTCCTCGCGAGGCGTGTGCAGGAAGTAGATCCACTCGGCCATGGTCGCCTCGTTCGTTGGGTGGCGGTCTAGGAGTGCGGCTGCCCCTACGGCGCTGCCCGTGCGGCGCAGCACGCGGGTGAAGATTGTGCGTCCGCGGACGGCCCCCCGCCCGGCGTGCAGGGATTGTGCGTGCTCGGACACCGTTCTGCCCGCGAGCAAGCCAAATGCCAGCGGGGGTGGCACTGGGCCGACAATGTGGGTTGGCCGCGGGCATGGCCGACGCTCAGGGCGGCTCCGACACTCCCGAATCGGGCGTTTGCGACCAGCTTTGCAGTCCCGGTCATCCGGATTCGGGTGCCGGGCGGCCTTGCTCAGGCGATCCTCCTCGCCTCGTGCTACAGGGGTTGGCATGTCGCCAGGAAGCCGAGCCGAACCGGGAATCCCGCGCGAACCGGGAATCCGCGTGGGCCGGGCGGCGATGGGCTCGGATCGGGCCAGGAATGCGCGCGGACTCGGCGGAGACGCGCCGGCATCGACACGGCCATCCCCAGGCGGCCCCCGCGACTCATGGCCGGAGTCGGTGGAAAGACTCTTGGGCCTCGGCCGAGAGGCGGTGACACATTGCTGACCGCCAGCAAACGTAGCATCTCCCAACGACGCGGCGGGACTCGGCAGGCCCTCGGCTGGCGCTACCATTTGTCCCCGACAGGACCCGCCGGGACCTGGCTCCATGCTGCGGGTCGACCGCGAGGAGGTGTCTGACGATGCGCCATCGGACCTTCGGGCGGCTCGGCTGGCAGGTCGGCGAAGTCGGCTACGGCATGTGGGGCATGGGTGAGTGGACCGGCTCGAACGACAAGGAGTCGATGGCTTCGCTCCAGTTAGCCGTTTCGAAGGACGTCAGCTTCTTCGACACTGCCCAATCCTACGGTGACGGTCACAGCGAGCAGATGCTGGGGATTCTTCTCGCCGGCCACCGTGGCAAGCGCATCTTCGTGGCGACCAAGGTCCCTCCCAAGAACCGGGAGTGGCCAAGCCGTCCCGGCGTGCCCTTTGGAGAGGTCTTCCCGCGCGCGTACGTGCGCGAGTACGTCGATATCAGCCGCTCGAACCTGGGCGTCGATACGATAGATCTCCTCCAGCTCCACGTGTGGGACGACAACTGGCTGGCGAGTGGCGAGTTGAAGCAGACGATCGCGGAGCTCAAGCGCGAAGGCTCCATTCGGGCATTCGGCCTCAGCCTTAACCGTCGGGAGCCGTGGAATGGCATTGCGGCAGTTCGCTCCGGCCTGGTCGACTCCGTCCAGGTGGTTTACAACGTCTTCGATCAGTCGGCCGAGGACGAGCTCTTCCCGGCCTGCCGCGAGAACAACGTCGCGGTCGTCGCTCGCTGTCCGTTCGACGAAGGGAGCCTAATCGGCAACCTGACGCTTCGGTCCACATGGCCCGCAGGAGATTGGCGCAGCGGGTATTTCGGGCCGAAGAACCTGGCCCAGTCCGTCGCTCGCGCCGACGCCCTCAAGCCGCTGCTGCCGGCTGGGATGAGCCTGGCCGAGATGGCTCTGCGCTTCATCCTGTCGAATCCCGACGTGTGCGGCGTGATTCCTGGTATGCGCACGGTGGCCCATGTCGAGTCGAACACCGCCGCCAGCGACGCCGGCCCTCTCTCGCCTGAGCTGATTGCCAAGCTGCGGGCCCACCGCTGGAACCGCCAGACTCCGCGGAGGAGCTAGAGAACCTCCGCCCGGGCCCGGCTCAGGTCCGGGGCAGGGCGGTCTCCCGGGCCAGGCGCCTCAAGACGGCCGGCAGGATCCCACCCTGGCGGTAGTAGTCCAGCTCGATAGGACCGTCCAGCCGGACGATCGCCTCGAACCGTCGCTCGCCTCCGTCATCGCCCCGCGCGACCACGCCGACCCGTGACCGCGGTGCCGGCCCGCCCGCCGGCAGAGCGATCGTGTAGGCCTCCCGGCCCGTAAGGCCGAGGCTCGCTGCGCTCTCGCCGGGGAGAAACTGGAGCGGCAGAATGCCCATTCCCACCAGATTCGAGCGGTGGATCCGCTCGAAGCTCTCGGCGATGACCGCCCGAACGCCGAGCAGTCGCGGCCCCTTGGCCGCCCAGTCGCGGGAGGACCCCGAGCCGTATTCCTTGCCGGCGATCACCAGAAGCGGCACGCCTTCGGCCGCATAGCGGGCCGACGCGTCGAAGATGGTGGTCGGCGCGCCGTCCGGGAGATGGACCGTGAACGGCCCCTCCCGTTCTGCCAGGAGGTTGCGCAGCCGGATGTTGGCGAAGGTGCCGCGCACCATGACTTCGTGGTGGCCGCGCCGAGCCCCGTAGCTGTTGAACTCGGCGGGCGGCACGCCATGCGCCTGAAGCCACTCTCCGGCGGGGGACGAGGCCGCGATCGAGCCCGCCGGCGAAATGTGGTCGGTCGTTACCGAGTCGCCGAGGAGCGCCAGGACTCGCGCACCTTGGAGCGAGGCCACGGGCTCCGACTCAACTTTAAGACCGACGAAGAACGGCGGAGGGGCGACGTAGGTCGATTGGCCCTCCCAGAGGTAGCGATCGCCCGAGGCCACGTCGAGCGCCTTCCACTTCGGCCCGCCGTCGAAGACCGAGGCGTAGGCGGTCCGGAATAGCTCGCCGCTGACCGCCGAGCCGACGGTGGTGCGGACCTCCTGGGCCGAGGGCCAGACGTCGCTCATGAACACGGGCGCGCCGGCCCTGTCCGTTCCTAGCGGCTGGGTTGTGAGGTCGATATCCACGGTGCCGGCAAGCGCGAAGGCTACGACCAGCGGCGGCGAGGCCAGGTAGCTCGCCCGGACAAGGGGATGAATGCGGCCTTCGAAGTTGCGGTTGCCCGAGAGCACGGCCGCAGCGACGAGGTCGTTCTCCTGGATCGCATCCGCCACGGGAGCGTCCAGCGGACCGCTGTTGCCGATGCAGGTCGTGCAACCGTAGCCGGCGAGGGCGAAGCCGAGCTTTTCGAGAGGCTCCAGCAGGTTCGCGGCCCGCAGGTACTCGGTGACGGCCCGGGAACCGGGCGCCAGGCTGGTCTTGACCGTCGGCGGGACGGTCAGGCCGCGGGCCACGGCATTTCGGGCCAGCAGGCCGGCCGCGACCATCACCGTCGGGTTCGAGGTGTTGGTACAGCTCGTGATTGCGGCGATGGCTACGGAGCCGTCCGTGACTTCGACCGAACGACCGGCCGCCTCGACTCGGACGGTCCGATAGGACGCCACGGCCGCGACTCCCGCCTCGGCATTCTTCTCGAGACGCGCGGGATAGGCCGCCCGGAAGCTCGTTCGGAGATCGCGCAGGGCCACGCGATCCTGCGGTCGGCGGGGCCCTGCCAGAGAGGGCTCCACCGAGGCCAGGTCCAGGGTCAGCAGCGCATCGAACTCGGGGGTGACGCCGGGCAGGCGCCAGAGGCCCTGCTCCCTGGCATACCGTTCGACGAGGGCCACATGGTCGGGCGCCCGGCCGGTCAGGCGCAGGTAGGTGAGCGTCTCGTCGTCGATTGGGAAGAGCGTCGCCGTCGCCCCGAACTCGGGTGACATGTTGGAGATCGTCGCCCGGTCGGCCAGGGCCAGCCCTGCCAGCCCGTCGCCGCTGAACTCCACGAACGCGCCGACGACGCCGTAGGACCGCAGCATCTGGGTCACCACCAGCACAAGGTCCGTCGCCGTTGCGCCCTCGGGCAACTCACCCGACAGTCGCACGCCCACGACCCTCGGCATCGGCTGATAGAGCGGCTGGCCGAGCAGGACGGCCTCGGCCTCGATTCCGCCGACGCCGTAGCCGAGCACGCCGAGGCCGTTGATCATGGTGGTGTGGGAATCCGTCCCGACCAGCGTGTCCGGGAAGGCGATCTCGCGGTCGCCGCCGGCGTCGCGACGCCGCGTCACCACATCTGCCAGGTACTCGAGGTTGACCTGGTGGACGATGCCCGTTCCGGGCGGCACGACGCGCAGGTCGCGGAAGGCGGTCTGAGCCCAGCGGAGCAGCCGATATCGCTCGCCGTTGCGCTCGTACTCGCGCGCGACGTTGAAGGCGAAGGCGTCGGATGTGCCGTAGCGATCGACCTGGACGGAGTGGTCGATGACCAGGTCGGCGGGTACTTGCGGGTTGACGCGAGATGGGTCCCCGCCCAGTTCGGCGATGGCGTTCCGCATCGCCGCCAGGTCCACCACCGCCGGGACGCCGGTGAAGTCCTGCATGATGACCCGGGCAGGCATGAACGGGATCTCAACCTCGGTCGTAGCGGCGGCGCCAGGCCGCCAGGCAGCCAGGGCGGCCACGTCGGCTTCTCGAACGGCCCCGTCGCCGACATGTCGGACCACGTTCTCCAGCAGGATCTTGAGCGTGACCGGCAGGCGGTCGAGCTCGAGGGCGGGAATCGCCGCCCAGGATCGGGTCAGCGCCGAGAGTGGGTAAAAGTCCGGCAGTCCGGGACCGAGTGGGGCCCGGGCGCCGAAGGGATCGCTGGGAGACACGACAACTCCTTCGAGGGCTCGAGCCGTCGGACGGCACGAGCTTGTGATCGCCAGAACCCCGGTGGGGGTGCGCCTCTGCCGCCAGGGACACGCTAAACTCGAACCCGGCGGTCGCCGCCGGTCGCGCCACGACGCGACTCGAGTGCGATGTCCGCCAACACGAGAGTCCAGCGCAGGATACCGCGGGTTCGCGGTCGGGGAGGGTGGTCGCGTGAAATCCTGGCGCGGCGATGCACGCCGCGGTCCGGTTGGGGAGATGGGCGGCCCGATCGCGTCCGGAGCGGGGGTTCAATCGGGCGGTTCCGCCGAGAATGCGGGGGGCCATCGGCCCGATGACGGGACTCAGGCCGACCTCGGAGCGCATGGGCGCCGCGGCGGATCGTCGGGTACGCCCACGGTGGGCATCGTCGGGGCCGGGCCCGTCGGAACGGCTCTGGGCGTGGCCATCGCCCGAGCCGGTTGGCCGGTTACGGCCGTCTCCAGCCGCGACGTCGGCCGGCGGGAGGCGTTCGTTGGCCTGGTGCCGGGCGCTCGGCCCTTCGTCGAGCCCGAGGCGATCCTCGACGAGGTTGAGCTGGCGATTCTGGCTGTGCCCGACGACGCCATTCCGGCCGTGGTCGAGTCGATGCGCCTGTACAGCGGCCAGACACTAGTCCACACGAGCGGCCTGCTCGGGTCGGAAGTTCTCCAGCCGGCGCTCGCCGCAGGCAGTCACATCGGGGCCTTCCATCCGCTCGTCTCGTTCACCGCGGAGGTGGAGCGGTCGGTCGAGGACCTCAGGGGTGCAACCATCGCCATCGAAGGCGACGACAGGATCATGGGGCTCCTGGCGGATCTCGCCGAAGCGATCGGGGGAGTGGCAGTTCGGCTGCCGCAGGGCACCAAGCCGGCCTACCACGCGGCGGCGGTCCTGGCCTCCGGCGGGCTCGTCGCTCTGCTCGACGCAATCGTGACGCTCGGGGCCGTGGCGGGCCTCGACGAACGCGGCTCCCTGGCCGTCTACGGACGGCTCATCGAGCAGACCCTGGCCAACGCACGTGCTGTCGGCGTAGGTGCGGCGCTCACCGGCCCGATCACGCGCGGCGATGCGGGCACGTTGCAGACGCATCTCCAGGTGCTCGAGCGGTTAGCCCCCGGCGTTGTGGAGCTGTACCTGGCGGGCGCCCGGCGCGAACTGCGAATCGCCGAGGAGCGGCGCGCGCTGTCACCGGAGCAGTTCGAGCGTGTTCGAGCCGCGCTTGCAAAGGTCGTCTGACCGGGTACGATTGACCCCATGCAGCAAAGCATCGCGGCAAGGCTCGCAGCCCGGCCCGCCGCTCACTTCACGCGCCCAGCGGGCCACGAGTGGGAGCGACGGCTCGGTCTCCACTCGAGCCTCTCGTTCCAGCGCGCGGAGACCCGGTCGACCGTCGTCCGCCCATCCCATGGCGGCCTGCAGGTCACCGGATGGCGCCCTGTCACCACACGCCCCGGCGCTCCTCGGAGCGGGTTGGTTCGGGCCGCCGTGACCATCCACTGGGCCGGTGGCAGACCGCAGGCCGACCGCCGATCGAGTCTCGCCGCGGCTCCGTGGCGAGGTTGAACAGCGCCACTGCCACCTCCGCGGGCGGCATCGTCATCCGCTACCTGGAGTCGACCCCCCAACTCGTGGTCGGTCGCCGCAAACGCGAGAAGGACGGTCAGACGTGGACGCTGCCGAAGGGTACGCCCATTCCCGGCGAAACCCTCGAGGAGACCGCTCTGCGTGAGGTATGCGAGGAAACCGGGCTCACGGTCCGAATCCTCTCGCCGCTGGACGAGATCAAGTACACGTTCGCGCAAAGGGGCACGCGTATCCACAAGACTGTGCACTACTTCCTGATGGAGCCCACCGGCGGCTCCTTTGAGAGCCACGACCACGAGTTCGAGGAGGTCCGCTGGATATCGTTCGACGATGCCGCCGGTCTTCTCTCCTTCGAAACGGAACGCGCTCTCGTCGGTCTCGCCGCTACGCGACTCCCGGAGACGGCCGTTTGATCTGCGCGTCCCGATAGCCTGGCCTGCGGGTCACCTGCGGCCCAGGAGCAAGACCGGAGGTCTACCTGGATGGCTCAGTCGCACGACGGGCCAATGGCGACGCCGCTCGCCGATAGACACGCGGCGTTGGGGGCTCGGATGGTGGAGTTCGGCGGCTGGCTGATGCCGCTCCAGTACTCCGGCATCCTCGAGGAGCATCGGGCGGTTCGTACACGGGCGGGGGCGTTCGACCTGTCGCACATGGGCGAGCTCTTCGTCGAGGGCCCGGGGGCAGCGCCGGCGCTGGCCTACGCACTTACCACGGATCCTGCGAAGATCAAGGTTGGCCGGGCTCACTACTCGATGATCTGCTTTCCCGAAGGCGGCGTCCTCGACGACCTGATCGTCTACCGTCTGGGCGAGGAGCGGTTCATGGTCGTTGCCAACGCCGCCAACGCCGGAGCCGTGAGCGACGCTCTGGCCGCGCGGTTCGGGGGCTTCGGAGCCGTCCTCGACGACCGCTCGCTGGCGATGGGGCTGGTGGCGTTGCAGGGCCCTCGATCGGCGGCAATCCTGGCGCGGCTCACCGACGTGGCTTTGGACGGCCTGCGCTACTACGCGATCGCGGAAGGCCACGCAGCCGGCGTCCCCGCGCTTGTGGCTCGAACCGGCTACACCGGCGAGGACGGTTTCGAAGTCTTTGTCGACGTGGAAGCCGCGGCGACCGTCTGGGACGCCCTGCTCGAAACGGGCAAGGCCGAGGGTCTTCTGCCGGTCGGGCTCGGGGCGCGCGACACGCTGCGACTCGAGGCCGGCATGCCGCTGTACGGGAACGAGCTCGGCCCCGACACCACACCGTTCGAGGCGGGCCTCGGCCGCGTCGTGGATCTCGAGCGGGAGGGCGACTTCGTCGGTCGCGCCGCGCTGGAGAAGGCCCTCGCCGACGGTCCGCGCCGGAGGCTGGTCGGCCTCACCGTCCGAGGTCGCGGGATCGCCCGTCATGGCTACGAGGTGTTCGCCGGTGATCGGCGGATTGGCGCGGTCACGAGCGGGACTCTTTCGCCGACCCTCGGCGAGCCGATTGCGATGGCCTACGTAGCGCCCTCCGAGGCGGAGCCCGGTACGATTGTGGCCGTCGGTATTCGCGACCAGCGAGTGCCGGCCGAGGTAGTCCAACTGCCCTTCTACCGAAGGCCGGCCTAGACGGAAGCGTGGTGTGTGACGCCCATCGCCGTCCGATGGCGATCAGGAGGAGAATAGCGATGGTGCCCGGGGATCTGCGCTACACGAAAGAGCACGAGTGGGTCCGGACCGAGGGCGATCTGGCCACCGTCGGGATCACCGACTACGCGGCCGAGCAGCTCGGGGATATCGTCTTCGTCGAGCTGCCCGAGGTCGGCCGGACCGTCACCCAGTTCGCCCCCATCGGTGTTATCGAGTCGGTCAAGGCCGTTAGCGATCTCTTCGCGCCATTGGGCGGCGAGGTTGTCGAGACCAACGCCGAGCTTGCCACCGCGCCCGAGCTGCTCAACAGCGAAGCCTTCGGGGGGGGCTGGATACTGCGGATCAGGATGGCCGATCCCACCCAGATCGACGGTCTACTCGACGCGGCAGCCTACGACGCGCTTATCTCCGAGGCCTGAGGCCGCGTCCGGACTGAGATCACCCCCGCAGGAGCCGACTTCATGGCGTATGGCCCGCACACGACCGAAGATCGCGCCCGGATGCTCGCGGCGATCGGCGTCGATTCCGTGGACGATCTGTTCGCCGACATCCCGGCGTCGCTCCGGGCCTCCGGCCTTCAGCTGCCCCCGCCCGAGTCCGAGGCGGAGCTGTCGACTCGACTGCGCGATCTGGCCGACCGCAACCGGGTCGAGCTGATCGGCTTCCTCGGCGCCGGAGCCTACCGCCACTTCACCCCGGCAGTGGTCGACCAGCTGCTCCTGCGCGGCGAGTTCTACACCGCCTACACGCCGTACCAGCCGGAGATCAGCCAGGGCACGCTCCAGACGATCTACGAGTACCAGTCGCTCATGGCCGAGCTGACCGGTCTGGATGTGGTCTCGGCCTCGCACTACGACGGCGCCACGGCCACGGCTGAGGCGGCCCTCATGAGTTGTCGCGCGACGCGCCGCGAGCGGGTGCTGGTCAGCCGGGGTGTCCACCCTCATTACCGTGAGACGCTCTGTACGTACTTCGGAGGGGCATCGCTCGCGGCCGACGAGATTCCGCTCGTCGCTGAGGGCCCTGCCGCCGGAACGACCGACGCCGCGGCCCTGGAACGGCTACTCACCGACCCGGAGCGTCCGGTCGCCGGTGTGATCGTCGCCAACCCGAGCTTCTTCGGACTGCTCGAGCCGATGTCCGAGATCGGTCGGCTCGCCCACGCCGCGGGTGCGCTCTTCGTTTCGGTCGTTGAGCCCGTCTCTCTCGCCGTCCTTGCCTCTCCGGGCGAGTACGGGGCGGACATCGCAGCCGGCGAAGGCCAGTCGCTGGGCATCCCGCTCGCCTACGGCGGGCCGTATCTCGGCATCCTGGCCTGTCGCGAGGCCCTTGTGCGCCAGATCCCCGGCCGTCTTGTTGGCATGACCACGGACATCGACGGGCGCCGAGCCTTTGTCATGACCCTGCGTGCCCGCGAGCAGGACATCCGCCGTGAGAAGGCCGCCAGCAACATCTGCACGAACCAGGCCTTGTGCGCGCTGGCCGCCTCCATGTACCTCGCCGCTTTGGGGCCGCACGGCCTGCGGGACGTCGCCGCTCTCGGTGCCGCACGTGCCGCGGAACTGGAGATGGCCCTCGCGGCCGCAGGCGCGCCGCGGCTGCATCCCGGGCCGTATCTCAACGAGTTCGCCGTTCGCGTCCCGGGCGCTGCGGCCGTCCATGCCCGCCTCGTCGGCCGTGGCATCCTGGCCGGGCTGCCGCTGGCGCGGGCCGTCCCGGACGACTCATCGCTCGCCGATGCGCTACTCGTCTGCGCGACGGAGGTAACGACTTCCGAAGAGATCGCGGCCTTCGCCGCGGCTCTCCGCGAGGAGCTTTCGGGCGCGGCCGCAGACGAGCGGGCCGCCGCGGGACCCGAGGTGGCCGCCCGATGACTGCCGCCGGAGACCGCCTGGGGCCGACTCTGTTCGAACGTTCGCGGCCGGGCCGAGGCGGCGGCAAGGTGCCGCATCCGCCCAAGGACGCCCTGGCCCGCATCCCGGCCGGCCTGCTGCGAGGGGAGGGGCCGCGATTGCCCGAGGTTTCGGAGCCGGAGCTGACCCGCCACTACGTCAACCTCAGCCAGCTCAACTACGCCGTGGACACGGGCTTCTATCCGCTCGGCTCATGCACCATGAAGTACAACCCCAAGATCGACGAGTGGGCCGCTCGTCTGCCCGGCTTCGCCGCGCTCCATCCGTTCGCCCCGGACGAGCTCTCTCAGGGCACGCTGCAGCTGCTATGGGAACTGGAGGGGGCGCTGGCTGAGATAGGTGGCATGAAGGCCGTCACGCTCCAACCCGCGGCCGGAGCTCAGGGCGAGTTGACCGGCATCCTCATGGTCCGGGCCTACCACCGCAGCCGTGGCGATACGGCGCGGAGCGAGGTACTGGTCCCGGACTCTGCCCACGGAACGAATCCCGCCACGGCGTCGATGGCAGGTTTCAGAACGATCTCCATTCCGTCCGCTTCCGACGGCGGCGTGGATGTGGATGCGTTCCGATCGGCGCTCGGTCCTAAGACGGCCGCGGTCATGATCACCAACCCGTCGACGCTGGGCCTCTTCGAGTCCCGTCTGGGCGAGCTGTTGGATGCCGTCCACAAGGCCGGTGCGCTGGCCTATATGGATGGAGCCAACCTCAACGCCATCATGGGCCGCTTCAAGCCCGGCGAGGCCGGNNCACAAGACGTTCTCCACGCCCCACGGCGGCGGCGGTCCCGGCGCGGGGCCGGTGGGCGTGGGCGAGAAGCTTCTGCCATTCCTGCCCTCGCCTCGGGTCCTGCGTGAGCCAGACGGCCGCTTCCGACTCGAGGCGTATGGCGAGCGGCCGGCCAGCATCGGCCGGGTGCGCGCCTTTGCAGGAAACGCAGGAATCCTCGTGCGGGCGTATGCGTACATCCGTGCCCACGGCGCATCGGGCCTGTGCGAAGTCAGCGAGGACGCGGTTCTGGCCGCGAACTACCTCAAGGCCCGACTGGCCGACGTTTTGGACGTTCCTTTCCCTCGGCCGTGCATGCACGAGTTCGTGGCCTCGTCCGCGACTCTGAAAGCCGAAACGGGAGTCCGCACTCTCGACGTGGCCAAGAGGCTGATCGACTACGGCTTCCATCCGCCCACGGTCTACTTCCCGTTGACGGTCGAGGAGGCCCTGCTCATCGAGCCGACGGAGACGGAATCGCTCGAGACTCTGGACGCCTTCGTGGAGGCTATGCGGTGCATCGTGGATGAGGCCCGCCACGATCCGGATCTTCTTCATTCGGCGCCGCATAGTTCGCCGGTACGTCGGCTCGATGAGGCGACGGCCGCTCGCCAGCCCAATCTTCGCTGGCGGGCTATGACGGGCAGCCAGAGTCCGTGCCCCGACTGAAGTAACGGGCCATTCTGGTCGCTGGTCGGCTGATACTCTGTCTGAAAACGCGGTCCAGGCGCCTCCCGCAGACTATCCGAGGCAACCTGCGGGGCTCAGCCGACCTGCCTGGCCTCCGGCCGCCGGCAGCCGGCTCTCTACGATCGATCGGCCGGGCACGGATCGTTTGACACTGCGACGGTGCCTGGGCATAGTACGACCAAGTTACAGCCCGACAATGCCCATAGCCCACATGCAAGCGATATCGAGTCCCTGCTTTCCTCGATGGAGGGCGAAATGCCGAAGGCCCTAGCCTCGGCGGTTGGGTTGGACCCGTTAGGGAGGCGCCTAGATGCGTAAACGTCTGATCAGCGTTCTCACAGCCGCGGTTCTGGTGGCGACTGCTTGTACTTCGTCGACGGCCACGCCATCGCCAACAACGGCGCCGGCGCCGACGACGAGCACACCCACCACCGCTCCCGCGGCCACGACCGCGCCTGCCGCGTCGCCCTCGGCCTTCGGGGTCGCGCTCACCGGTTCCACGTACCAGGCTACCCCGGCGACCACCACGGGTGGCTCTATCGTCGTCGCCGAGTGGCAGTTCCCGGATACGCTCAATCCCTACTACGCCCAGGCCGAGACCGACATCGAAGCCTCCGGTAGCATGTTCGACGGCCTTCTCACGGTCACCCCGGACCTGAAGTACGCCCCCGACCTTGCCACGAACGTTCCGACCGTTGACAACGGCGGGGTCGTTCTCAAGGGCACGGGCATGGATGTGACCTGGAACCTCAAGCCCGGCATGAAGTGGTCCGACGGTCAGCCGATCAACTGCGACGACATCAAGGCCACCTGGCAGTGGGTCATGGACCCGGCCAACACGGGCCTGGCCGGTGGAACGATCGGCTGGGAGAACATCACCGGCGTTGACGGCGGCACCACCAGCACCTGCGTGGTCCACTTCAACGCTATCTACGAGGGCTACCTGAGCCTGATCTCCCCGGTGCTCCCGGCTCACTACCTCTCGACCGTTTCGGTCGCGGATGCCCCGACCAAGCTGTACCCGCTCGACAACGTCTCCAGCGGCGTCTACAGCGGCGCGTACATCCCTACCGACCTCAAGACCGACGCCCAGATCACGCTCAAGCCGAATGCCAATTGGCAGACCATCGGCGGTCATGCGCCGTGGCTCAGCTCGGTCATCCTTAAGTACTACGGCGATGCCGAAACGATGATCGCCGGCTACCAGGCTGGTGAGTACGATCTCGGACAGGATCTCAACAACGCCGACATTCCGTCGCTGTCCTCGATCGACAAGTCGCAGGTCGCTATTCACGATTCGCTCACGTATGAGCTGAACGCGTTCAACAACGCCCGGCTCAAGAGCGAGTTCGGCGGCGACGCGACGACGATTATCCATGCCGTCAAGCTCGCGACCGACCGTCAGGCTATCGCCAACGGGCC
>PMNU01000104.1 GCA_003165675.1 Chloroflexota bacterium
GCCGATCAGAAGCAGCCGACCGTAGTAGGCGAGCGACAGGACGATCGCGCCGGCGAACACGAGCTGGAGCCGGCCTGGAAGGGCCAGGCGGACCAGAGTCGATCGAGCCTCGTAGACGGCGCCGCCCGGCCACCCAAGAGTCGCGACCGCGATCGTCACCAGAGCCAGGCCGAGGAGCGGTGTGCGGCGCAGCCAGCCTCGCAGCCGGGCAAGGTTCGAGGTGCCGAATGCTCGCGAGATGGCGGCTGCCCAGGCCACCAGGCTCGTCTTGGCCGCAATGAAGACCAGCAGCCACAACCGGGCCGGCTCGGCCGCGGCGTCGTTGCGTGCCGCAAACGCGAGCAGCAGGAAGCCCGCGTCGCCGACGATGGAGTAGGCGACGACCTCCTCGATCTCGTCGTGGGTCAGAGCCGCCAGGGCACCCAAAACGATCGTGGCCACGGCGACGGCCTGCACGCCCGCCACGGCGGCGTTGAGCCAATCGCTCCGAATGCCGAACGTGGTAGCACTCCAGCTGAGCGCCAGGAGGCCAAGGCCCGCGGGGATCCAGACCAGAAGCAGGGCCGGCGCCATCGAAGTGGCACTGTGGAGCAGGTGTGCAGCGGGCACGTGGAACGGAACCGCTCCGCTGCGGACGGCAATGGCAATCGCCAGACAGAAGAACGCCAGGGCGAAGACCGGACTGTCGTTGTTGCCGGCCCACGCGGGCCGAAGGATGGCGATTGTGGCGAACAGGAAGCCGCCCACCACAAGGCCGATGGTTCGGATCTCGGCCAGCCGTCCGTCCGTCTCGACACTCAGTGGAGTGGTACGGACGATTACGAGCGCTCCGGCGGTCGCCGCTGCGGCGCCAGCGGTGAGAGCGACCGCCGGGTCCGTGGCCGTGGCGGCGACGGCCAGTCCACCGAACGAAATGAGGGCTGCCGGAGCCAGTTGGCCGGACCAACCCGACGCCAGGGCCACTACGCAAAGAAGCAGAGCCGAGCCGGCCGCACAGGCGAGGAAGAGGCGGGAGTACTCGCTCCCCGCGAACGTGACGTCGCCCACGGTGGTTCTGGTCGTCGATCCGATGAGGAGCGCAGCGACGAAGGCGACGGCCAGGCTCGCGAGGCCGGCCAATCGGCCGATCCGGCTGGAAGGGCGATCCGCAAGCCCTATAGCGGCCCCGACCCCGCATGCGAGGAGAAAAAGGAGCACGGTCATCGTCGAGGCTCGCGTGGGTGGAGTCGACGAGGCCGGTTCGACAGCGGGGAATCGTGCGGCGTAGGCTCCGGTTGAGACTGGGCCGCTGCAGCGGATTCGGTCTGGCTGGCCGGAGCGCGAGCCGGGGCCTGGGACTGCGCGCGAGCCGCTCCGAAGCCGGCCGTGGACCCGGACTCGCTTGCGGCCGATCCGGCGGCGCCATCGGGGGGCTGCTCTTCATCCGACGGTCCTATCGGCGCCACCCGTTTCGTCAATGCGAGCTCCCTCGGGGAGATGAGCAGGCTCGTTGCCCCGAGCACTCCCACGAGCAGGGCCGTGAGCGCGACCTGCTGCATTGGGGTTGCGGGGCCGGTCCAGGCCTGGAACAGCAGCGAGATGCCGAGGGTCAGGACCGCGACGCCGACGCCTACTCGAAAGACGTTCCGCGCGGCAAGAGGCGCGACCGCCAGCGCCAGGAGCGAGAACCCAGCGGCTTGAGCCGCGATCGGTCCGGTCAGCGGCGTCACCGGTGCCACGAACCAGCCAATCGAGAAGGCCGCGGCTGCCACGGCCAGCTCGGCTACCGCGCCAATGCCGGAACCCTCGCTGGCGATCGACCGAGCCCGCGCCGACGCCCAGAGCAGATACGCGGCCAGCAGACCGCCGACGAATCGAAACGCGATCGCGAGGGCGGAAGGCTGGGAGGATGAAGCGAGAGGCGCAGCCATCATCGCGAGGAGGAGACCCAGCGCCACGAGGCGGCTGTCGCGGGCACTGACCGCTGCGACGCAACCGATCACTGTCAGCAGCGCAGCGACGACCGCCAGCCCGATCATGCGGGGCCGCTGGCGGCGACCCGAGGGTCGCGCGTCCCGGTCATGGGGCCTTCGATGTCGCCGGTGACCCGCTCGCGGCGGGCGGCTGCTTCGCCTGCGTGAGCAATCCCAACTTGTCGATTGGCCAGTAGCGCAACCATGCCCGGCCGATCACGGACGACCTGTCGATGGGGCCGAAGTCGCGTGAGTCCTGCGAAGCCTGGCGATGGTCGCCCAGCACGAACAGCTGGCCAGCTGCGAGCTTCCACGTTTTGCTGCCCTTATCCGGCATGTCGGTGGTCTGGTTCTCGAAGACGTAGGGCTCGTTCAGCTGGGTGCCATTGACGTACACGCGGCCGCCATGGATGTCGACCGTGTCGCCGCCGATGGCCACGACGCGCTTGATGTAGGGCGTGCCGGAGGGATCCTGGGCCCAGCCAGACGGGGGATTGAAGACGACGACGTCGCCGCTATGGTAGTCGTCGAAGCGGGGCGTGAGCTTGTCCACCAGAACGTACTGGTTCGGCAGCAGAGTGTTCTCCATCGAGGTCTGCTGAACCTGGTACGGCTGAGCCACGAAGAGCTGGATGACCAGGAAGATCGCCAGCGTCAGCAGGAAGGTCTCAAGCAGTTCGAAGAGGCAACCGAGCGTTCGACGGTTCACAAGTTCGCGAGTATAGGGGCTGTGCTATCGTCCTGCCCCGTGGACCTTCCCAGGCGACTCGGCCCGCTCAAGAGCGGCCGCGTATTGAGGCCACTCTCGGCACTGGCAGCAGTGGCCGTACTTGCGGTGGTTCTCTACAACGCCGTCATGGTCGATCGGATCCCGCCGACGTACACGATCGCCGTCAGCAGCACGACCGGCGGCGGCCTGGCTCTGACGCTTACGTCCGTGGACGTCAACTTCAGCGAGGACGTCAGGCCGACCACTGCCCAGAACGCGTTCTCGACCACGCCGCATGTCGACGGCACTTTTCACTGGCAGGGCCTGAAGATGATCTTCACGCCGTCGGCCAAGCTGCCGCTTTCGACGAAGTTCCACGTTCACATCGCGCCCGGCGTTCAGGACATCGCGGGTAACTCTCAGAGCGGCACAGGCGACCTCGACTTCACGACTGTCGGCCCTCCGGCGGTCGCGTCCGTTTCGCCCGCGACCGGTGCCGATTCGATCGCGGTCGATGCGTCGATCCAGATCACCTTCGATCGCCTGATGGACACGAAAAACGTGCTCAAGGGTCTGACCCTGGAGCCCGACATCGCCTACGAGGCGTCGTGGAACGGCGACATCCTGACGCTCAACCCGACCAGGCCCTTGCAGTACGGGACGACCTACACGGTGAAGATCGGCGACCCGGCGGTCGACACCGACGGCACGCAGCTCCCGCCCTACGCCACCAACTTCAAGACAGTGGGCATGGGCCTGAAGGTGACGGCTCTGGTCCCGGCACCGAACGTAGCCGGGGTCAGCATCCACAGCCAGATTGCCATCACGTTCGACACGCCCATCGATCCGGCGTCCGTCGCCGGCGCAATCACGATCACGCCGCCTGTCGCGGGCTCGACAACGGCCATCTCCCTTCCCGACGACCGCAGCCCGTCCAACAGCGCGACGGCGACTTCCGCCGGCTTCGGCGCCGACGTGCTCGTCTTCACGCCGGACAACCCTCTGGCGGCCCACACCACCTATGCGGTGACGATGAGTTCGACGGTACGTCGGACCGACGGCCAGGTCGCATCGGCTCAGAACTGGTCGTTCACGACCGGGGAGCCGCAGGCCAATGCCCTCAACCAGATAGCCTTCATCTCCGATCGAGGCGGGATCGATAACGTCTGGGTGATGAACCCGGACGGGTCGAATCAGCGCGAGGTCACGTCCGAGCTCGTGCCGGTCAGCGGCTACGACATCAGCGGTGACGGAGCAACGATCGCCTACGCGGCTGGGGGCGTCGTCAAGAAGATGTCGCTCAGCGGCGACAACCTTACGACCCTGACCCCGAGCGGCGACTTCGAGTATGCGCCGACCATCACTCCGGACGGCACAGGCCTGGTCGTGGGCCGGCGCGACGCCAGCGGCGCGGATCTGGGCTACTGGCGCTATCCGCTCGTCAGCGGCGCGGACACGAAGCAGGTGGCTCCGGATGGCGCGCCGGGGCTTGGCAGCGTCACTCTGGGGGCCGATGGCCTCACCGGGCAGCCGGGGATGTCGTCGTGGACTCCGCGTGCGGCCTTCACCTCGGACGGGACGACCATGCTCGTCGTCCGCGGGTCCGACAACGCCTTGGAGCTTGTGGACATGACCGGCGCGACCAAGCCGATCTCGCTCGGCCTGCAGGCGAACTCACGGCCCGTTTGGGTCCAGTCGGAAGACGCCTTCTACCTGGCGGCTTCCAATGACAAAGGCGCGACGTGGGCATGCTGGCAGGTGACTTCCGCCGGCCTGGTCAACAAGGTCGGCGCGGGCATGGGCGACATCGCCACCAACGGCAAGGGTCTGGCACTGCTCGTCAAGGCCAGCGATGGCTCCAGCCACCTGGCCTATTGGGCTCTGCCGGGCGGGTCGCAGACGCCCGTTCTGAACGACCCGCGGTACGACGAAACGGCACCGTCGTTCTCGCCGGATGGGTCGGTGGTGGTCTTCGGACGGGTTGGCGCACAGTCGCCCGCTGCCTCGGCGGGCATCTGGATCGTCAAGACCGACGGTACCGGTCTGACGAATCTGTCGACGGATGGCGCCCTGCCGCACTGGCTGCCGTAGCGATCGCCGGGCGGCCGGCCGGTTCCTTCGTTGCCGGCTGCGCTCCTCGCTCACGCACGCCTAGGTGGGCCAAACGTCCCGGCCGGCAGGGCCCAAAGGCCCCGCTTGGGCGGCCCTCCATGCATATTCGAGGGACTTTCCGCAGTTTGACCCACGCTTCGGGCCGTTGATACACTCCGGCAGGCCCGAGCATGCATCTCATCATCGGAAACCGGGCCTAGCCCCAGGAAGCGCGCCGTCCCGCTGCGCTCCCCCCGCGCCCGCAAGAGAAGGAGCCGCTCGCCCCCCATGGACCCAAACCTGCTCCAATGGTTCATCCCGATCGCGGGACTGCTCGCGGTAGGGTTTGCGATATTCCTCGCCCGTGACGTCCTGTCCCGCGACACCGGGACCCAGGCGATGATGGACGTCTCCGCGACGATCCAGGAGGGCGCGGTCGCCTTCATCAAGCGCCAGTACTCGACGATTGCCGCGCTCGCCGTGGTCGGCTCGGTCGTCATCTTCGCCATCATCTCGCTGGTCGAGACGGCGAACGTGGCCGACACGGGGACGTACGGCGTTGCGCTGGGCGTCCGAACCGGCAGCGCCTTCCTCGTCGGTGCCGCCTGCTCGATGGCCTGCGGCATCATCGGCATGCTCGTCAGCGTCAGGGCCAACGTGCGCGTTGCGTCCGCGGCGCGCCGAAGCCTGGTCGAGGCGGTCCAGGTAGCCATGCGCGGCGGCGCGGTATCCGGCTTCCTGGTCGTCTCCCTTTCCCTGCTCGGCGTGTGGAGCATCTTCGCCGTCAACGGCGGGCTCGGCGGCGGCCAGAGCACGCATGACGCGCCGTTCCTGATCGTCGGCTACGGCTTCGGCGCCAGCTTCGTGGCCCTCTTCGCCCAGCTGGGCGGCGGAATCTACACCAAGGCCGCGGACGTGGGCTCCGACCTCGTCGGCAAGGTCGAGGCNNCGTGGGCGACAACGTCGGCGACTGCGCCGGCCGCGGCGCCGACCTCTTCGAGTCCACGGCCGCCGAGAATATCGGCGCCATGATCCTCGGCGTCGGCGTCTATGCCCTGGCCGTGAAGGCCGGCTGGCCGAACCCGACCGCCTGGATCTTCTTCCCGCTCGTCGTCCGAGCCTTCGGTCTCGTCTCCACCATCGTCGCGATGTTCTTCATCC
>PMNU01000065.1 GCA_003165675.1 Chloroflexota bacterium
TGCTGGCGAACGTCGGCGACGCCAAGAGCCTGATCATTCACCCCGCCTCAACGACTCACCAGCAACTCTCCGCGCAGGATCAGGTCGCGTCCGGCGTGACCCCCGAGCTGGTCCGCCTGTCCATTGGTATCGAGCACGTCGACGACATCATCGCCGACCTCGAGCAGGCCATCGGCGCTGCGACGGGTATTCGCTCGGCGGCTCCGGTCCCGGCAAGGTAGAGACCCAGGAGTGGGCACGGCGTCCGTACGCTGGCACTCGGGGGGACGCGGCACCGCCGCGTCCTCTCCGGCCGACCGTTCGGCCCCGGCTCCGTTCGTCGTCGCCGACCCCGGCGTTTCGACCGCACGCGACGACCCCGGGTTTCGTAGCCTGAACGGCGTGGACAGCACGCCCGATCCGCAGACCGGCAAGATCGTCTCCCGATGGCTCGGGCGCTTCACCCTGGAGTCGGGCGCGGTCCTGCCCGACCTGGTCGCCGCGTACCGCCACGACGGCATCCCGATCGGCGAAGGGCGCCAGATCCTGGTCGTCCACGCCCTGACCGGCTCGGCCGACGCCGCGGGCGACTGGTGGGCGCCGCTCATCGGGCCCGGCCAGGTCCTCGACACGGACAAGTTCGGCGTCATCTGCATGAACCTTCTCGGCAGCCGCTACGGCACGAGCGGGCCCACCTCACGCAACCCGGTGACCGGCAAGCCGTACGGCCGGACATTCCCGCGCGTCACCGTCCGCGACCAGGCGCGGGCCCAGTGGCGCCTCCTCGACGCGTTGGGGATCGGCAAGCTCGCTCTTGCGGTGGGCGGATCGCTGGGCGGCATGGTTGCCCTGGAGGTGGCCCTGGAGCGACCCGGGGAGATCAGCCGGGTGGTACCCGTGGCGGCGCCGGCCCGCATCGGCCAGCTCGCCGTCGGCTGGGACCGTATCCAGCTCGAGTTGGTCGAGAAGCTCGGCATGGAAGGCCTCGAGCTTGCGCGCCAGCTCGCTATCACGACCTACCGCAGCGAGATCGATTTCGAGCAGCGTTTCGGCGGGCGTGTCGAGCCCGACGGCACGCCTTCGATCGTCAGCTATCTGCGCCACCAGGGTCGCAAGTTGCTCGATCGATTCGACGCGGACACATACCGGACGCTCGTCCTGGCGATGGACACGCACGACATCGGCCGCGATCGGGGCGGCGCCGTTGCGGCGCTGCGGCGCCTGGCCGCCTACGGGACGCGGCTGACCGGCGTGGGCATCGAGGGCGACATTCTCTACGGCACGAACCAGGTGCAGGCGATGGTCGAGGCCGCCAAGGAGGCGGGCATGGACGCGGCCTACCGCGAGATCCTCTCGACGAAGGGCCACGATGCCTTCCTGGTCGAGTGGGACCAGCTGACGACGATCCTGGCCGACGCCCTGAAATAGGGGGAGCGGCGGGCCGAGCGCTGCGGCACCCGCCCGGGCCGGCAGGACCGCCAGCTCCGTGCGCGACTGGACGCCAAGCCGTTCGTCCCGGCGAATCCGCCATGCATAGCGACTATGCAACCTACGCTATCCGCTCTGCATAAGCATCGGGATAGTTGCGCACATGGCACCGGGTAGTGCATAATCCGCACACGATGTTCGTTCAACTGCTCGCCAAGCCCAAGACAAAGCGCTGGCGGTCCTGCCGGGAGGCAAGGCCCGAGGGCTAGGCGGCGTTCGGATCGAAGCCGCGGGAGCCGAAGGGTCGAGCAGCTCCCGAGGGCCGCGCACCGAAAGCGGTGGCGCGGCCTTTCTGTCTGTCGCACGTTCGGTCGCACGTCTATCGCTCGTTCACGGAGGAAACGCAAATGCTGAGCATCGTCGCCGGAGATGGAGGCATGGGTCGGGCGGTCGCCTCCGCGCTCGCCGGCCGCGGTACGCCAACCCTGGCGATATTCGGCCTGCCCGACTCCCCCGCCGGCCACTCCCCAGAGATCTTCCGCGGCGCGGACGTCCTGTTCGAATTCACGGTCGGCGATCAGGTACTCCAGAACGTCCGGGCCGCGCTCGACGGCGGCGTGCGCCGCTTCGTCATAGGAACGACGGACTGGGCCGAGGACCGTCCGGCGGTTGAGAGCCTCCTGCTCGAGCGCGGAGCCGCGGCCGTGGCGTCGCCCAGCTTCAGCCTGGGGGTGATGCTGTTCGCACGCCTCGTCGAGGATGCGGCACGGCTCTTCGGCCCGTTCGCCGACTACGACCCGTATCTCGTCGAGTGGCATCGCCGCACGAAGGCGGACCGACCGTCCGGGACCGCCATCGAGCTGTCGCGGCGTCTCATCGCCGCCCACCCCCGCAAGACCCGAGTGGCCCGGCCTATGGCCTTCGGCGCGCCCACGCCCGAAGAACTCGACGTGTCGGTCATTCGGGCCGGGGCCGCTCCAGGCATGCACCTGGTCGGGTTCGACGCCCCGGGTGAAAGTCTCGAGATGCGCCTCACCGCGCGCGACCGCTCCGCCTATGCCGCCGGCGCCTTGACCGCCGCGG
The DNA here is from genome assembly GCA_003165675.1 of Chloroflexota bacterium. Classification (GTDB taxonomy): domain Bacteria; phylum Chloroflexota; class Limnocylindria; order Limnocylindrales; family CSP1-4; genus Fen-1039. The sequence goes on from PMNU01000065.1 coordinate 2,491, forward strand.
AGTGGCTGCTGGCGGCGCCCCGAGCTCCCGGCCTCCACAGCTTCGACGAAGTCGTCGACTCGATCGTCGCCAAACAGCCGGTCGGGTCCAGATCGAACGGCCACCTTCAGGCCGCGAACCCGAGCCCGATCTCGTATCACTGACCCGCCCGCCGGCAGCCTGCCAGGCCGCCCACGGCCAGACTCGACCGCCAGATGAACCACTGAGGAGCAACGTAGATGCCGCCCAGCCGCCAGTTCCGGGGAGCCTTCACGGCCCTCGTGACGCCGTTCACACCCGCCGGCTCGATCGACGAAGCGGCCTTCCGCGCGCTCGTCCGCCGCCAGATCGATGCCGGCGTCCACGGCCTCGTCGCCTGCGGCACCACCGGTGAGACCCCGACCCTGAGCCACGAAGAGGACGAGTCGGTGATCGAGATGACCCTCGCGGTCGCTTCCGAGCGGTCGGGCCGGCCCCGGGTCCGCGTCATCGCCGGAACCGGCTCGAACAGCACCGCGACCGCGATCCGCTCGACTCGCCGCGCCGCTGAGCTCGGGGTGGACGCCGCCCTGGTGGTCGCGCCCTACTACAACAAGCCGGATCAGCGAATGCTCGAGGCGCACTTCCGTGCCGTCGCGGACGACGGCGACCTGCCGATCATCGTCTACAACGTCCCGGGCCGCACCGGCGTGAACGTCGAGGCGTCCACTCTCCTCCGTCTCGCCGAGCATCCTCGGATCGTGGCGGTCAAGGAAGCATCGGCGAACATGGACCAGATCGCGACGATCCTGCGCGATCGCCCGGCCGACTTCTCCGTCCTCGCGGGCGATGACACGTGGATACTGCCGATGCTCGCGCTCGGCGGCGACGGAGTCATCTGCACGTGCTCGAATGAGATCCCCGGCGAGATGGCCGAGCTGTGCGAAGCAGCCTTCGCCGGCGATTGGGAGCACGCTCGCCTGATCCACGAGCGCTCCCTGCCCCTCATGAAGGCGAATTTCGCCGGCGGCCCAAATCCGGTCCCAGTGAAGGCGGCCATGTCCATGATGGGGCTGTGTTCGGACACGCTGCGACTGCCGCTCATGCCGCTCGAGGAGCCGCACCGAGCGCGGCTGCGCCTGATCCTGGAAGAGTCCGGCCTGCTCGAGCCCGGCAACGTCGTCGCCATCGGGGCGGCCGACCGATCACGGGCTCGATCGCGGGCTGCCGCTGCAGTCCACGCGTGAGCACCGTCGAAGCTCCGGCCGGAATCATCGCCGACCTTGACGCCGGCCGCGTGCGCGCCGCTCAGCCCGACCCCGACGTGCCAAACGGCTGGCGAGTCAATCCCGATGTCCAGTCGGCGATCCTCAGCTTGTTCGCGGACCGTACGACCCGGACTTGGGACCTGGACGGTGCGCTCCAGTTCCGCGACCGTGTCGGCCTGCCGGTCAAAGGTCTGGTCGACTCGCCCGAGGCTCTGGCCGCTCTGGCCGCGGGCCAGCCGTGGCGCGTGGTACCGGGTGGATCGTCGGTGCGCGGCGGCGTCTATCTCGCGCCCGGCGTAACCGTCATGCCGCCCTCGTACATCAACATCGGGGCCTGGGTCGGCGAGGGCACGATGGTGGATTCGCACGTCCTCGTCGGCTCGTGCGCCCAGATCGGGTCCCGTGTGCATCTCTCCGCCGGCGTCCAGATCGGCGGCGTTCTGGAGCCGCCCGGCCGGCGCCCCGTAATCGTGGAGGACGAGGTCTTCGTCGGCGCCCAGGCCGCGCTTCTCGAGGGCATTCTCGTGCAGCGTGGCGCCGTCATTGCCGCGGGCGTGATCCTGACCGGCACCAGCCGCCTCTACGACCTGGCCCGCGCGCGGATCGTCGCCGGCACGCTGGACGAGCCGCTGGTCGTCCCGGCCGGAGCCGTGGTCGCCCCGGGTGCCCGCCGGGTGGCCGGCGAGTTCGCCGCCGCCCACGGTCTGGCCCTCTCTGCCGCGGTCGTGGTCAAGTACCGCGACGAGCGCACCGACGCTCGGGTGGCCCTCGAGGAGGCGCTGCGGTGACGGCAGCCTCCGCGCCCGGAGTCAGGGCCGCGAGCGGCGCCACTCGGGGAATCGACGGCATCCTGGACGGGGGTCTACTGGCGGGGATCCCGCCGGCGGCGCTGGCCGAGGAATTCGGCACGCCCTTCTACGTCTACGACCTGGGTCTGATCGGCCGGCGCGTCGAGGCCCTCCGGTCCGTCCTGCCGCACGGCTTCCGGACTGCCTTCGCGGTCAAGGCCAATCCCGCGCTGGCGGTCGTGTCCCATCTCCGACGCTGCGGCGTGGGTGCCGACGTAGCCTCGGGCGGCGAGCTCGAGACGGTTCTGCGTGCCGGCTTCGACCCGGCCGCCATCGCCATGACCGGACCCGGTAAGCGCGACGAGGAGCTGGCGGCCGCCGTCGCGGCGGGGATCGGCTTCATTGCGGTCGAATCGCCGGGCGAGTTGCGCCGTCTCGAGGAGATCGCCGGCGCGGCCGGCCGGCGGCAGCCGATCCTGCTTCGCCTGGCCGTGGCCGAGGACGCTCGACTAGAATCCGTTCGAATCATCGGCGGTGCCGAGGGGAAGTTCGGCATGCCGCTCCAAACGCTCATCGAGACGGCGCGCGCGGCTGCCCGTTCGGAGCACGTTGAGCTGCTGGGCCTGCACGCCTTCGGCGCCTCGAACCTGCGCGACGCGGAGCAGATCGCCGGCCACGTGGCGGAGCTCGTGGAGATCGGCCGGCGGGTGGCCGCCGAGACGGACACTCCGCTGCGCCTGGTCGACGCGGGAGGCGGGCTCGGCATCCCCTACTCCGACGGCGAGTGGCCGCTCGACCTGGCCCGGCTGGGCCGGCGCCTGACCGAGCTGCGTGAGGGCTGGGACGCGGACGGACACAGCGAGCTGGAGCTCGTGCTCGAGCCAGGCCGGTTCCTGGTGGGTCCCGCTGGCGCGTACGTGACCCGGGTCGTGGACGTGAAGGGCCCCGACTCGGCGCCGGTGGCGATCCTCGACGGAGGCATCAACCACCTTCTGCGGCCGGCCCTGGTCCAGAGCGAGCAGCGACTGGCCGTTCTCGCCCCGGACCCCGGCCGGGCACCCGTCAATACGACGGTGGCGGGTCCGCTGTGTACGGGGCTCGACGTCTTCGCCGCCGGGGCGATGCTGCCGCGACCGCGCGTTGGCGACCTGGTCGCGGTGCTCGACGTGGGCGCCTACGGCTTCACCGAATCGATGCCGTTCTTCCTGTCCCACCCGTCGGCCGTGGAAGTCGCCGTGAGGAACGGCCGAGCGCAGCTCATCCGCCCTCGCGTCACGCTCGCCGAACTGCTCGATCGCCAGGTGGATCCGGATTGGTAGTCGGGGATGCGCGCGCCCTCCACGGTCGCGACCTCTTCGGCCGCCTGCCACCACCATCGTTCGGCGACGCTTAGCTGCGCGTCAGAGTCGCCTCTCTCCGGGCGCCGGCAGGCGACGTCACGCACCGGGCGTCCCCCAGCCGTCCTGCCGCCACCATCGTTCGGCGACGTTTAGCTGCGCGTCAGAGTCGCC
>PMNU01000132.1 GCA_003165675.1 Chloroflexota bacterium
GGGCCGAGATCGCTCGTCCGTCGCCTGCGTGGCACTCTCTTGCGCCGCGACCTTTGCCCAATGTCGTCCTGGTGTGAAATCGGCAAGAACCAGATGCCGCGGAGGTCCCGAGACGGCTCATCCAGCCAGGCTCGCACCGCCAGCTGCCGATCCGGGAGAGCGGCCCCGAACGTGGCCGAATGCCGCTCCCGGAGAGCGGCCTGACCCGGCGTCGGTCGCGCGGGTCGCCGGTGTCGCGCCGGTCGGGGCGGACTCGCGCTCCCGGAGAGCGGCCNNAACCCGGCGCCTCCTGCCCTTTGGCTACAACTCCTGGCGGCGGAATACGAGCCAGGTGATGCAGAACAGCGCCGGAACCAGGGCGATGTTGAAGACGAGCGGACCCGCAAGCGAGCCCGGATCCTGGCCCATCGCGATGGCGCGCGCCGGATCGCTCAGTGACGATGGCATGTAGGGCCCGATCGTCGGCAGCGCACCGACGATCCCCATGACGAGCAGCGTGACGAGGCCGATGCCGGCCGCCGCAATCGCCGATCGGGTGACCGTGCTCGCGAGCAAGGTGATCGAGGTGAACGCCACGAGCATCCACCACAGCAAGATCGCCATCGCCGCGTAGCCGGCGGGCGGGAAGACCGTTGGGTAGAGGATCAGCGTGTAGATGTAGGCAACTCCCGTGCCCAGAGCGGTGGCGATCGCCAGCGTCAACGAGATCGCGACGAGCTTCGCCGCAAGGAAGGCCGCACGGGAGGCGGGCTTGGTCAGGATCATCCCGGCGGTGCCGCGTTCCTTCTCCCAGGCGACCGAGCCCATCCCCAGGAGCAGCGCGCAGATGATGCCGAACTGGGACAGGTTCTTGATGATCTGGACGAGGTCGCCCTCGAGCGAGGGTGGTGGAACCTGGATCGAGAACCCGCCGCTCTCCGTGCCGATGGCGTCGACCAGCTCCTTCATATAGCGGTCGGTCAGAGGTCCGAGGATCCCGAACAGGAGGAAGATCGCCGCGACTGCGATAAGCCGGTTCGTTCGGAGCTGCTCGCGCATCTCCTTGAGAAGCAGGACCCGGAAGCCCATCATCGTCGACCTCTCGCGTCCAGGCCCCAGACCGGGACCGTGACCGGCGGCGCGATCGGTGGACCGCTCTCGGCGACCAGGCGCAGGAAGACGTCCTCCAGGCTGGGCCGTGCCCGCTCGTATCGGACCAGGCCGACGCCGCTGGCAACCACCAGCGGCAGGATCGCCGGCCCGGCCACCCTGGGATCGTCGACGAAGACGCGCACCGTGTCCGGCGTCGTCTTGACGTCGCGGGCCCAGGCCTGTCCGCGCATCGCGCCGGCCAGCCGATCAATCGCGCCCTCCTGCCGGGGCTCCGGCTCCAATTCGTAGACCGGTTGGGCGTAGCGGTCGAGCAGCTCGTCGATCGGTCCTTCCACGACCAGATGGCCGAAGTTGAGGATCGCGACCCGATCGCAGACCCGCTCGACGTCGTTCAGGATGTGAGTGCTCATGAAGACGGTCGCCGTGCCGCGCAGCCTCGAAATGATCTCCAGGATGTCGCGCCGGCCCTCGGGATCGAGCGAGCTGACGGGCTCGTCCAGGAACAGGACGCGCGGTTGATTGATCAGCGCCTGACCAATGCCGAGGCGCTGGCGCATGCCGCCCGAGTAGCCGCCGATCCGTCGAGATGCGGCCTCGGTCAGGCCCACGATCTCGAGCACCTCGCCGACCCGCTGCCGCAGGGCCGCCCCTCGCAGCCCGTGCAGCTGCGCGACCATCGTCAGCAGCTCGCGGCCCCGCATCCAGCCGTAGAAGCGCGGGTCCTGGTCCAGGTACCCGATGTTGCGGGCCAGCTCACCGCCCGTGCCGCCGATGCGTACCCCGGCCACTGTGCCGGTGCCGTCGGTCGCGGCCGCGAGTCCGGTGAGGAGTCGGAGGGTCGTCGTCTTGCCCGCGCCGTTGGGTCCGAGAAAGCCGAAGACGCTGCCGCTGGGGACGGACAGGTCCAGATGGTCCAGGGCGACGATGCCGCCATATCGCTTAGTCAGTCCGGCCGTGGAGATGGCCGCGTCCGTATCCGCGGCGAGCCCGGGCCACGTGGCGAGGATGCGGGCGATCGATTCGGTTGGGGCGGCACCGACGCCGCCGGTCTCCGTTCCGCGCGAGTCGTCCCGGCCCACGAAGAAGTAGACCAGCGGCCCGATGACGTTGACGAACGCGATGATGAGAGCCCACATGATCTTGCTGTCGCCGACGACCCGCCGATCCTCCTGGAAGAGGTCGTACAGGGCGTAGAGCATCAGCCCGAGCTCGATGATCACGAGTGGGATCACCACCAGGGCGATCGTCGCGGGGTTCATGGCCGAGAGTTTCGCACGGGACCGCACTGCCCGTTGGCTCGCTGTTGTTGGCTCGCCGTAGCCGCAGGACGGGACTGCGGGGGCGCGGCTCGCCCGGGCCCGTCGCTCGCCCCATATTCGGGCGCTCCGCTCACACGCTCCTCAAGCGCCGGTCGCGATCTTCAGGCGCCGAAGTCGCGGTGAACCGTTGAGGGGTCGGGCAGCGTGAGGTCCGGTCGGACGCTCGCCACCCAGTCGCGCAGAGCCAGAACGCTCGTTTCGAAAGCAATCTCGGGCCATGGTATGGCGTGCGGGGCGAAGGGCCGAGTCTCCAGCGACTCGCGGGTGATCGTGGGCACCCCGCCGACGATGCGGGCCTCGAAAGCCACGACCACGACCGCCGCCTGCACCCGTGAATACAAACCGACGATGGCCATCGGCTCGACGTGCAGGCCCGTTTCCTCGAGCGTCTCGCGGATGGCCGCCTCCCGGACAGTCTCATCGATCTCGAGGAAGCCGCCCGGCTGGGCCCACTGGTTGAGGCCCGGGGCGATGCCGCGGCGGATGAGCATGACTTCGCCGCGATCGGTGATGGGCAGAGTCGTCACCACGAGCCGCGGGTTGACGTAGCAGACGAATCCGCAGCTCGGGCACGCGAGCCGGTCTCGCTCCTCGTCGTCGACCGGGCCAAACGTGAGCTGGCCGCCGCAGCGTGAGCAGAAACGGACCGTTGGCTCGAGCCAATCCGGGACGCCGCCTGCGCCGAATCGGACTTCGCTGATGCGAAGGTTCTCCACGCGGCTAGGTCGTCCCGCGGAGGTCGGCGTTCGATTCGTCGTCCTCGATTGATCGGGTCTGGGCATCTCGGAAGGCCTTCAGTCGATCCCGCAGCGCCGGGTCGGACAGGGCCAGGATCTCGACCGCGAGAAGGGCGGCGTTCTCGGCGCCGCCGATGGCGACCGTGGCCACGGGAATCCCCTTCGGCATCTGCACGATCGACAGGAGTGAGTCGAGGCCGCCCGCCACCTGAGTCGGGATCGGCACGCCGACGACAGGAAGAAGCGTCTTTGCCGCCACCACCCCTGGAAGGTGGGCCGCCCCACCAGCCCCGGCGATGAAGACACGCACGCCCCGCCGCTCGGCGCCGGCTACGAACCGGAACAGCAGGTCCGGAGCCCGATGGGCGGAGATGGCGCGCATCTCGCACGGGACCTCGAGCCGACCGAGCAGCTCGACGGCCTTGTCCATGACGGGGAAGTCCGAACGGCTGCCGCAGACGATCCCGACCGACGCCGTCTTCTCGTGTTCGGCCATGCTCACGCTCTCCATCCTGCTGGTGGACGGGATTATGGCGCCGCCGCCAGAAGCGGGTTAGTAACGATTGACCGCGGGTGGCTTGACGGCAGGCACCCTGACGGCGTGTGCCGCGGCCGCTCGAGGACCGGCAGCTATCGACCGCCCAGCCGGATCAGGATGATCGAGACCTCGTAGAGCCCGTAGAGCGTAACGGCCATAACGATCGGGCTCACCAGGTCGGCGCCGGGAGTGATGACCTCGGACACGATCACGATCCCCAGGATGGCCATCCGGCGCGACTTCCGAAGGCCCTTGGACGTGACGACCCCCACCTTTGAGAGCAGGACGAGGATGATCGGGAACTCCATCACCAGGCCGAAGGCGAGGAACAGGATCGTGATGAAGCCGAGATACGACTCGGCGGACAGCATCAGCTGGATGTCCTGGGTCTGGAAGGTGAAGAGGAAGCCCGCGGCGTAAGGCAGGATGAAGTACGCGACGCCCACGCCCAGGACGAAGAAGATCAGGGCGAGGGGCACCCACGGCCGGGCGGTCGCTCGCTCACTCGGCGTCAGTCCGGGCGAGATGAACCGCCAGAACTCGAACAGGATGACCGGCATGCCCACGATGACGCCGGTGACGATCGCCACCTGCATGTCGATCATGAACGGCTCGGTCAGCCCGAAGGCGACCAGATGATCTCCCTTGGGGAGCGGCGCGATGAGGATGTGAATTATCGAGCCGGAGAAGACGAAGCCCAGGACGGTGCCCGGAACGAGCGACAGGGCCGAGATGACGAGACGGTTGCGCAGCTCGACCAGATGGCGCGAGATCGACATCTCCGCTTGCACGATCGCCGAGGGCGGGCCGTCGTCATGGTGACGAAACGGAACGCGCGGCCGGCCCAACCGGGAACGCCGACGCGTCGAGCTGGCATCGGGCGTCGCGGCGCTTTGAAGTTGGCCGTCGGGATCCATGATCAGCCCCACGTGATGGCACGCCTCGCCGCGTTTCGGTCGGGTCGGTTCCGGCTTTCATGCGCCGGCGCGGGTCTAAGTATGCCCGGAGCGAGCGACGAGCAGGTGGCGCCGATCCGCCTCGTGCGCACCGCAATATCGATCGGGCGCGAGTCCATCGGATAGCCGACGCATTACGCGCCCTGATTGACCTCGCCTGCGCCGTCGACGGCGGTGACGATGTAGACGTGTGGCTCCAGCCCAGTTCGCTTCTGATACTGGGCCAGCACCGCGTCTCGCAGGGCTTCCTCTGCGCCTTGCTCGACCAGGTTGACCGTGCAGCCGCCGAAGCCCGCGCCGGTCATCCGGCTGGCCACGACGCCGGGTACCGCGACGGCGATCTCGACCATGGCGTCGAGCTCGGGGGAGCTCACCTCGTAAAGGTCGCGCAGCGAGGCATGCGACGCGGCGAAGAGCCGGCCGAGAGCCTCCCGGTCTCCGTCCCGAAGGGCGGCCACGGTGGCCATCACGCGTCCATCCTCCTGGACGATGTGCTCGCAGCGGCGGGCTACGATCTCGGGCAGTCGGTCGCGGTTGCGCTCGAGCATCGCCTCGTCGACGTCGCGCAGGGCGGTGACGCCCGGTTCGCGCTCGGCGATCAGCTTCACCCCGAGCTCGCATTCGGAGCGTCGGGTGTTGTAGGCGGTGGCGTCGAGACGGTGCGGTGAGCCCGTATTGCAGACGACCATCGACAGGTCCGCCGGCATCGGCGTGGCCTTGAACTGGTTGATGCGGCAGTCGATGAGAAGCGCGTGCCCGGCTCGACCGGCCGCGCTGGCGAACTGATCCATGATCCCGCAGTTGACGCCGACGTAGCGGTTCTCCGCCCGCTGCGCGATGGCGGCCATCGCGCCGGCGTCAGGGCGCGGCGCACCCGGAACGGCGAGCGCCCAGGAGGAGGCCATCTCCAGCGCGGCCGAGGAGCTCAACCCCGAGCCCACAGGGACCGTTGAATTCATCACCCCGCGGAAGCCGCGCAGCGGGAGCCCCGCCTCGCGCATGGCCCACGCGGTGCCGGCGACGTAGTCGATCCAGGATCTGTCGGCTCGAGCGCCCGGCGCGAGCCCCTCGAAAGCGAACGATTTCGTCTCGTTCATCTCGATCGACGTCAACTCGACTTCGGGTCTCTTCCACGGCTGGAACGCGATCCAGATCTCGCGGTCGATGGCGGCGGGCAGAACCAGGCCCTCGTTGTAGTCCGTGTGCTCGCCGATGAGATTGACGCGGCCCGGGGCACGGACCAGCTGAGCCGGCCCTGTCGCCTTCGGCCCTGAAGCGGACGTGTCAGAGAGAGCTTCGAGCCTGGTCCGCAGGGCGGCGGCTCGCGCCGTGGCCGAAGGGTTTGCCGTGTGAGCGTCAGTCATCGAGTTGGCTCCTTGGCTCTGCAGTAGCCGTAGCCTGGATGTGGAAACCCGGCTCGCGCCACGGCTCCCTGCCCAGCGTGGGAGCCGTGGCGCAAAGCCGGAACGGAGGAAGGGCCGACCTAGAGCGCGAGGCCTTCAGCCGACACTCGGAGGGATTGGCGGTTGCGGTACGACCGGATCCGGCTGAACGGGNNGCGGGTGCCGCCGGGGCGGGCTCGATCACGCCCATGACTGGCTGATACTGGATCGGGGCGGGCTGAGCAGGAGCGGCATAGCCGGCCTGTACCGGATAGTAAGGCTGGGCCGGCGGCTGCGGCTGCATCAACTGGGGAGCCTGCGGGGGCGGGGCCGGCTGCGCGGTCGTTCCGGACAGCACGTCTGTGATCCCACCGGAGGCCTTCTGGAACTCTCGGACGCTCTTTCCGATTGCGGCGCCCACTTCGGGCAGTTTCCCAGGCCCGATCACGATCAGGGCGATGATCAGGATGACTATCAGGTGCGCGGGTGTGAGACCACCAAGCATCGTTCTTCTCTTCCTTCGTCTCGTCTGCGTGGTTGATTGAGCCGGGTGGCTCGCTAGCTGCCGAGGTCTGCGGCTCTCGGATTTGCGGCGGCGATTGCCGAGCGCAGGCGCTCCGCCGCATCCTCGGCGGTTATGTCGCGCTGCGGCTCGGAAAGCAGCTCGTAGCCCACCATGAACTTCCGCACCGTCGCCCGCAGGAGCGGCGGATAGAAGTGGGCGTGGAGCTGCCAGTAGGGTCTGTCGACGCCGTCGAACGGCGCCTGGTGCCATCCCATCGAGTAGGGGAACGGCTCCTCGAACAACTCGTCGTAGCCTCGCAGCAGTCCGATCAGTCGATCGGCCAGCGAACTGCGCTGGCGACCGTCCAGGTCCGGCAGCCGCGAAACGGCGCGGCGCGGAACGATCATCGTCTCGAACGGCCAGGCGGCCCAGAACGGTACCACCACGAGCCAATCGTCATCGCTTCCCAGGTCCCTGACGCCGCCCGCCTCCTGTTCGGCATAGTCGAGCAGGAGCCTGTGACCGGTCGCGTCGAAATGGCGGCACTGGGTCGCGTCCTCCTTCTCCGCCTCGCGCGGCAGGGTGTCTCCGGCCCAGATCTGACCGTGCGGGTGGGGGTTCGAAGCCCCCATCGGCGCACCGCGGTTCTCGAAGACCTGGACCCAGGGGAACTGCTCGCCCAGGGATGCGGTCTGCGTCGCCCACAGATCCACGACTGTCCGCGCCTGGGTCGCATTCATGCGCGACAGGCTCAGGTCGTGGCGCGGCGAGAAGCAGATGACCTTGCAGGTGCCGCGTTCGCTCTTCGCTCGCAGCAGGCCATCTTCGATCGTCACCAGGGGCGTGTCCGGCTGAAGGGCGGCGAAGTCGTTGGTGAACACGAAGGTGGAGTCGTACTCAGGATTCCGCTCGCCGTTGGCCCTGACGTTGCCAGGGCACAGGTAGCAGGAGGGGTCGTAGGCCGGCAGATCCTGGGGTGGCGGGGTCTCCTGGCGGCCGAGCCAGGGCCGGCTCGTCCGCTCAGCCGAAACCAGCAGCCATTCATCAGAGAGCGCGTTGTAGCGGCGATGCGGCTGCGATGGGAGCTGTGACGCCGTGGAACCCTTGCTCACTCATTCCCTCCGAGCTCGCCCGGGCCGACGGCGCTGCCGTCCTCGCCCTCGATCGTTTGAACGCCCGAGGTGGCGACGTCTACGAGGATCAGCCTTCTGACCGCCGCTGAGAGCTGTTGGCGGGCCGTCGCATCGAGGCCGCTGTCGGTGACGATGGTGTCGGCTTCCTCCAGCCTGGCCACCGAGCTGATGCCGATCGTGCCCCATTTGGTGCTGTCGGCCAGGACGACCAGGCGCCGCCCGGCCTCGATCAGCGCCCGGTTCGTCTCCGCCTCAAGGATGTTCGGTGTCGTGAAGCCAGACCGGAGATCCATGCCGTGGCTGCCCATGAACACGCTGTCGACGTGCAGCGATCGGATCACCGCGACGGCGAACGGTCCCACGAGCGCGTCTGAGGGCGTGCGTACGCCACCACTGAGGATGACCGTCTGGTCCGGGCGACCATCCTTGTACAGGACCTCGGCAACCGGGACCGAGTTGGTCAGGACGGTGAGGCCGGGAATGTCCGTAAGCCGTTTGGCCAGAGCGTAGGTTGTCGTTCCGGCCGAGATGGCGATTGCCGTGCCCGAGGGAACCAGGGAGGCGGCGGCCCCGGCGATCAGTTCCTTCTCGGCCTGCATCAGCGTCGACTTGACGGTGAACCCCGGCTCGAACAGGGAGCTGCCGTCTATCGCCGCAGCGCCGCCGTGCACCTTCTCGATCAAGCCCCGCTCGTTGAGGATCTCCAGGTCGCGGCGGATGGTCATGTCCGAAACGCCGAGCGCCCGTACGAGGTCGGCAACGCGTACCGCGCCCTCCTCGCGCACGCGTTCGAGTATCAGGGTCTGACGCTGCCTGGCCAGGGCGGGCCTCTTGGAGGCCGCTTCCAGAGCCTGCGTCTCTTCGGTTACCCGCTCCACTGGCTCGGAATCCAATCTCTCTCCGGTCGCTGGATGTCTCCGTGGCCCGACGTCGCGTCGGTTATCCTGCCGCAGTAAAGCTCGTAAGTCAACGTTTTCCACCATAATCCCACGTATTCTGGCCTTGCCACTTGACACGGGAGCCGACCGGGCTGGACAATCGCCGCGGCCTGTTGGTTCCTGTTGAACCATGGCCGTCTTTTCGGCCGGGAAAGGGAGGATCAACCGTTCATGAATGATCAAGTCACAAGGCGAGAAGTTCTCAAGAAGGGTTTGATCGGAGCAGCCGGACTTACCGTCCTGCCGACGGTCATCGCTGCCTGTAGCAGCAGCTCGGCGACGGCTACGCCGACCATGGCCCCGGTCGCCACCCAGGCC
>PMNU01000070.1 GCA_003165675.1 Chloroflexota bacterium
GAGGGCGCCGACCGTAACACGCCCGACCAGACCCGCAGCCGAGAGCAGAAGGACCGCGACTGGGAGACGGTCGTGAAGATGTTCCTCATCGCCCGCGATCTGCTGGTCGGCAACCCGCGCCTGGCCGAGCTGGGATTCGGCGAAGAGGCGATGGGCCACAATGCGATCCTGGGCGGCTTCCAGGGGCAGCGCCAGTGGACGGACCACTCGCCCAACGGCGACTTCATGGAGGCGATGCTCAACTCCTCCTTCGACTGGGACGGAATCCGGGCGCCGTACGTCTTCGCGACCGAGAACGACAGCCTCAACGGCGCTTCGATGCTCTTCGGCTATCTCCTGACAAATACCGCCCAGGTCTTCGCCGACGTGCGTACGTATTGGAGCCCCGAGGCCGTGCGCCGCGTAACCAGCCATACCCTGGTGGGACCTGCGGCGGGCGGCGTGATCCACCTGATCAACTCCGGGGCGGCCACTCTCGACGCTGCGGGCGGAACCCGGCGCGACGGCCAGCCGGCCATGAAGCCCTTCTGGGAGATCGGCGAGGACGAGGTCAAGCGCGCGCTCGAGGCCACGACGTGGTGCCCGGCTGTGACCGGCTACTTCCGAGGCGGCGGGTTCTCCTCGCTGTTCGTTTCGCCCGGCGGCATGCCGGTGACCATGACCCGCATCAACCTCGTGCACGGCCTGGGCCCGGTGCTCCAGCTTGCCGAGGGCTGGACCGTGGATCTGCCGCCCGACGTGCACCGGACTCTGGACCAGCGGACCGACCCAACGTGGCCGACCCAGTGGTTCACGCCGCGGCTCACCGGGGACGGCGCCTTCCGAGACGTCTACAGCGTCATGTCGGGCTGGGGCGCCAACCACTGCGCGATGAGCTACGGGCACATCGGCGAGGATCTGATCAGCCTGGCCGCGCTGCTGCGCATTCCGGTCAGCATGCACAACGTGCCGGTCGAGAAGCTCTTCCGGCCGAGTGTCTGGACCGCCCTGGGAACCGCAGACCCGGAGGGCGCCGACTACCGGGCCTGCGCGGTCTTCGGGCCGCTTTACGGTCGAAGCTGAGGCACTGTCTGGGTGCGCGTCCGGGCGCACGTCCGGCGCCGTCCTGAGTTCGCTCCGGCGCCCGTCCCGGCGATGGAACCGCCCCGGGCGGGCCGCCTCTAGTACCATCATGACTCTGGGAGGCTTCACGGCCCCCGCGAGATTGGTGGCCATTCGACTACGGTGATCAGTTTGGGCGAAGATCGGGCAAGGGCACCGTCTCCGGCGGCCCCCGAAACCGGACCGGGGCGAGAGACGCCGGCCGGTCGGCGAGACGGGCCGTCGCCGGATGACATCCGGTTCCTGACCGTGCGCGGCCTCCGCATCCGATGCGTGTCGGTTGGGAGCGGCAAGCCGCTACTGATGCTCCACGGCTGGGGGACCTCGCTGGATGCCTTCGCGGCCCTGACCGAGGACCTGCCGCGTTCGTTCCGCGTAACGGCGTTCGATTTCCCCGGCCACGGAGGCTCGGGGATGCCGGTGGGGACGTGGACCGTGGACGATTTCGTGGCGCTGACGCTCGAAGTGATGGCCGGCCTCGGAATGGAGCGTCCCTCGATACTCGGCCATTCATTCGGCGGGCGCGTCGCCATCAAGCTCGCCGCCGCACATCCCGAGGCGGTCGACCGGCTCGTCCTGGTCGACTCGGCGGGCGTGCCGCCGAGTCGCACCACCGGCCGCATGCTCAAGCGAGCCGCCTCCAGGATCGCCAACGCCGTCGGGCGCCGGTTGGGCCGGCCGGGCCGGGCCATTCGCCGCCGGATCGTCGGGAGGATCGCCTCCCCCGACTACCTCAACGCCGGTCCGCTACGAGATACCTTCCTGGCGATCGTGAAGGAGGATCTCCGGCCCGCCCTCCGCCTGATCCAAGCTCCGACTCTTCTCGTTTGGGGCGAGTCGGACGAGGAGACTCCCCTCGCCGATGCACGCACGATGGAGAAGCTGATCCCCAACGCCCAACTCCTCGTGCTCAGGAACGCCGGCCATTTCTCGTACCTGGATCAGTACGGCCGCTTCCGTCTGGCCGTCATCCCGTTCCTGGATGGCTAGTCAGGTGCTCCTGACGAGCGGCGGCGGGACCGATCTCCTTCAGGTCGTCATCGTGGCCGGCGCGGCCTTCACGGCACTGGTTCTGACGCTGCCCTGGCTGGTGGCGAGCCTTCACTCGCTCCAGCAGGACGACTACTCGAACCTGAGGTTCCTGCGGTGGCTGGCGGAGCTGAAGTCGAGGGGCGTTCACGGGCAGTTGGGGATCGTCTACCTCGTTGCGGCCGTCGTGCACCTGGCCGTGGCAACCAGTGGCAGCGCGGCCGGCGCCTACTTCGCGCCGGCGCTCGCCTCGTGTGCCGCCGTGCTGGCCTACATCCGGGCCCCCGCGCGCGCCCCTCGGAAGAAGTCGCTCGTCTACACGGGTCGGGCCAGACGCCTCCTGGCCGTTTCGGTCGTCCTCGCCGCCCTCCTGTTCGTGGCCGGCTTCTTTGCACTCTCGAGGCTTGCCGGGGCCGCGGCCGTCCCCGCCGCCTATTCGCCCGGCCTGGCGGTCCTGGTCATGGCCGTCGTCTCGATCCACGCCGCGCCGTTCGTAACGATTGCCGCCAACGTCTGCCTCGCGCCGATCCAGGTGTCGATCAATCTGACCTACCGCGTCAGGGCCCGGCGCAAGCTCGGGCGGCTGAAGCCAATGGTCGTCGGAATCACCGGCAGCTACGGCAAGACATCCACCAAGTACTTCACCGAGGCGCTCCTGGAGTCGCGATTTCGAGTCCTCAAGACGAGAGCCAGCTTCAACACGATCCTGGGAGTGTGCCGAGCCATCAACGAGGAGCTCGGACCGGAGCATCAGGTGCTGATCGTCGAGATGGGCGCCTACCGGCGTGGCGAGATCCGCGACATGGCCCGCCTCACCAGGCCCCATATCGGTGTGCTCACGGCTATTGGCCCGCAGCACCTTGAGCGTTTCGGCAGCATCGAGACGATCGAGAAGGCCAAGTTCGAGCTGCTCGAAGCGCTGGCTCCCGACGGGATCGCCGTCGTCAACAACGACGACCCGCGCGTCCGCCGGCTGGCGGCGGGCCTCACGGTGCCGCAGGTACAGCGTTACGGCATTGACTTTGCCGATGATGAGTTGGACCTCGCCGCCGAATCGATCTCACACGGTCCGGACGGGCTCAGCTTCACGCTCGTCGAGCGATACGGCGCGCGAGTGACCGTCAAGACCCGCCTCATCGGGATCCACAACGTCAGCAACATCCTCGCCGCGGCAACGGTTGCCCGGGCTGCGGGCGTGAGCCTGCGAGAGGTCGCCGGCGCGATCGGCCGGTTGCAGCCCGTTCCCCACCGGCTCGAGACCCACACCGGCGCCGACGGCGTGACAATCGTCGACGACGCCTACAACTCCAACCCTGTCGGCGCGCTCAACGCGCTCGACGCCCTGGCGGCGTTCGAGACCGGCCGCAAGATCCTGGTCACGCCCGGAATGGTGGAGCTCGGGGTCGAGCAGGAGGCCTGGAACGAGAAGCTCGGCGCCAGGGCAGCCGAGGTGTGCGATTTCGTGATCCTGGTGGGCTCGCGGCAGACGGCGCCGATCCGGCGCGGGCTGGAGGGACGCGGGTTCTCGGCCGATCGGCTGGTCTCGGTGGCCAACCTCAACGAGGGCCTCGAGGCGCTGAAGGGCATCGTCCGCTCGGGCGACGTCGTTTTGTTCGAGAATGACCTCCCCGACCTGTACGAGGAGTGAGGAGTCCGATGTCCAATCCGACCGTGGCCGTGCTGTTCGGCGGCAGGTCCGTCGAGCACGAGGTCTCCGTGATCACGGGCCATCAGACGATGGACGCCCTCGATCAGGCCGGATTCCCCTCCCTCCCGATCTACATCACCAAGCAGGGCGACTGGTACGCGGGCGAGGGGCTGCACAACCTGGACCTGTATCGCGAGCAGACCTTCCACGCCGCCGGGCTCAAGAACGTCTATCGCGTCAGCCTCAGCCCGGACCGCTCGGTGCGACAGCTGGTGGTGCACCCAGCCGCCACGGGCGGCCTCCTCCAGAAGAGCCCGAAGCTGTGGGCCGACGTGTTCTTTCCCGTCGTCCACGGAACTCACGGCGAGGACGGGTCCCTTCAGGGGCTGTTCGAGCTTGCGGATGTGCCCTACGTGGGATCGGGCATCCTGGCCTCGGCCATCGGCATGGACAAGGTGCGGACGAAGCGGATCCTCGAGCAGGCGGGCATCCCAACTCTCGACTGCCTAGAGCTGTCTCGCGCCGAATGGGAGGCCGACCCGGATGCGGTCGCCATTCGAGTCGAGACGAAGTTCCGCTACCCGGTCATGGTCAAGCCGGTGTGCCTGGGCAGCAGCATCGGCGTCTCGAGCTGCGCCGACCGTCCGGCCCTGCGCGAGGCGATCGACCTGGCGCTGGAGCTCGACGGCCGCGCCCTCGTCGAGGAGGCGCTGACCGACTTCATCGAGATCAACTGTTCGGTCATGGGCCCGCCCGAGCGCGCTTCTGCCTGCGAGCAGCCGATCCGGTCCGAGTCGGTGCTGTCGTTCGACGACAAGTACAGGCATGGCGGCAAGAAGCTCGGCCGCGGCCAGGCGGAAAGTGCCGGCATGGCCGGTCTGGCCCGCCAGGTTCCGGCGCCGATCGGCGAGGCTCTGACCCGCCAGGTGAAGCGGCTCGCCGTGGAGGCGTTCCGCGCGATCGACGCGAGCGGCGTCGTACGAGTCGACTTCCTCTACGAGGCGTCGAAACGGCGGCTGCTGCTCAACGAGATCAATACCACTCCGGGCTCGTTGTCCTACTACCTGTGGGAGGAAGAGGGAGTCCGCTTCGACCAGCTCGTATCGATGCTGATTGGTATCGCCCTCGACCGGCACGAGAGCCGGCGCGCCACGGTCTACTCCTTCTCCGCCAACCTCCTGACGAGGTAGACGGCGCCGACGGGGGCGCGGGGCGTTCGCCGGCCGGGCAGTTGCAGGTCTACCCGAGCGCCTCGCACCGCCGCCCCGCGGAGTGGCGCTCTCGAAGCGTCAACTCGGCGTCCCTGCGTTGCCTCCCGACGGGCTCTCGCGATGCGGTCCGGTGGCAGCCGGCGTGTCGAGATCGGGGCGGTGGATGGCCGAGTAGGCGGCGAGCTCGCCGGGCGCGGCCGCGAGCGGCGCCGCCGAGCGGGAGCTGCGAACCGCGGCGCTCTCGCGCAGCAGATGGATGTGCGTCTTGCCCGAGACCGGGCCGCGGTGCGTTCCGACTATCGTCATCGAATTGCCTCGGTTCTTTCGCCGAAGGACCGCCTCCGGGGCGACCTCAGTGTCCACGATTGGCCCAATCTGAACCGGGCTACCTTTCGAAATCCTGAACTTGCCAGGCCGCACCGCCGGCCGAGTTCGATTGCGTCCCCAGAGGAGCGGGCCTCCGGCCTTCGCCTCCGGCGGCGAGCCTTCGGCGGCGAGCCTTCAGCCAAGCTCCACAGGCGCACTCCCTCGCGCGGTGGATGCTCAGACGGGACGGTTGTCGAGGCGCGCGATGCGCTCGCCGGGCAGCGAGACGAAGGCGGTCCTGCGCTCNNGGCGCCGGGCATCGGTCGGGCGTAGGCGCCGGGCATCGGTCGGGCGTAGGCGCCGCTCATCGGTCGGCCGGCGCCGATTCCCGGTCTCACCGCCGATGTTCGACCTGCCTGCATATGCGCTGTGCGGGTCGGAGGCTGCGCCGTTGCCTGCGGTCGGCGAGCCGGCGCGTACCCGATCGATGGGACGCTCGGAGTCGCCTGGCGGAACCCGCCCGGAGTCGCCTGACGCGACGCCCTCGGCGCGACCTGATTGAAATCGCTCGGTGCCGGCCGACGGAAACCGCCCGGTGCGTCCTGCCGCAGTCCGATCGTTCGCCCGCCGATCGGCTGTCGCGATCCGCTCAGCGCTGACTGGCGGAACGCGCCCGGTACCGACTGTCGAGCCGGCATACGCCGACCACCGGCCGGTCGAATATCGCCGCTGCGCTGGCGGATCGGTTCTCGCCGGATCGAGCGGTCGACCTCGAAGCCCGGCACGACCTCGCGCCGGATCGGCTCTCGGAGCAGAGTCTCGATGTCGGAGAGCAGCGTTGCCTCATCGATGCACACGAGCGAAACGGCGTCCCCCTCCATCCCGGCGCGACCCGTCCGGCCGATGCGGTGGACGTAGTCCTGGGCCACGGTTGGAAGCTCGAAGTTGACCACGTGGGGCAAGCCTTCGATGTCGAGGCCGCGCGACGCGACCTCGGTGGCTACCAGGATCGCGACTCGTCCTGCCTTGAAGTCGTCCAGCGCCCGGACTCGCTGGCCCTGGCTCTTGTTGCCGTGGATCGCGGCGGCGAGGATTCCGTCCGCGCCGAGCTGCTCGGCCAGGCGGTTGGCGCCATGCTTGGTTCGGGTGAAGACGAGCGCCCGGTCGATTCGCCCGCCCCGGATGAGGTGGCTCAGCAATTCGCGCTTGCGTTCGCGATCGACGGGGTAGACGACCTGGCGTACGAGCTCGATCGGGGCGTTGCGGCGCGCGATCTGGACGTAGGCCGGATCGTGGAGAAGGCCGGCCGCCAGCTCTCGGATCTCGTCCGAGAACGTGGCCGAGAACAGGAGGTTCTGGCGGCGCGCCGGCAGCAGGGCGAGGATCCGGCGAATGTCGCGGATNNGTCGAGGACCAGGATCTCGACCCACTTGAGGTCGATCGTGCCCTGGCCGGCATGGTCGAGAAGGCGGCCGGGCGTGGCGACAACGATCTCCGGGCCGTCGCGCAGGGCGCGGACCTGTGGCTGAAAGCCGACCCCGCCGTAGATCGTCGTCGAGCGAATGGGCCGTTCGGCGCCGTAAGTGCGGACGCTTTCCTCGATCTGCAGCGCGAGCTCGCGAGTCGGCGTGAGCACGAGGCAGCGGATCGGCAAACCCGTCGCCCCTCGCCGACCCTTGCCGCCTGGCAGATAGCGCACCGCGGGCCGGCTGGCGTCGAGAAGCTGGAGAATCGGGAGCACGAAGGCGGCCGTCTTGCCCGTACCGGTCTGGGCGCCGGCCAGCAGGTCGCGGCCGGCGAGCACGATCGGGATCGACTGCGCCTGAACCGGCGTCGGCTCGGTGTAGTCCTGAGCGGCCACGGTACGCAGGAGATCGGGCGTCAACCCGAGCTGGTCGAAGGAGGCAGGCGCCTGAGGCGCATGGTTTGGCGGAGCCATCTGCGAGGTCTGGCCGGGCTTGGGCGCCGGATCGGACGTTGTCGGCGCTGCCCCGCCAGAGATCGGCGCGGGCTGGGCAGGCGAAGGGCGCTCGGACACAGGCCCGAGGCGATAGGAAGACATGAGAGCAAGGCTCCTGACGGCCCACCCGCGTTCTTCAGCGGGACCGGTCAGGGCGAGAAGTGGATCGAGATCGGACGGCGAGTTACCGGGGCGCAGACCGGAGCGCCCATTCGTTCACGAAGGTACTAAGCATACACGACTCGACGCGATCGGGGCCGGAGGCGTTCCGGACCGGCCGGGCTAGCCGCCCCTAGCCCCCCTTGCCACCCCGAGCGGCCAGGCAGCGGTCGATCTCCGCGAGCTCGCTCGGCTCGAAGTCCAGCTTGTCGAGCGCCCGAACGTTGTCCTCCAGCTGCTTCACAGAGCTCGCACCGATGATCGCGGAGGTGACCCGCGGGTCGCGCAGAACCCAGGCCAGGGCCATCTGGGCCAGAGTCTGTCCGCGGCGTGCCGCGATCTCGTTGAGNNCCCTTCCTCGCCGAGAACATCCAGGAGGCCGTCCTCGATCCAGCGGTTCAGGAGCGAGTACGACGGCTGGTGGATCAGCAGCGGCGTGCCCAGGCCCCGCAGGATCGCGGCCGCCTGGCGCGTCTCGGCGGGCGGGTAGGACGAGATGCCGGCGTACAGCGCCTTGCCCTGCCGGACGGCCGTGTCGAGCGCGCCGAGCGTCTCCTCGAGCGGTGTATCGGGGTCCAGGCGGTGCGAGTAGAAGATGTCGACGTAGTCGAGCCCGAGCCGCTTCAGGCTCCGGTCCAGGCTGGCCAGCAGGTACTTGCGCGAGCCCAGGTCCCCATACGGGCCCGGCCACATATCCCAGCCAGCCTTGGTCGAGACGACGAGCTCGTCCCGGTAGGGCCCGAAATCGGAGCGGAGGATCCGGCCGGCGTTCTCTTCGGCCGANNCGGACGATCGCCCGCTGCGTTTCGACTGGCGACGCCTCGCCGAAATTGTGCCAGAAGCCGAGCGACAGCACGGGCAGCTTGAGTCCGCTGCGGCCGGACCGGCGATAGGCCATGCCCTCGTATCGATCCGGCGCGGCGGTGAACGGAGGGCGGTCCAGGGGCGGTTTCTGGGTCATCTTCCGGGAACCTCATGCTGATGTCCCGATAGCGTACCCCGGCCGCGGCACAACCCCGGAGTGTGGGCGATCAGGTGCGAGGCGTTGCTATCGTCGAGGCGTCGGCTTGGGCGAGGAAACAGCCTTGCCGTCCGAGTGCACCGGCTCGAGGGTCACGTCCGCTTGGGTTTCGACAGGCTCGGTCGGGAAGACCCACTCGTCCCCCGGACCGGGCTCTCCCGGTCCCACGTTCAGGGCATTCGCCGGCGTTCCGGCCGCCATGATGTTGTCCCCAAGGAACGCACCGGCGTTCCGTACGCCGACTCGATTCTCACCCATTGAGGCTCCCTCCGCATCAAGCAGTTGGACCGTCGCCTGGCAACGGACCCACCGCGACCGTAGCACCGTGGTCAAGGCACGGCCGCAGGCTCCCTCGGACCGAACTTGGTGCGGCTGCCAGGGCACCGGCCTCACGCGCCCGAGGGAGAGTCGCCCATCGAGCCGCTGGCGAAGAGAGGCCCCGACCGAACGGCCGAGGCCTCTGAGTCCGTTGTGTCGGCGCAGTTCCGAAGAGCGACGGAGCGCCGCAGATTGCGAGTCGCGCGCCCGAGCTAGGCGCCCGTTACGTTGGTGGGAGCGGTGATCTTGTTGGCCGGGTCGTTGACGTTGGTGATATCGAACTGGATCTCGTAGGCGACGCTGTTGTCGGCCGCCTTGCCCAGGATCGACATGCTCACCGGGTAGCCGCCGTTCTGGGCGACCCAGATATCGGCAGACCAGGTGGCGCCTTCGACGCCTGACGCCGATCCGAACTCGGCCAGAGCCGCGGCCGATGCCTGATAGTGATCGGCCTGGACGCCGTTCTTGTTCTCCGACCCCACCTTGGTGAAGCCGCTGTCAGTCGACTCGCCGACGAAGCTCGAGAACATGGTGGCCGGCGAGAACGAGTCGGCCATGCTGGTCCCGGTGGCTGCGGTCTTGAGGAAGCTGCCGGTGCCGCTCATGTCGAGATAGTCGAAGCCGCCGATCTCGATGATGTGGAAGCCGGCCATGGTGATGTCGGCGCCCTTGTCGGGCGTGACCTCGATCGTGCCGCTGATCGTCACCGGGGCGTTGCCCGAAGCGGACGAGCCGCCCAGCTCGGAGAGCATCGAGCCGAACTCGCCGCCGGCGAGGGTCATCTTGAACTTGTAGCTGCTGATCGAGGAGAGGGCGCTCGCCGCTCCGCTGAGGCCGGAGCCGCCGTTGTCGGCGGAGGTAGCTCCCGGCGCAGTCGTGGGCGTGGTTCCGCCGTTGTTGCCGGTGTTGGCCGGCACGGTCGTGGGCGTGGTTCCGCCGTTGTTGCCGGTGTTGGCCGGCGTCATCGTAGCGACGGGGTTGGCGCTGCCGGTGCTGCCGACGCCCGACGACTTGTTGTTGTTGGTGAACAGGTACGCTCCTCCGGCGATTGCGGCGATGAGAATCAGGCCGGCGAGGATCATCGCGGGGCTGATCGAACTCTTCGCCGGGGGAGCCATTACCGGGGCGTTCATCGAGTAGTTGGGCATCCCACCCTGGGCCGGCGGGGCTCCCCATGCCGGGGGCGGAGGGGGCGGCGTGGCGGCCTGATATTGCGTGGCGGCCTGATACGGCGGCGCCGCCGGCGGCACGGACACGGCGGCGGGAACCGCCATAGCCGGTAGCGTAGTCCCGCACGTCGGGCAGAACTGCTGCTCCGCGGCGGTCCGCGGCGTCCCGCAGTTGGCGCAGAAGCCCAATCCAGTGGCCATCTGATCTCCCTCCTACTGTCGCGTAGAACTGCCGGAAGATCCGCCTGGGCTCCCACAGAAGATCGGCGATCTGCCGAGCCGGACCCAATCGGACGCGGTCATTCTAGTCCCCGAATGCCAGTTGTTAACCGCTCGCGCGGGCTTCTTTGGGACCGCCGCCGCTTGCGGTTTGTAGGGACCGCTCGGGTCCCGCGTTGCGGTCTGGCGGACGAGTGCTGCGCAGGTCCCGACACCCCGCGGTGGCTACGTGTAGGACGTCGCCCAGCCGACTCCTCCGGTGCAGGGCGTTTCGAACAACAGCGACGCCGCCGTCGACGTCGGTGATGACCTGGATCTGACCTTCCTCTATCCGGTGGGGACCGGGTCTCGATGAACGGGGGCGCGAAGCGACTGGGGCGAGTGGCGGAGGGCGGCCAATCCGGCTCGAACGGCGAGCCCGACCCCACCGAAGTCGCGGTCATGTTCACGCGCATCACCTCGCTCGACCAGGACCGCATCGTACGGATCCTCCTTCTCGCGGAGCATCGCCGACGCGAGGCAGCAGGGCGCGAATCGCGGGTGCCGGCGGCCGACTAGAGCGCAGCCGCACCGCGGGCGTAGCCGGGACATGGCGGCCAGCGCCGCAGATCGCCGGCCGGACAGGCGCCGCGGCTCTAGTCCGGATCGAGGGGTACGTTGAACTGCAGGAGAGCGGCTCCCTGCCCGGTCATCCGGATCTCGCTCAGGGCGCAGTTCCGGACGGCGGGAAACAGCCGCCGGTAGTCGCCGAGCGGCGCCCCGATGAGGCTGCACAACGCCAGCCGGATCATCGTGTTGTGCGCCACGATGAGGACCCGGCCCTCGGGGTGAACCTCGGCGATGTCGTGCAGGCAGGCTGAGAAGCGCCCGACGGCCGCGACCGGATCCTCTCCTCCCGGAAGGTGGTGAGCGACGGGGTCGACGCGGAATGCGGCGAATGCCTCGGGAAACAGCTCTCGCATCTCCCCCGAGGTCCGTCCCTCCCCATCGCCGAAGTCCAGCTCCCGGAGCCGGCCATCGACCTGCAGTCGCACGCCCGCCGAATCGGCACACGGCGTCGCGGTGCCGAGAGCCCGGCTCAGCGGGGATGACCAGACCGCGGCGAGTCCGGCCGAAGAAGCCCACCTCGCGAGTCGAGCCGCCTGGGCAAGCCCGGGCGGGGATAGCTCCACCTCCGAGACGCCCGCGTACCTGTTCTCGGCGTACCAGGTCGTCTCTCCGTGCCGAACAAGGACGATGTCTGTCATCGTCCCGCCCGTCCCCGAGCGTGCGCCGCGAGGGCGGCGCCCAGCCAGCCGCGAGCCTCGAGCTCGTCGACCAGGCGAACGTACGCGGCGCCGAAGCGCTCGGCCGACCCATCGCGTGGGTCGATCGTCAGTCGGACGCGCACCATCTCGGCGGCGACGTCGGCCGCATCTCGACCCGGGCTGGCAGCCAGAACGGCCATCCCGAGCGCGGGCTCAGAGTTATCGGGAAGGGCGACCGGACGCCCGAGGATGTCGGCGCGGAGCTGGCACCAGTACTCGTTCCTCGCGGCCCCGCCGGTGAGAAGCAGGTCGCCGTCGATCGGGGCGCCCAGGAGGTCGAGATAGTCGTAGCAGAGCCGCTCGACGTAGCCGACGCCCTGCAGAACGGCCGCGAACCGGTCCGCCTCCGAGCCGTCGCCCCCGAGCGCGAATCCCTGCGCCCCCGGCGCGACGAACGGGAACCGCTCGCCCGCCGACACGAGCGGGTACGCGAGCGTCCCGGCAGGTTCGTGGGCGGATGCGGCGCGACTCAGCTCGTCCAGGTCGCGGCGGGCGAAGTCCCGGGAGACGAGGCCGGCACCGGTGCTCGACGCACCGCCTGGGAGCCAGTCCCCGTTCGGCGCCCTGTGCGAGTAGACGACGCCGAGCGGGTCGTGGATGAGATCGCGGGTGACTCCCTTGACAACGAGCGTCGTCCCGAGGACCGAGTTCCATCGCCCGGGACGCAGCGCGCCGGCACCAAGCTGCGCCGCGCAGCCGTCGGTCATGCCGGCGATCACGGGCGTGCCCGTTGGGATCCCCGTGGCAGCCGCGGCGACACGGCTTACCGCTCCGATGACCGTCCCCGACCGGACCAGTTCTGGGAGCAGATCGGCCGGCACGTCGAGCGCGTCCATGACATCGTCGGGCCACCGCTCCTCGATGAGATGCGCACCGGTCTTCAGTGCGCTGCTGAGGTCGGCTGGCACCTCATGTCCCACGAGGCGCCGACTGACGAAGTCGGACTGGTGCGCTAGCCTCGCGCCGCGCGGTATCTGCGGAGACGCCTCCAGCAGCCAGAGGAGCTTCGGCAGAGCCCACGACGGCTGCATCCGGCAGTATCCCAGCTCGGCCCAGACCCTCTCGCCCGCGGCGTTGATCCGATCCACGTATTCGGCCGCACGGGTGTCGTCGTACATGAGCCCCGGGGTCAGGGGCGACCCCTCTCGATCGACCAGGGCGATCGTTCCCGATGTCGCGTCGACCGCCACGCCCCGAACGGACCCGGTGGGCACCGTCTGCATCGCCTCGGACGACGCTGCGGCGATCGCCCGCCACCTCGCCTCCGGGTCCTGCTCGTGCCGGGCTCCCGACCTATGGCCGGTCAGCGGCTGCGTGCCGGCCCCGACGACCTCGCCGCTCGCCGTGACGGCCACTGCGCGCGCACTCTGAGTGCCGAGGTCGAGGCCCAGCCAGACCCCCGGTTCGCGTTCGACCGGGGCGCGGCGAGTAGTCACCAGCGGCCGCTGCCTGTCTTCACCCGGGCAGCGTGACGCCCAGCTCGTCGAGCGAGTCGAGCAGGTCCTGCGGGTCCCGGTACACGCGGAACGCCCCGGCCTGGGTCAGCTCGTCCTCGCCGTATCCGCCGCTCAGGAGACCCACGCTGAGCATCCCGGCTCGGCGCGCCGCGAGCAGGTCCCAGACCGCGTCTCCAACCACGTAACAGTCCTCGATCCGCACGCCCATCCTCTGCTGACATGCCAGGAAGAGGTCCGGCTCGGGCTTGGCGCGCAGGACGTCGCCGCGATCGATGACGACCACGTCGCCAGGGACGCCGAGCGCTTCGAGGGAGGCGTCGATCTCCGGATGCATCCCGGACGTGGCCACGCCGAACGGTACGCCGCCCTCGTAGAGCCCCCGAAGAAGGACCAGCGCCCCGGGCAGGGGCCGCCGCTCGGGAAGCAACGCGAGATACAGCTCGCCGTGCCGCCGCTGCAGCCGCTCCTGCTCCCCCGCCGAGAGCGGCCGGCCGATCTCTCGGGAGAGCGCCCGGGTGAAGAGCCCTCCGCTCATCCCGATGCGACGGTGAATTCGCCAGCCGTCGACGGCAAGGCCGGCTTCTGAGAGCGCTTGCTGCCAGGCCACTACGTGGGCGTAGACGGTGTCTACCAGGGTGCCGTCGAGATCGAAGATGAAGGCGCGCATGGCCACCATTCTGTCATGGCGCCGCGTTCCCCGGCTGACTGAGCCGAAACGCCCCATCGGCGCCCAAACGGAGGTTGCGCACCGGCGATCGCGCCCGTGGTGCTAGATTGCGAGCATGTCCTCCATCGCTCTGGTCACGATCGTCTCGAGCTTCCTCGCGTCGGCAGTCGAGTTCGTCGAAGCCGTCACCATCGTTCTCGCGGTCGGCGTGACGCGTCAGTGGCGATCCACCCTGATCGGCGTGCTCGCGGCCCTCGTGGCCCTGACGCTTCTGGTGGTCGTCTTCGGCACGGCGATCGTTCTCTTCGTCCCAATTGACGTCGTGCGCCTGGTCGTCGGCGGGTTCCTTCTCATCTACGGTCTGCAGTGGCTGACAAAGGCCGTAATGCGAGCGGGGGGGGCCCGGGCGAAACACGACGAGGCGGCCATCTACGAGCGCGAGATCGCGGCCCTCCGGGCCGAGCCGCCGATTCCGGCAACCGGCATGGACTGGATCAGCTTCACGGTGGCCGCCAAGGGCGTGCTCCTCGAGGGTCTCGAGGTCGCTTTCATCGTGGTCACGTTCGGGGCCTCGGCCGGGATGCTGGCGCCCGCCGCGCTCGGGGCGGCAGTCGCAGGAGCGCTCGTCCTGGGGGTCGCGGTTCTCGTCCACCGGCCCTTGGCTGCCGTGCCGGAGAACGGGCTCAAGTTCGCCGTCGGGGTGATGCTGACGGGCTTTGGAACCTTCTGGGCGGGCGAGGGGGTGGGGATCGACTGGCCGGCCGGGGACGCGACGATCCTCGCGCTCCTGGCGGGCTACGTCGTCCTTGCCCTCCTCGGCGTCTACATCGTCCGAGAGCGCCTCACCCACCGACGGCTCCGCATGGCTGTCGCGGGTCCTGAGAACTGAGATGCGCTACGTGCGGGCCTTCTTCGGCTTCTGGTACGACTTCCTGGTCGGCGATCGCCCGGAGCTGTTCCTGGGCCCGATCGCCGCGCTGTTCCTGGCGTGGCTCATGGTTCGAGCGAACCTGCCCGCTCCGACGACCGGCGCCCTGCTCTTCGTCCTCGTCACGGCCGTCGGCGGCCTGAGCATCGCCTGGGCGATTCGGGACTGACACCGGCGCCATAGCGTCGGCGCCTGCTGCGGCGGCCGGCTCGCGGCTCCGTGCCGGCCGCGGGCCAACCCCGCGCGCCCTACGGCTCCTCGAGGACGACCCGCCTCGACTCGGACGGAGTGGCGAACTGGGCCAGCAGAACCCCGATGAGCACGACGGCCGCGCCGACGCCGCGAATCGGCGAGAAGACCTCGTTGAGGAACGTGATGCCCAGGAAGATCACCACGATCGGCTCGACCGTGGCCATCAGCGATGCCTGGGCGGCGCCGATTCTCGCGGCCGAAGCGTAGAAGGCCTGGATGGCGATCGCGGCCGCGAAGATGCCGATGCCCGCCAGGCCGGGCCACGCGGCCGTGGGAACGTCGGAAGGCAGAACGGGAGTCCCGGTGACGAGCGCGACGACGATGGTGGCCATCCAGGTCCCGGTCATCATCACCGCGCCGGCAACCGCGGGTGGAACCTCGGCGCCGTTCCCGCGAGATCTCATGTCGGCGGTCTGCCCGGGCCGCTCTCCGGCCATCCACGCCGTCAGCACGATGTACACGGCATAGGCCACCGGCGAGAGAAGCGCCAGCACGATTCCGCCCTGGTCCGTGCTGGCGTTGACGCCGCCGACCGTCAGGACTGTACCGAGGAGAACTATGGCAAGCGAGCCCCAGGCGAGCCGGCCCTGGAACCTGTAGCCGAGGCGAAGCGAAAGAACCGCCACCAGGGCCGGATAGACGCTCATCAGCAGGGCCACGAGCGAGATGTCGATCTTCTCGATGGCCGCGTAGTAGACGCTGGCGTTGACGATGAAGAAGGCTCCGGTCAGGAGCAGGCGAGCGACGGTCCGGCGGCCCAGGTCGCGGAGGGCGGCGCGGGCCCGAGGCTGGAACGCGAGCCAGGCCCAGCTGACTGCCGTCGCGAACATGAAGCGCCACATGAGCATGGCGATCCAGCCCACTCCGGCCGGGAAGACCCAGGCCTTGAAGAAGAGCGGCCCTGTCCCATAGGCGGCCCCCGCCAGGGCGCCAAGCCCGATGCCAACGACGCGACGGCGGTCCATCCCCGAAGGCTATCAGGAGTCGGCTCGAGCGCCGCGACATGGCAGCCGCCTGGGATTGCGCCGCCGCGGCCGACTCGATGG
>PMNU01000055.1:0-5577 GCA_003165675.1 Chloroflexota bacterium
GCCATCCAAGGGGCGCCGCTCCCGTGAGTACGGGCCAGCCCTGGTACCAGACCACCGCGTATCCTTGTCCGCGCGGGCTTCGTGTCACGGTGTGGGACGGGCTGAGAGGGTTGGAGGTGTTCGATGGGTCTGCGGCTGCCTACGCGCAGGGTCCTCCTGCTCCTGGTCGCCCTTGAGTTCATCGCAGTCTGGTGGCTGCTGTGCGTCCTGACGGGACAGATCGACGCTATGACTTACCTGGCCGCGGGCGAGCGCCTGAACGCGGGTCACGCCCTGTACTCCCTCGTGCCTGGAGACCGCCTGCTCACCATCGACACCACCTACTACAACACACCGCTGCTCTATCCGCCCTTGATCGCCGTTCTCTGGAGGCCGCTGGCCGCCCTGCCGGCAATGCTCGGCTTCGCGCTCTGGTACGTCGCGGCGACCGCCGCGGTCTGCGGCGCGATCTGGTACGTGGCCCGCAACCTCAGGACGAGCGCGCTCCTCGCGCTGCTCATCTTTTCCGCGGGAATCGGCAGCCAGTTGAGCGGCGCCAATGTCAACGCCTTCGTCATGCTGAGTGCGCTCCTGCTCTGGAGTCAGGCCGACAGCCACCCATCCGTTGGGGTCCTCGCCGGAGTCCTGACGGCAATCAAGCTGAGCCCGGGCGTCTTCATCGTCTGGCTCATCGCCCAACGCCGCTGGAAGGCACTCGGGTGGGCTGTCGCGGGCCTCGTCGGCGGGGTGATCGTGGGCGTCGTCGGCGCCGGCTATGACGCGAACCTCCAAGCGATCGATATCCTCCGGAAGGCCGCGCCTCAAAACCTGACCGCGACAGGAATCACCGGGATCTCATGGGCGACCACGGCGGTCGAAGTCCTCGGAACCATCTCGGTACTGCTCCTGGCGCGGAGGCCCGCCGCGTCGTTTCGTGCCGCGGTGGCGACGATTGCGCTCGGTGCCCCAGCTGTAAGCCTGCTGACCGCGGCCTACGGCATCCTCCTCGTCCCGCCATCGCGACACGGCACGGACCACGCTCCCTCGAGTCCAGCCAGCGAGGATCTCGAGGCGACATCGGGACTATCCGCGCCGGCCGACGGATCTCGTGCGCCGTCCCGGACCCTCGATTGACCGCTCCAGTCTGCCTCGACCTCGACCCTAGTAGGCTCGTGCGAATAGCACGCGGCGTTCCGACGCGCTGCCGCACACCATGCACTTGCCCGTCTCGGCCGGCGAGTCGAACGGGATGCAACGGATCGTGGCGCCTGTTTCCTCGTTGACCTGCCTCTCGCATTTCGCGTCGCCGCACCATGGCGCCAGGAAGAAGCCGCCCTCGCCTTCGAGCCCCTGCTTGAGCTCGTCGTAGGTATCCACGCGGTGCGTGTTCGCGTCGCGGAAGTCCCTGGCCCGCCCCAGCAGCTCGGCCTGGTAGGCGCGCAGTCGAGCGGGTAGCTCCGCCGCCAGTCGGTCGAGCGGGACTGGCTCCTTCGAGCGATCGACGCGCTTGACCACCGTAGCCTGGCCCGAGGCCACGTCGCGCGGCCCGATCTCCAGCCTGAACGGAACGCCGCGCAGCTCCCAGTGGTTGTACTTGAAGCCCGGCGACTCGTCGCGCCAGTCGACCTGTACCCGCACCGCCTTACCTTCGGGCGTCTCGGCCAGCGCCGCCTGGAAACGATCGATGGCAGCCGCGACGGCCGCCTTCTCCTCCTCCTTGCGGAAGATCGGCACGATGACAACCTGGACCGGGGCGACATTCGGCGGCAGCACCAGACCGGAGTCGTCGCCGTGGGCCATCACCGTCGCTCCGACCATGCGTGTCGAGAACCCCCACGACGTCCCGTACGGGTTCTTCCGGACGTTGTCCCGGTCCAGGAACTCTATCCCCGCGGCCCGCGCGAAGTTCTGGCCCAGCATGTGGCTCGTTCCCGCCTGCAGGGCCTTCTTATCGCGCATCATCGCTTCGATGCACCAGGTGAATTCGGCCCCGGGGAACTTCTCGCTCTCAGTCTTTCGGCCCTTCACCACCGGGATCGCAAGCCATTCCTCGGCGACTTTCTCATAGCAGTCGAGTCCGGTCTTGACCTCCGCGACCGCCTCTTCCTCGGTGGCGTGGAACGTGTGGGCTTCCTGCCAGAGAAACTCGGTCGTGCGCAGGAACAAGCGCGTCCGCAGCTCCCATCGAACCACGTTGTTCCAGATGTTCATGAGGAGCGGCAGGTCTCGGTAGGACTGGATCCAGTCCTTGACGCTGTCGGCGATGATCGCCTCGCTGGTGGGCCGGATCGCCAGCCATTCGTCGAGAGCCTTGCCGCCGGCGTGAGTCACCCAGGCCACCTGCGGATTGAAGCCTTCTACATGCGCGGCTTCCTTCTCCAGCAGCGACTTCGGGACGAAGAGCGGAAAGTAGACGTTACTATGGCCGGTCGCCTTGATGTGGCGATCGAGCTCCCGCTGCATCGACTCCCAGATGGCGTACCCGTACGGCCGAATGATCATGCAGCCGCGAACCGGGGAGTAGTCGGCCAGCTCCGCCTTGAGAACGACGTCGTTGTACCACTCCGGGAAGTTCTCGGACTGATGCGTAATGCTGGTGACGAAACCCTGCCTGGGCACGCTTCATCCTCCGGGCGATCCGCCAATGCGACCTGGGCGACGTCGCGCAATCGTACCGCCTGAGCCAGTGGGCCGGACGAGGGGCACACGCGTCCGGCGCAACTCGGCGCGCAGCCGATCTCCCACTTGCCCGGATAGGAATACAGATTCGGCCCTGAGCCGTCGCCAGCTGGCCCGCTTCCCACGTAGTGGTCATATCCGAAACAGGGCAGGCACGCGACGCGCCTCGGGCGTCGAGTCTGCCCACCCCGTGGTCAAACGGAACCGACACCCAACCCGCCGCACTACCTACCTGGGACGACGCGGCAGGGTGTAGGCTCGGGCCGCCCCCACGTCTGCCCCGCCTCTAGCGCGAGCCCGGCATCGGGAAGCGCCGCTCCACGTAGCCGTCGAGAATCGCCTTGAACTCCTCGACGATGTGGTCGCCGCGCAGCGTGCGGTCTAGCGCCCCGTCGATGAAGACCGGTGCAACAGGGTCCTCGAACGTGCCCGGCAGGCTGATGCCGATGTCGGCGTGCTTCGACTCTCCCGGCCCGTTGACTACGCAGCCCATGACGGCCACACGCAGCTCCTCCACGCCGGGGTGCCGCTCGCTCCACACAGGCATCTGGCCGCGCAGGTACGTCTGGATGTCACTGGCCAGCTCCTGGAAGTACGTGCTCGTAGTCCGGCCGCAGCCCGGGCACGACGAGACCTGGGGCAGGAACGATCGGATCCCGAGAGACTGCAGGACCTGCTGGGCCACCGCCACCTCTTCGGTCCGGTCGCCGCCCGGTTCGGGCGTGATCGACACGCGGATCGTGTCTCCGATACCTTCCGCAAGGAGCAGCGACAGGCCCGCAGTCGAGGTCACGATGCCCTTCATGCCCATGCCCGCCTCGGTAAGGCCCAGGTGGAGCGGGTAGTCGCAGCGGGCGGCCAGCCGCCGGTAGACCTCCACCAGGTCGCGCACACCCGAGACCTTGGCCGACAGAATGATCCGGTCGTGGGCCAGCCCGGTCGATTGCGCCAGCTCGGCGGATCGNNTCGATCGCGACGCGGACGATCGCCGCGAAGTTGTCGTCGTGGTGCCGGCCCGGCCCGACGTTGCCTGGATTGATTCGGTACTTGGCCAGTGCCCGGGCCGTCTCCGGGTACTCGGTCAGTAGCTTGTGCCCGTTGTAGTGGAAGTCGCCGACGATCGGAACCGCCACGCCGAGACTGCGGACCTTGCGGACGATCTCCGGCACTGCCGCAGCCGCGGCGTCCGTGTTGACGGTGATCCGAACCAGCTCCGACCCGGCATGGGCCAGGCGGGCGATCTGGAGGGCCGTCCCGTCCGCGTCGGCGGTGTCGGTGTTCGTCATCGACTGGACGACGATGGCGTGACCGCCGCCCACCACGACGCCCCCAACGTCGACGGCGACCGAGCGCCGTCGAGTTCCGAAAACGGGTCCGTCCATGTCTATGGAGCGCCGCCGCGAACGATGTCGAAGTAGGTCACCCACCCGATGAAGGCGATCAGCAGGGCGAAGCCGGCAACGTACGCGAACTGCTCAACGGCGCCGACGCCACGTGCTCCGAAGGCCCGCTTCACGACCATGACCACCATCTTGCCGCCGTCAAGCGGCGGGAACGGCAAGACGTTCACAAGAGCCAGATTGGCCGAGATCACGGCCATCATCAGCAACAGGAGCATCAGCGCATTCGGCTGAGAGGCAACGTGCCCTATGTCGCTGACGATGCCGACTGGCCCCTGAACCCCCTGAGGACCCTGCGTCGGGTTAGTGGCGAACTGACTTCCGACGTCGCCGAGGGCCACGAGGATCAGGCTCATCGCGCGCCCCGTGCCGGAGATCGCGAGTCCCGCAGCCTTGACCGGGTCGCCCGCCGAGTCGACGAGGGCGTAGCCATTCATCCCAACGCCCAGCGCCCAGTTCTCCGACGACGTCGGCACGTGGAGCGTGACCGCGACCGTGCGCTGTTTCCCGTTCGCGTCTGCCACGACGAGACTCACAGTCTGTCCTGCATGGGCGGCCAGGTCGTCATGCCAGGAGGTCGTCGGGTCGCTCCCGAACTCGAGCACGGAGTGCGTCTGACCATCGAGAGACACCAGAGAGTCGCCCGCCTGCAAACCGACGAGGGCTGCCGGCGAGCCGTCGATGGGCTGCGTGATTGTCGGCTGGACAACCGGGTTGAAGACCCAGGCCACGATGAACAGGAGAACGGCGGCCGTCAGCACGTTCATAGCCACGCCGGCCACGAGAACAAGGAGTTGCTTTGCGAGCGGCGCGTTCGTGAAGGCCCGCGGATCGTCCGAGTCGGTCTCCTCGCCCTCAAGTCGTACGAAGCCTCCGATCGGCAGGTAATTGAGCGTGTACTCGGTCTCATGATCGCGGCCAATCACCCTGGCTCGGGGTGGGAATCCAAGCCCAAACTCAAGGACTCGAATCCGGACCAGCCGTGCGGTCAGGAAGTGCCCGAACTCGTGAACGAGGACCAGCGGCACAAGGATGATGAGCAGGAGAGGGACCGCACGAAGCCAGAACAGCAGTCCGTCGATGCTCATGCGAAGGCCTCTGAGAATCGGCGCACGTCGGCATCGATTGACACAAGCTCATCGAGACCAGGTTCTGCACCCCCAGCCACGGAAGAGGGGCCAAAGTGCTCGACGGCTGCACCGAGCAAGCGCGGAATGCCCCTGAAGTCGAGGCTGCCGCCCAGGAACCTGGCCACCGCCACCTCATCGGCCGAGATCAGGGCGGCGCTTGCGCGAGGGCCCTCAAGCCCCGCCTCACGGGCGATCCGCAAGGCCGGGAACCGCTCCTCGTCAGGGGCGCGGAACTCCAGACGGCCCGCCGCGATCAGGTCGACGGCCGCCGCAGGCGAAGGCATCCGCTCCGGGTATGTGAGCGCGTACTGGATCGGTAGCCGCATGTCGGGAGTCCCCAGCTGTGCCTTGACGGAGCCATCCACGAACTGCACAGCCGAGTGGACGAC
>PMNU01000055.1:5582-24371 GCA_003165675.1 Chloroflexota bacterium
GTCGCGAGGTCCGCGACGTCCGCGTCGAGAAAGGGGCCGCCCGAGGCCGTGAGCAGCAGCCGGTCGATCGCGGCGTGGTCCTCACCGACGAGGCACTGCCAGATGGCCGAATGCTCGGAGTCGATCGGGCGTAGCCAGCCCAGAGGGCCCGCGAGTGCACGATGCGGATCGTCGGTCGCCCCCGCAGCCCTGGCCGCCAGGCGTCGCACGAGCGGCATCACCAGGTGGCCGCCGGCAACGAGCGTTTCCTTGTTCGCCGTGGCCACGACCTTGCCCGCCTCGAGTGCCGCGAGAACAGAGCGCAGGGCAACGAGCCCACCCGTTGCCACCACCACGAGGTCAACGTCGGAGCGCGTGGCCAGCGTCTCGAGAGCGTCCGAGCCGCCGACGAACTCAGTTCCAGCTGGGAGATCCAGCCGCGCACCCGACCGATCGTTCGCCAGGGAGACCGCCGCCGGTTTCAACAGCCTGGCCTGGTCCTCGAGTATCTGGCCCTGCGATCCCGTTGCCAGGGCGACCACTCGAAACCAACGCGGGTTCCGGACGAGCACGTCGACGGTCTGGCGCCCAATCGACCCGGCCGAGCCGAGCAGGGCTATGCGGGTCGGTCCCTTGCCAGCACTCCCCTGCCCCGCAGCAACTGCCACTTCACCGAACCAGGGCGATCACGAAGAACGCGGCAACGGGCGCCGCGAAGATGAACGAATCCACGCGATCAAGTATGCCCCCGTGCCCGGGGATGAGCCCGCCGGAGTCCTTCGCGCCCGCTGCCCGTTTGAGAATCGATTCGGCCAGGTCTCCGGCCTGTGCGACGGCACCGACGATCGGCCCGAGCACGAGACCCAGAACCGGCGGCTGACCGAGAGCCCACAATCCCGCGACGGCCACGGCCGTCGAGGCGACCAGGCCCCCGAAGAGACCCCAGTAGCTCTTCGACGGGGAGATGTGCGCGAGGAACTTCCGCTTGCCGAGAGCGATCCCAACGCAATAGGCGCCGGTGTCGAAAGCCCAAACGAGCAACACGAGGAGCAGAATCCAGCCTCTCTGCGCCCCGAACTCCGCCACCGGAGCGGTTGGGGGGAGCGGCGGCGCGACCTGCCCGAGGCGCACCAGCGCCCCGAGCATGCCGACGTATGCGGCCGCGAAGGCGGTCCCCGTCCACGAGGCAAATCCCACCCTCGTGTCGCGCTCGGCGAAAGCGACGACGCCGCTCACGATCATGACGGCTGCCACTGCCAGGTCCGCATACGGACGGAACTGCTCGATCGAGGCTACGTCTGCGGCGACTGCCAGCGCGCCGGCAACGGCCACCGCAGGCACGGCGGGATAGCCTGCCGCCCGCAGAAGCCGGACCGCTTCCCAGCCCGCGACGGCGACAAAGATCGCGATCAAAGCCCCAAACCACGGCTCGCCCAAGGCGATCACCACAAGCAGGGGCGGCACGAAAACGGCTGCGCTGAGGGCCCGCTGACGCACTCCGCGAGCCCCTATCTGCCGAACCGGCGCTGCCGGCTCGCGTACTCGATCAGGGCTGCATCGAAGGCATCCGGCCCAAAGTCGGGCCAGAGGATCGGACTGAAGTAGAACTCGGCGTACGCGGACTGCCAGATCAGGAAGTTGGACAGCCTCTCGTCGCCGCCGGTCCGAATCACGATGTCCGGGTCCGGCAGGCCCGCCGTATACAGGGCCCCCGCCAGGGCATCTTCGTCGATCTCAGCCGGCAGCAGCCCCTGCGCCATCAACCTGCGAGTGGCATCCACGAGCTCGGTTCGACCGGAGTAGTTGAACGCTATGTTGAGCTGCAGGCGGGTGCCCCCGGACGTAGCCTCCAGGGCCTGCTGGATCGACGCGCCGGTCTCGGGTGGCAACTCTTCGATCCTCCCCAGCAGGCGAACTCGAGCGCCCTCTGCCTTCAACTCGGCAGTCTCGTTGCGAATGACCTTCTCCAGCAGAAGCAAGAGGCCGCCGACCTCCTCGTCGGAGCGGGCCCAGTTCTCGCGGCTGAAGGCGTAGAGCGAGAGAACCTCGATTCCGCGACGCACGGCGTGACGGATGATCTCCCGGATTCCCTCTACGCCGGCGGCATGGCCGTCCATCTCGGTCTGACCGCGCGCCTTTGCCCAGCGCCGGTTGCCGTCCATGATGATGGCCACGTGGCACGGCAGCTCATCCACGGGCACCGAGAAGGTCTCCGTCGGCGCGGCGTCTGGGGATGCCCGAACGGTGGCCGCCTCAGGCACGGTCGCCTGCGACTCTCGATGAACGAGCGCCGGGGAATCGGTCGGCCGGGAAATCCGCCGGGCCACTAGACCTCCAGGATCTCCTGCTCCTTGGCCACGCCCACTCGATCAACGTCGGCAATGTGCTTGTCGGTCACGCGCTGCAGATTCTCATGCTCGCGCCGCCCCTCGTCCGCCCCGATCGTCCCGTCGTGCTCTTCCTTTTTCAGCTGATCCGCGGCCTCACGGCGGAGGTTCCGGACCTCCACGCGAGCCTCCTCCATGCGCTTGTGAACCTGCTTGACGAGGTCCTTGCGCCGCTCTTCGGTGAGGGGCGGGATGTTCAACCTGACGACCGCGCCGTCGACGTTGGGAACGAGGCCGATGTCGCTCTTGATGATCGCTTTCTCGATTGCGCTCAGGACGCCGCGGTCCCAGGGCTGGATGACGATCTGATGGGCCTCGGGGACGTTGATCCCAGCCAGCTGATTGAGGGCCGTGGGCGTTCCGTAATACTCCACCATCACCCGCTCGACCAGCGAAGTCGAGGCTCGGCCCGTGCGGACGCCTTGCAAATCGCGTTCGAGAACCTCCACCGCCCGGATCATCTTGTGCTCGGTGGCGGACAACGTCTCGCTGCTCATGCGGGGCTGCCTCCGGTGATCAGGGTGCCGACGGACTCGCCGGCGGCGACCCGGGTGATGTT
Organism: Chloroflexota bacterium; assembly: GCA_003165675.1. Classification (GTDB taxonomy): domain Bacteria; phylum Chloroflexota; class Limnocylindria; order Limnocylindrales; family CSP1-4; genus Fen-1039. The sequence goes on from PMNU01000055.1 coordinate 8,508, forward strand.
CTCGGGCTTGTTCAGATCGAAGACTACGATCGGCGTGTCATTCTCCATGCACAGCGACACGGCCGTGGCGTCGAGCACGCGCAGCCGCTGCGCGAGAACTTGCGAGTAGGTCAGGCGCTCGTAGCGCTTCGCCTCGGGGTTGGTGAGCGGATCCGAGTCGTAGACGCCGTCAACCTTGGTCGCCTTGAGAATGATCTCGGCCCCTATCTCCACCGCCCGAAGGGCGGCGGCCGTGTCCGTCGTGAAGTAGGGGTTTCCAGTGCCAGCGGCCAGGATGATCACGCGGCCCTTTTCGAGGTGACGGACGGCGCGACGTCGGATGTACGGCTCCGCGATCTCGTTCATACCGATGGCGCTCATGACGCGAGTCGGTACCCCGGCCCTCTCTATTGCATCCTGCAACGCCAGCGCATTCATGACCGTGGCCAGCATGCCGATGTAGTCGCCGGTGGCTCGGTCCATCCCTTTGGCCGCTGCCGCCAGACCGCGGAAGATGTTCCCGCCTCCAACGACGATGCCGATCTCGATCCCGGTGCTGTGGACCTCCGCGACCTGGGCGGCGATGAAATCGCAGAAGTTCGGATCGACACCATACTGGCGGCTGCCGAGAAGGGCCTCCCCGGAAAGCTTCAGCAGGATGCGCCTATAGCTCGGCCGCTTCGCAATCCCGGCGGCCGGCTCGGGTTCAACCGAACCTGCAGCATCGCCCCTGGCCGAAGTGGCCTCGCTCATCTAGTCCCCCAGTTCGAACCGAACGAAGCGTCGCACCTTGATATTCTCGCCGGTTTTGGCGATCGCTTCAGTGACCAATTCGCCGACGCTGCGGTCCTGATCGCGGAAGGGCTGCTCCAGCAGCACAACCTCGGTGAACCACTTCTTGAGCTGACCCTCAACGATCTGGGCCCGGATGACCTCGGGCTTGCCCGCGGCCGTGTCCGACGCAGCCAGTTCGGCCCTCTTGGCCTCCAGCACTTCGGCCGGGATCGACTCGATCGTCGGATACACCGGCCGAAGGCCGGCAACCTGCATCGCCAGTTCGCGGACGAGCCGCTGGAACTCGGCGGTTCGGGCCACGAAGTCGGTCTCGCAATTGATCTCGATCAGTACTCCGATCTTGCCGCCCGTGTGGATGTAGCTGGCGACGAGGCCTTCGTTGGCCTCCCGACCGGCACGCTTGGCGGCAGCCGCCTGGCCGCGCTCGCGCAGCAGGGCTGTGGCCGTCTCGATGTCGCCGTCCGTCTCCTCGAGCGCGCGCTTGCATTCCATCACGCCCGCGCCGCTCAGTTCGCGGAGAGCCTTGACCATCTCCGCAGTGATCTTCGCCATAGTTGCTTCGTGTCTCCTGTCATCTGCATCCTGGCGGCGGGTCGGCTCGTCGGCCCGACTGCCGGACGATCATCCTTTGAGTCAGTGGGCGCGCGGCGTCTCTTCGCGAGAGCGGGACATCTCCTCGCTCTCGGCTTCGCGCGAATGGGACGGAACCCGCACGCCGGGCAGGAGGACTTCCTCTTCATCAGTGTCGGGCTCGAAGGTCAAAGCCGCGCCTCCGGCCAGAGCTGCCACGAGTTCCTCGGACGCTGCCTCTTCGATCTCGACCTCGGCCTGCGGCTCGGGCGCCTCGGCCTCGACCGCCGCCCTGACGCCCCGCTCGCGCTGGCCTTCAATGCAAGCGTCGGCGACGAGCTGGCAGAGCAGCCTGATGGCGCGGATGGCGTCGTCGTTGGCCGGAATGATGTAGTCGAGCTCGTCGGGATCGACGTTGGTGTCGCCGGTACCGATGATCGGGAGCTCGAGCTTGCGGGCCTCGGTCACGGCAATGCGCTCGCGATGAGGGTCGACGATGAAGACCATGCCGGGCAGCCGCTTCATCTTCCGGATCCCGCCGAAGTGGTCGCGAAGGTGCTCCATCTCTTCGACGAGCTTCGCCGTTTCCTTCTTGGTCAGTCGTTCGAAGTCGCCGCTCGCCTGGCGCGCCTCGAGCTGGTCGAGGAGCGCGATGCGCTTCTTGATCGTAATGAAGTTGGTGAGCATGCCGCCGAGCCAGCGGCGGTTGACGTATGGCTGACCGGCCCGCGTGGCTTCCTCCGCGATCGGCTCCTGGGCCTGCTTCTTCGTGCCGACGAAGAGCACGCTATCGCCACGAGCGATGGTCTCGCGGGCGGCGTCGACAGCGAGATCGAGCCGAGCTTTCGTCTGAGCGAGGTCGATGATGTGGATCCCGTTGCGCTCCGCGAAGATGAACGGGCGCATCTTGGGATTCCAGCGACGGGTCTGGTGGCCAAAATGGACACCGGCCTCCAGAAGCTGTCGCATCGAAACGGACGGCATGAACGAACCTCCTGCGGTTGCTTCCTCCGCAGCGCTCCTGTCGAGAACCGGGAGCCCCGAGACTCGTCCGGCACCGCTCACGACATGGCGGCCCTGCGTGTGATCTCCGCATCTGGCCGCCAGATGGCTGGCCCGGCACGGGAGCCGTCGCGACGCGACGACCGGCGCGGAGTGTAGCACAGCGGCACGCGGACCCAACGAGCGCGCCCACTCGTGACCATCGCGCCCCGGTATCAACCTCCGGCGCTCTCGGCTCACGCTCGACAAAGCTCCGAGGGAGAGTAGGCCTACTCGCCGAGGACGTTGCGGTAGAGACGGGCGCGGGGCCGACCGCCGGGCCCGGGCTCGACGACCGCCAGGTCCACGGCCAGAGGCAGATGCGGCAGCGGCGACCCGTCAGGCAGCCTGCCGCGCTCGAGCAGACGGCCGATGGCGGCGCGAATGTGCGTCTGCTTGCGGCCGTCGAAGGATTCCTCAGCGCCGCCGAAGCTGCGGGATCGCCGCCAGCGAACCTCAACCACCACGAGCCGCCCCGGCGGCCCGGGGTCCGTGGCGATGATGTCCAGTTCGCTCCGGCCGAGATGGACGTTCCGAGCCAGAACGGACCATCCTCGCGCCATGAGCAAGCCGGCTACGAGACATTCGGCGGCATCGCCTGTCTGCTGCAGGATCGTCCGCCCCCCGCCAACCTCGACGGCCCCGTCTTCGCGCAATCGGCGCACCCGCTAGAGCGGGCGCCGATCGATCCCTGAAGGGGCCTCGAAGTCATCCGTCCTGTCGACCTCATCGACGTCGCCGGTCGCGTCCGCGCCGGCATCCTGCCACAGGGACATTTGCTCCCGATTGCGACACAGTGCGAAAGACAACCGGTGTATCGGGCTCAGACCGTGGACGTCGAGCCCGGCTCGGTGCTCGGGAGCCGCGTAGCCCTTGTTTCGCGCCAGGTCGTAACCCGGATACAGGATGTCGTATTCCTCCATGAGCCGGTCGCGGGCAACCTTCGCGATCACCGAGGCCGCCGCCACTGACGCACAGAGTCGGTCGGCCGAAACCAGCACGCGCTGATGCACGGGCACCTCAGGCAGCGACACGGCATCGAGCAGCAGCGCATCGGGCCGAACTGGCAGGCGGGCCGCCGCGAGCGTGCTGGCCAGCAGCGTGGCCTGGAGAATGTTGATTCGGTCGATCAGCTCGGGCCCCACGAAGGCGATCGCCCAGGCGAGCGCGTGAGCCCTTATCTCAAGGTCGAGCCGGCGTCGAACCTCGGGCTTGAGCAGCTTGGAATCGCGCAGACCGTCCGGCTTCCAGTCGGGCGGCAGGATGACCGCCGCAGCCGCCACGGGTCCCGCGAGACAGCCACGGCCCACTTCATCGATACCTGCCACGTGGCGGTAGCCGCGCGACCACAGAATCCGCTCCTCCACGAAGTCCGGGTCCAGGCGGGCCCTATGCCAGACAGCGACCTGAAGACGCCCACCGGCCGAACCTGGGGCGAAAACAGTGGGACCCCGCCGTGCCACCGATGGCGATCGGACGGGGTCCTCGACCGAACCTCCGGAGCGACGAGCACCTGGCATGCCGCTCCAGCTCGCTAGCTGTTGGTGCGTCGCTCGCGCAGCGTCGCGGCCTTCCCGACTCGGTGACGCAGGAAGTAGAGCTGCGCTCGGCGTGCCTGCCCGTGGCGCACCACTTCGATCTTGTCTATGCGCGGGCTGTTGATCTTGAAAGTGCGCTCGACACCGACGCCGCTGGCAATACGGCGAACCGTGATCGACTTCTGGATCCCGCCCGCCCGAAGACGCATTACCGTTCCTTCGAAGACTTGAATGCGTTCGCGGGTTCCTTCCACCACTCGAGCCGAGACGCGCACGGTGTCGCCCGGGCTGAGTTCCGGAATGTCCGTCCGGATCTGTTCCTGGGTGATCTCTTCGAGCACGTTCACGATCGATCCCTACTTCTTGCGGCGGCGCGGCTGCGCGGCGACGGCTATGTGGCCCGCAGCGGCGCTGCGATGAAGGCACAACTGATCAGGCCGCCGGGGCGGCCGACGGCGAAGCTTAGCACAACGGAGCCGCCGATCACGGTCGACCGCCTTACGGCCGGGTGAGAAGCACATGCGCGGGCGGGTTACTTGCGCCAGGCCCAACTTGCTCAACGAGGAGCACGATCCGTCTCGAGACCGGGCAAGCTGGACGGCTACCTCCCGGCTGTCGAGGTCCAACGACTCACGCCCACCCGTTCGGCCCTGGATTGTCGGCCGGATCGTCTCGTCAACGAACGGCGCGGGCGAAGCATGTCAAGACCTTCCGGCCCGGCGCGCAGTCGCCGCTGGGATCATCAGTCCGCTTCGCCGGCTTCCGACTCTTCGGACCCCAACTCAGCCAGCGCCTTCGACTCTTCCCTGCTCAGGGCGCGGCCCTCGAGGAGCTCCGGCCGGCGCGCGGCCGTTCGACGAAGGGCTTCCTTGAGGCGCCACTTGCGGACGGCCTCGTGGTGGCCGCTGGTGAGCACCGCCGGCACTGTGGCGCCGCCGAACTCCGGCGGACGCGTGTACTGCGGATACTCCAGGAGCCCAGTCGTGAACGACTCCTCCGTGGTGGACTCGGCGTCGATCGCGCCCGGCAGGAGCCTCAGGATCGTATCGACGATGACCAGAGCCGGGATCTCCCCGCCAGACAGTACGTAGTCGCCGATCGAAAGTTCGAGATCGATCATCGACCTGACCCGCTCGTCGACGCCCTCATATCGAGGACACAGGATGATCAGATGCTCGCGCCTCGCCAGATCGTGGGCGCGCGATTGCACGAAGACCTCACCACCCGGGTCGAGCAGGATGACCGTGCTGTCCGGCCGCCGCAGGACGTCGAGGGCGGCGGCCACGGGCTCAGGCCGCAGGACCATTCCCGCTCCCCCGCCGTAGGTGTAGTCGTCAACCGTCTTGTGCCGCCCCAGGCCCCACCGGCGCAGATCGTGGATTCGGATCGCGGCCAGGCCGCGGGACTGGACTCGACCGGGAATGCTCTCGGCGAGAGGCCCCGAAAACATGCCCGGAAACAAGGTCAGGACGTCGATCTCCAGCGGCGCTCGAGACGCCCCAGGCTGCGGCGTGTCGTCCTCATGAGGTCGATCGCTGCCGTCCCCGCCTTTGCTCATCGGTCGAGGTCGGGTTTGTCGCGGTCGTGGGCGTCGCCGGCCGTGTCGAGCTCGCCTGCCGTGGCGCGGTCGCCGGTCGTGTCGGCGCCGCTCACCCCGGCGCCTTCAACGCCGCGCAGCCCGAGCGCCTCGCCATCGACGACTATCTCGCCGCGGGCGGGTGCAAATGTGCGGACGACCGATCGAACCAGCGGGATGTCCAGTTCCCCCGCCGCGCCTCGGACCACCACCACCTCAGCGCCCCCGGCGCGATAGATGTCCGCCACTTCGCCGAGCGACGTCCCATCCACGTCGGTCACCTTGGCACCGATGATCTCGTGCCAGTAGAACTCGCCGCGCGGCAACTCCTCGCCGGGCGCGACCACGACCTCGAGGTAGACGTCACGGAGCGATTCCGCGGTCGTGCGGTCGGGCACTTCCGCGAAACGCACGCGCCAGCCGACCTTGTCCGCCTGGGCCTCGGCGATCGTCAGCTTCGCGTCGCCGCCCTCTCTGTAGAGGACCCGGCCCACGACGAAACGCTCTTCGGCACGGTCGGTCAGCGACTCGACACGCACTGTGCCACGCAAACCGTGGAAGCCGCGTACCTGGCCGACCACGAGCCGCTCTCCGGCGGTCACGGGCGGAGACTCAGCCGATTTCCAGGGAGACGGACTCTCCGTCGCGGGCAGACATGACCTTGAGCAGCGTTCGGAGCGCCTTGGCAACGCTGCCGTTCCGCCCGATGACCTTGCCCATGTCCTCTTCGGCGACGTGGAGCTCGATGACCGTTCCGTCGGGGCCTGTTGTGACCTCGACCACAACCGCGTCGGGATCGTCGACCAGATTCTTGGCCACGTACTCGACCAGATCCTTGGCTGCCATTGNNGGACTCTTGGCGTCACGCCGGCGTTCTGCAGCAGCCTGGAAACCGTGTCGGATGGGAGAGCGCCCTGGGCGAGCCACTTCTTCACCTTGTCGGCGTCGACTGCAAACTCGACCGGGTCCGTCCTTGGGTTGTAGTGGCCGAGCGTTTCGATGGCACGGCTGTCGCGAGCGCTGCGGCCATCCATGACAACGACGCGGTAGGACGGCTGCTTGGTTGCTCCGACGCGGCTGAGGCGAATTCGAACTGCCATGTGCGAGCTTGCTCCTCCAGAACTTGCGGCGGTGTGTCGCCCGACGAGCTACTTGGCCGTGACGACGAACCGCAGGATAACCGTATTGCCGTCGACCACGGAGTAGCCAACGCCACCGATGTGATCGAAATACGGCTTGTAGTCGAGCGTCCAGCGAGAAAGATCAGCCGAGAAGGCGGCCTGACCGATCTGATCCTCCAGGGCGGGGATGTCGACATAGAACGACCCTTCGTTACTTGAGCCGGCTGCGGCCATTACCGTCGAGTAGTCCGACTGGGACGCCAGCGAGGTTGAAGGAGTGGTGTCTACGACGGCTTTGACGAACGCGTCGGTATAGCCGGCTACGATCAGATTGCCCTTCGCGGCTAGCGCGATGTCGACCGGGGCGGTCCCGGACCCGGGGATGCTCAAGACCGTGATGTCGACGCCCTTGTATGTTTCGTCCCGGCTCGTGATCTTGAGCGTTCCGCTGGCCAGCGTGGCGAGGTTGGTGATCGTCGCCAGCTTGGTAGTGGCCGTCGCGGCGTCGGGAGCCTGGGCGACGATGCCGCCGCCGTAGGTGGATCCGTCCTTGGTTACGACCGCGACTCCATCGCCGAGCCAATCGACGCCACCGATCGCAGCCAGTGCGTCCGTGACGCTCTTGACGGAGTCGGCCGACCCGGCGGGCAACTGGGCCTGTACGGCCGCCAGCTCGTCGGTGATGAGCTTTCCGATCGAGTGCACCTCGAACACGCCGACGGTGCTGCCCGGCAATGCCGAAGCGAGGCTGCTCGTGTGGTTGCCGATTTCGGGCGAACCGGCGGGACGCGGCATGGTCACGTCAACCACCATGTCATTCGACTCAGCTCGGACGGAGCCGGCGATCCACGCCGGCATCGCCGCGGCAGATAGTCCGAGCGTCGGTATCGGCGATGAGCCCGCGCCTGAGAGCTGCTGCATCCCCGCGTTGTAGCTGCCCAAAGCGCTCGCCGCCAGCGCTTTCGCGTCCAGATAGAACCGGGCCAGGCTGTCGCCGGATAGCGAGTTCATGGCCGCCTGGTAGTCGGGGTTGTCGGCGAGGGATCCCTTCGTCTTCGTGTCGAGGGCGTCCTTGACGCCGTCAACCGTGCCGAGCAGCAGGTCTTGATCCGTGAACGCGTAGGCTGTCGAGGGGACATCGGAGCCCATGCTGTAGAGCTTCGTGCCGGCGTAGTCCTGCGACGTCGTCGTCAGGTTCTGTCTGCTCAGCTCGGAATCGAGCCAGCTCTCGGCTGCTGTACGGTCTTTGAGGCCGACGATCACCACGGCGCCGGAAGCGCCACCGGGCAAGCCCGTCGCCAGCCCCGTCGCGGCGATCGAGACCTCGCCCTCCATCCATGGCTTGAAGGCCGAGGAATAGGTGAGGTCCGGTGACACCGCGCTCGTCAGTTTGTTGAGCATCTCGTCGAGAGCGTTGTCGAACTGGGACCGGTCCTTGAAGCCGGGGAAGTGGCTCATGAAATCGGCCAGCTTGGCATGCTGGTCACCCGGCAGGTCGGTCCTTACCTCCAGGAACCCGACCGCGTCCTTGGGCGCGACGCTCGCGGTCAGTGACTTTGCGCCGGCGGCGCCGGAGAGCACGAATGCGCCTGCTGCCGTGGCAACCACAACGCACAGGACGACGGCGCCGGCGATTCCCCAGCGCAGCCGCCGCGAGCGAGGTGACACTGAGACTGGATTGACGCCCGCGGCCCAGGTTTCCCCCATCGGCACAACGGTCGCGTGCGGAAGTGGCGCAGCCGGCGGCTGCCCGTAACCGTCGGCCCCGTTCAGGTTCTGGTCCATTTCGTCACTCCTCCCCTATCCGAACATGCCGGGGAGACGCCGCCCGAGTCGACCCCCCGTCATCTGCTTCATCATCTTCTGAAGCTCGCCGAATTGCTTGACCAGCTGGTTGACGTCCTGCAGACGCGTCCCCGATCCCTGGGCAATCCGGCGGCGCCTGCCTCCGTTGAGGATGTTCGGGTCGTGCCTCTCTGCCGGCGTCATCGACCGAATGATCGCCTCGACCCTCTTCAGATCGCCTCGATCGACCGACTCCTGGGCCTGCTTCGCCATGCCACCCATGCCCGGGATCATCTCCATTATCTGACCCATCGGGCCCATCTTCCGGACCTGCTCCATCTGCTCCAGCATATCCTCGAGCGTGAAGCTGTTCTTCTGTAGCTTCTCGGCCATCTTGGCCGCCTGCTTCGCGTCATAGTGTTCCTGAGCCCGTTCGACGAGCGTCATGACGTCGCCCATGCCGAGGATGCGGCCCGCCAGCCTGTCGGGGTGGAAGAGCTCGAGCGCGTCCGTCTTCTCGCCCGTACCCAGGAACTTGACGGGCAGCCCGGTCACGGCGCTGATGGACAGGGCGGCGCCGCCGCGGGCGTCGCCGTCGATCTTGGTCAGTATCAGGCCCGTGACCGGCACGGCGGCATGGAATGCCTGCGCCACGTTCACGGCTTCCTGGCCGGTCATCGCGTCGACGACCAGGAGCGTCTCCGAGGCTTTGACCGCCGCCGCAAGATCGGCGAGCTCCTTCATTAGGGGCTCGTCCACGGTCAGCCGCCCGGCTGTGTCGAGAATGACCGTGTCGCAAACGAGCTTGCGGGCGGCGTCGAGACCGCCCCTGGCGATGCCGAGAACGTCGGTCCCGACTGGGGCCCGGAAGACGGGCACGTCCAGCGATTTCCCGAGCGTTTCGAGCTGGTCCGCCGCGGCGGGCCGGTACGGGTCCGCGGCCACGAGCAGCGGCCGGCGGCCCTGCCTGTGCAGGTGGCGCGCGAGCTTCGCCGCACTGGTCGTCTTGCCCGAGCCCTGGAGGCCAACGAGGACTACGACCGCGGGATTCCCCGTCAGCCGGAAGGTTCGATCGCCGGCCGACAGAAGAGCGACGAGTTCCTCGTTGACGATCTTCACGACCTGTTGACCGGCGGTCAGGCTCTCCAGGATCTCCGCCCCCGTCGCCCGTTCGCGGACGCGGCCGACGAAGTCCTTGACGACTTTGAAGTTGACGTCGGCCTCCAGCAGCGCCAATCGCACCTCACGCATGGCGGCATCGACGTCGTCGGCGCTTACTCGACCGTGACCGGTCAGAGCGCCGAGCGTCGTGCGCAGGCGGTCGCTCAGAGCGTCGAACATGGGTAGCGTGGACTCCTGATCCGTCCCGCCGCCCCGAAAGGCGGGGCGTCGTTGGGCCGCGGATTCTGGCGGCACCGAAAGCCCGCGGAGTGTACCGCATCGGGCGCCGCCCGGACAGGGGCCGCGGCGGCGAAGCGCCGCTTCCGGGTTGCCTATCCGAAGAGCGCGCCGACGAAGGCCTCGGGCTCGAAGGGCAGCAGGTCGCCGAGCTTCTCCCCGACCCCGACGAACCGGACGGGCACACGCAGGCTGTCCTCGATGGCGAAGACGATCCCCCCCTTGGCCGTCGAGTCGAGCTTGGTCAGGACTATGCCGGTAAGGCCGACGGTCTCGTTGAAGACCCGGGCCTGCGACAGTCCGTTCTGGCCGGTCGTGGCGTCGAGAACGAATAGGACCTCGGGTTCCGCCCCGGGCAGGCGTTTGTCGATTACGCGGCGCATCTTGGCCAGTTCGTCCATGAGATTCGATTTCGTGTGCAGGCGCCCGGCAGTGTCGGCGATGACGACATCGCAATGGCGAGCTACCGCCGCGTCCAGAGCGTCGTAGATGACCGCGGCGGGATCCGCGCCGGGGGCGTGGGAGACGAACTGGCTGGCCGTTCGATCTGACCAGATGCGGAGCTGGTCGATGGCCGCGGCCCGGAAAGTGTCGGCTGCGGCCAGGAGTACGGAACTGCCCTCCACGCGATACAGGTGGGCCAGCTTGCCGATGGTTGTCGTCTTGCCGGTGCCGTTGACGCCGACCACCAGAATCACCGCCGGTTCGCCCGGGTTGCCGGGCTGGGGTCGCCAGCCATGCTCGCCCGGCAGCAGACGCGCGGTCAGCTCGGCTCGAACGGCCGCCTCGGCCGAAGGTGCGTCTTTGCGGGCCCGCGCTCGCTCGACCACTTCCATCGCCAGGCCGCCGCCCACATCGCCGGAGATCAGCAGCTCCTCGACAGCCTCCCAATCGGCGTCCGACGGCCCACTCCGAAGGATGCCTCGAATGCGAGCCATGAAGCCGCCGCGGCTGCGGGCGAGTCCGGCCGACAGGTCGCCCGCCGCATCCACCTCGGGTCCGACGGCCAGCTCGGATTCCGAACTCCCGGACTGGCCATCCCCACCTCTCGCGGTCAGGAGGAGATCCACTTGACCGGCAGGCTGCGGAACCTGAATCGGGTCGGCAGGGCCGGTCGCGCCGGTCGGCTCGATCGGCGCTTCTGTCTCGTCTTTCGGTCTGCGTCGGAAGAACAGGGGGGAACCTCCGTTCAGCCAGCCGGAGCGGCTGCGCTCTTCTTCTTCACCCGATCGGCAAGCTCGCGAGCCTCCTCGAGGCGGAGGCTGATGACACGGCTGACGGCATCGTCTCCGACCGTGATGCCATAGAGCGCGTCGGCACTCTCGATCGTGCCGCGATTGTGCGTTATGACGATGAACTGCGTCTGGTCGGCCAGGCCGCGAAGGGCTTCGGCAAAACGCCCGATGTTGGCCTCGTCCAATGCGGCATCGACCTCGTCGAGGACGCAGAACGGGACGGGATGAACCTCCAGCATGGCGAAGAGCAGGGCTACCGCCGTAAGGGCGCGCTCCCCACCGGAGAGCATGCTAAGCGGCTGAGCCTTCTTGCCGGGTGGCCTGGCGGTGATCTCGACGCCGGTTGCGGCGAGGTCCTCCGGCTCGGTAAGACTCAGGCGCGCGAACCCGCCCCCAAAGAGCTGGCGGAAACGCACGCCGAATGCCGTCTCGAGAGCCGTGAATGTCGACCGAAACTGCGTCGCGATCATCGCGTTGAGCTGCTCGATCAAGGCCCGCGTCCTGGAGATCGCTCCGATGATGTCGGAGCGCTGCGCCTCCAGACCGTCCAGCCTCGTCCTGGCGGTCTCGTACTCCTCGGCCGCGAACGGATTCGGAGCGCCAAGTTCATGGAAGCGACGTCGAAGCGCCGCCAACCTGGCGGGACCGGGCGGCTCGGCCACCGGGACTTCGGCCCACCGCGCGGCGGCGTCCCCGAGCAGGCCATCCAGAGTCGTGGCAGAGGCCTCGTCCGGGTCGCCGCCGATCTCTTCCTCGGTCGACCCGTCTCCTCCGTCTGCAATGACGGGGCTGCGCGCCTCGTCAGCATCGGGCCCAACCGGCCCTTCACCTCTCTCGCCGGCCAGCAGCCGAACGCCCAGTTCGCCCAGGCCGGCAATCTCCACGAGCACTCCTTCGCGGATGGCGTCGAGGGCGAGCCGAGCCTCGAGTTCCGCGACTTCCGCCACTCGCACCCGATCCTGGCAGGCTCGCAAACGATCGCGAGCGTGATTCGCGGCCGCTTCGGCCTCGGCCATGCGTGTGCGCGCCACAGCCGCGGCCGCCCGTAGTTCCTCGAGTTCCGCACGGATCGAGGCCTCGCGCAGAGCCGCGGCCGCCAGGTCCTCGCCCAGTCCCTCACGGTCGGCTCCGATTTGCCGCTCTCTATTGGCGAGCTCGGCCGTCTCGCGCTCCAGGCTGGCCATCCGCTCTCGATCCAGGTTCGCGGCCGCGGAGGCACGTGCCCGCCGAACCTCCGCCTCCCGGCGGCTGGCGTCGAGGGAGGCCTCCTCAGCGGCCAGCCCGTCGCGGCGGGCCCGCAGAGATGCCGTCCGCGCCTCCCACTCGCGCAGAGCCTCCTCCCGGAGAGTTTCCGACCGCTTATCACCTGGACGCTCGGCGCCGGCGGATTCGCGGCCTGTCGGCGCTGCGGTTGCTGTCGCGGCCAAACTCTGCCTCACCGATTCCGCAAGCCGGTCCCGATCCGTTTCGAGTCGAGCCGCCTGCGCAGACCGCCAGGCAGATTCCCGAGCCGCCGTCTCGAGGGCCCGAGTAGCTCGCCGCTCCGCTTCCTCGGCCTCGCGACGAGCGGCCCCGGCCCGTCTCTCCACGTCGCGGGCCACCTCCAGAGCGGCTCTGGCAGCGTCGGCGGCCTTTGCCGCCTCCGCGGAATCCGACGCTGCGCCGGCTGCATTGCGCTCCTGACGCGTGACTTCCTCGGCCAGACGCGCTACTTCTGCCCGCCGCTCAAGGAGAGACTCGGCTCGACCCATGCTGACCACGCCGAGCCACGTGACGACGGCGCCGTCCCTCGTGACAGCGACCCACCCCATCGGCAACTTGGGTTGCACCGCCAGCGCTGCGGTCAGGTCCGGCACCCATACCGATCGCACCAGCAGCCGGCTGGCAACTCCCACGGGATCCACCGTGATCGCCTCAGCCAGCCGCCCGCCTCCCTGGCTAGATGCCGCCGAGCCCACAACGTCGCCAGCGTCGGCCCCGCGGTCGCGCCCGTCGCGCCCGCTTCCCCCGCGCCGACTCTCGCCGTCAACGGCCGCATCGAGGACCAGCACCCCGCGTTGCCCATCGAGACTGAGCGCGGCCTCGCGTCCGACCACGTACCCGCGCATCGCCTCGCCGAGAGCGGCTTCCACGGCAACGCGGAATCCGGCCTCCACCTCGAGCCCGTCGGAGAGCGGTCGCCCGCCTGCGCGGCGTGCCGCCCGCGAGATACCTCGGGTCTCGTCCTCGGCGAGTCGCGCCTGCAGACCCTCGAGCCGCCCCCGCACCGCTGCCGCGCGGCTGCCTGACTCCGCCGCCCTCTCGGCCGCGGTCTGGCGCACGCCCTCTCGCCGGTCGAGCTCGGCACGTGCCGCCTCTCGCGCCGCCCCGGCCGCCTTCTCGTCTTCGATTGCTCTGGCCGCGGCGGCCCGGGGCGCCTCGCACGCCTCCTCCGCAAGTTCAAGGCGGCGGGCGGCTTCGTCGGCCTGAGCTCGCTCGTCCGCCGCTTGACGCTCGGCATCAGCGAGACGGCGCCGTGACGTCTCGACCTCGGCCTCCCGGGTTGCCTCGACTCGGCGCAACGCGGCGATCGCCTCGCCGGCGACCTGCCGGGCGGCACGTATCGAACTCAGCTCCTCGAGCGCTTCCGCGAGCGATCGCTCCGCTTCGGCGACGGCCGCTGCCAACGCCAGATCGCGAGCCGGCACCGAGGCCGCCTCCTCGCGTCGCTGGATGGCCAGATCGGCCTCGGCCGCGGAAAGCTCTTGCTCCAGGCGCCTCCGATCGCGCTGGGCCGAGGTCGCGTCGCTCAACGCCCGGGCGTCACGGAGTTGGAGTTCGGTGAGAGACGCCCGGGCCGCCTCATGGGCGGAGCGGCGCTCGGCCTCGCTCTCGGACCCGGAGGCCAGCCCTCGTGCGATAGCCGCTGCTGCTTCCTCAGCCTCACGCAAGGACGCCAGCGCTGCGTCGATCTGGGCGCGCGCGGCGGCAAGCTGTTCAGCCGCTTCGCGAGACCTGCGCGCCGAGTCGAACCAGCGCGAGCGAGCTAGAGCGATGACGGCCCGACCGTATTCGCGCCCGGCGGTCTGCCGGGATGCTTGTTGCTCCGCCTGGGCGGCCAGTCGGCGGGCCTGTGGGCGCAGCTCCGCGAGCACGTCCTCGACGCGGGCTAGATTGGCCTCGGCCTCAACCAGCTGATCCTCGGCCCTGGACTTCCGCCGCTCGTGGCGCCGCACTCCTGCCACTTCCTCGAACAACGGACGGCGTTCCTCGGGCCGCAGGGCCAGGGCTTGATCGACCATCCCCTGGCCGATGAACAAGAAGGCGTTGTCGGCGAGGTGAGCCGCATCGAGCAGATCCACCAGATCCTTCAGCCGAACGCGCTGCCGGTTCAACAGGTAATCGTTCTCGCCAGACCGGAACAGACGTCTGCCGAGCTCGACCGTTTCGTAGTCGATCGGCAAAAGTCGATCGGAGTTGCCGAAGACGAGAGTGACGTCGGCCATGCCGAGAGCAGACCGCTTCTCGGAGCCCGCAAAGATGACGTCTTCGGACTTCCGAAGCCGAAGCGCACGACCTTGCTCCCCCAGCGCCCAACGCAAGGCATCGGCGAGGTTGCTCTTGCCCGATCCGTTTGGTCCGACGACGGCGCTGATGCCGGGGCCGAACTCGACCAGGGTTCGTTCCCCAAAGGACTTGAAGCCCTGAAGGCGCAGAGCCAGCAAACGAGCGGGCGCAGTCATCGGCTGCTGCGCCACGGCAGGCCGTCGCGGGCTGAGAGTCGGCGGGCCGTAGGAACTGTCATGATCAAGACGACCCACCCTGATCGCCCAAGCGCTCTTCAGTCGAGACCGAATCGCCGCTGGCGACGTTGCCAACTGCACGCCCGATCCCCGATGTCTCGCCCCCCTGGGCCAGATCGAGCGCCTCGGGATCGGTCTTGACCCAGGGTCCGCCGGTGGACTCGCGCTCCTCTTGGGGCGCACCCCAATCCCCCCGATCGTCGTCCACATCGCCGCCCGGAAACTCCGCCAGCTCCGGCGCTTGGGCACGATCGTCGTCTCGAGGCCCAGACCCGAGGCGCAACGCTTCGATCCCGTGGGCCGCGGCAGCCGTCTCGGCCACGCGCCGCGAACGACCTCGACCTACGCCGATGGCCCGACCGCCGACCGCCACCTCGACCCGAAAGACCTTGGCGTGGTCAGGACCGACGGCATCGATCAGGCGGTACTGGGGCCGCTCACCCGAGAGGCGTTGCGTGTATTCCTGGAGGCGGCTCTTTGGGCTCTTCAACGAGCCGAGCGAACGATCGCTCGTCAGTTCGGGTGCGGCCAGGGCAGTCACAAACCCGCTGGCGCCGTCGTACCCGAGGTCGAGGTACAAGGCGCCGACTACGGCCTCCAGGGCGGAGGCGAGCAGGGCGGGACGTCGACGGCCGCCGCGCTGCGCTTCGCCCTCGCCGAGCAGCAGATACTCGCCAAGCTCCAGCCGGCTGGCCAACCGAGCCAGACCGGTCGTGCTCACGATCGATGCCCGACGAGCGGAGAGAACGCCCTCGTCATCGTCCGGATAGCGACGATAGAGGGCGTCCGAAATGGCC
This sequence comes from Chloroflexota bacterium, assembly GCA_003165675.1. GTDB lineage: Bacteria > Chloroflexota > Limnocylindria > Limnocylindrales > CSP1-4 > Fen-1039. The sequence goes on from PMNU01000055.1 coordinate 24,125, forward strand.
AGGCTCACGACAGAGTCGCCAAGGAACTCGAGGCGCTCGTTGTGACCGGCGGCCAGGTCCCGATGCTCGTGCAGATAGCTGCTGTGAATCAGCGCCTGCTGTAGCAGGTCGAGGTCACGGACCGGGAGCCCCAGCCGCTCGGCAAGAGCGGCTGCGGGGCGCATCAGTTGGGTTGCGGTCTAGGCCGCGTGCTCGTCGATGTAGTCGACGGCGTCCTGCACGGTCCGGATCTTCTCGGCGTCTTCGT
>PMNU01000055.1:24459-45951 GCA_003165675.1 Chloroflexota bacterium
CCGGGGCGCGGCGCGCACCGGCTTCGGGGTCGCGAGCAATCCTCCCGAGTACTCCATTGACCAGACGCCGCGCCGGTTCGCCACTGTACGTGCGAGCCAGCTCGACCCATTCGGCAATGGCCACCCGGGACGGCGTGCCGGAGTGTAGCACCTCGCCGATGCCGCTACGTAGCAGAGTCCGATCCATCCTGGCGAGCTGGACAACCGGATACTGCGGCGCCAGGCGCTCGATCAGGGCGTCGATTCGCTCACGGTCCTGGACGACGGCAGATACCAGCTCACGCGCAAAGTCACCGGTTGGACCGTCGTCAGCGGCCTCGGCCAGATGACGCTCCAGAATCGTCTCCGCCGTCCGCTGGCCAAACTCAGCCTCGAACAAGGAGGCCAGGGCAAGCCGCCGCGCCAGACGGTGAGATACGATCTCATCGGTGCTGCCGCGATCACGTCGCGCGGCTCGGCCGGTGTCGTCCGCGCCTGGCGTCACGTACCCCAGCCCCCGACGCCATCGACAACGACTGTAACGTCGCCAAGGTCCAAACCGAGCAGCCGCTCCACGGTGGCGCCGACTGCCTGACGAACCTGCGCGGCGAGTGGCCCCAGGGCGTGGCCCGGACGAGCCACGATCCACACGCGGACCGACACCTTGCCATCACCGACGCGGGCCCGCACCGGCGAGCCGGCGAGCCATGCCAGTCGCCCACCGCGCCCGACCTTGAGAACGCCAGGGACCTCGAGCGCAGCGACGCGCACCATCTCGACGATGACGGAGTGGCTCACGGTGAGCGGATGGGGATCGGGCCGAGGGGGTCGGTGGGCCACTGGCGGGACGTTCATAGGCTCACTGCACCTGCCGCTCGGGATGGCGAAACTGGCCCCGGAACGCGTCCGCGATCAGGTCCGGAATGCGCGCCCGGGCCGCCGTGGCGCCGGCATCCAGCGCGAACTCGATCATCCGCCGCTTTGCCGAGCCGTGGGTGATCAGGACCATGCCCTTCACCCCGAGAAGCGGCGAGGCGCCCAACGTCTCGTAGTCGAAGAGTGCCCGGATGCGGCCGGCGCCGGGCTTCATGAACAGGTAGCCGATGGGCCCGAGGGGAAGGCGCCGGAACTCCCTCTCCCACAGGTGACCCATGAACGTAACCAGGCCTTCGAAGAACTTCATCGTCACGTTCCCGACCATCGCGTCGCACACAGCCACGTCGGCCATGTGCTTGACCAGGTCGCGACCTTCGACGTTGCCGATGAAGTTAAGGCCGGCGTCGTCGTCCAGGAGCTGCGTCGCCTGCTGGACAGCCTGATCCCCTTTGCCCCTCTCCTCACCGATCGACAGAAGGGCGACGCGCGGGTTCGGCACGCCGAGAACACGCTCGGCGTAAAGCGAGCCCATATGGGCGAACTGATAGAGATTGAAACCGCTCGAATCCATGTTCGCCCCGATGTCGAGCAGAACGAACGGGCCGGTCTCGGTGACCATCTGGACCGCCAGCGCCGGCCGGTCGACACCGGGCAGTCGGCCCAGCTTGAGCACGGCCGCCGCCATGCCGGCGCCACTGTGCCCGGCAGTTACGAGCGCATCTGCCCGACCCTGCTTGATCAGGTCCATGGCAACCATGATCGACGAGTCCCTCTTGGCCTTCAACGCCAGCGCGGGCGACTCGTCCATCTCCACCACCTGACTCGCCGCTACGATCTCGACGTTCGGCGGGATAGGCCCGCCAGCAACCTCTCTGACTCGTTCGGGAACGCCAACGAGCACCACCGAATCGGACGGGTGGGCGCGCGCCCACGACAGCGTGCCGGCGACTATCTCGAGTGGCGCGTGATCGCCCCCCATCGCGTCTACGGCGACGCGGACGGGGCCAGCGCTAACCGTGCGAACCGTGCCCAGGTCCAACGGTTCAGGCCGTCTGCTGCGGCTTTTCCTGCTTGATCTCGACGGTGGGCCGGCCGGCGTAGTAGCCGCAAACCGGGCAGGCGTGGTGGACCTGCTTGGGCTGGTGGCAATGCGGACACGGCTCCAGGTGCGGGACCGTCATCGCGTGGTGGGCGCGGCGATCACCCTGTCGAGCGTGTGAGACTTTCCTCTTGGGAACACCCATTGAAGCTGCTACTCCTTTCGCTCCGGCGCGGGGCCAGGTGGCTGGGCCGGGAAGGCGCCGGGGCGCGGTGGTCTGATCCGTGACGAGGTACGTCGAAGCATACCCTGCGCATGGAACAGACGCGGGAGTTTAGCGGTTCAGCGTCGCGCTGTCACCGCAGCGCGACGCTGCGCGACCAAGATCCACTCGAGGACGCGCGATCACTCGGGAGCGGAATCATCCGTGAAGCGGCGGAGGGCCTCAAGACGTGGGTCCATCTCGTCGCCCGGGTGATCGTGCGGCCCGGTGGCCAGCTCCCGACCGCAGGTCACGCACAGCCCGGGGCAATCCTCGCGGCACAAGGGCGCGATCGGCTCAGCGAGCAGGATGGCGTCGCGGACCGCGGGCTCGAGGTCCAGCTCGTGATGATCGGTCAGCCGCAGGACATCGGGCTCGGCGGCTGTGTCCAGCGGAAGCCCGTTCAGCAGATCGATGGTCGGCAGAACCTCCTCGTCCAGGTCGAGCTCTACCGGCCACTCGATCTCGCGCAGGCAGCGGCTGCACGTCTGCTCGATGGCCGTTCGGAGCCGACCATGCAGGAGCAGGCCCCTGTTCGTGCGGGTCAGACGCAATTCGCCCTCGACTTCGCAGATCTGCACGACATCGGGTTCAAGGTCGAGGGCCGGCCCAGAGACGGAGAGCTGCCGGACCGACCCAGCCGGCTCTGCCAGGAGCCCGGCTACGTTGAAAGTGAGGGCCTCAGTCGTGGACCGGTTGCCCTGCATCCGATTCGTCGTACTCGTCGAGGCTTCCCTGACCATCGTTGTCCATTGCCGCCGTCGATGCCGCTGCGGCTACTGCCGCGGCCGTAGCGCGCCGATCGTCCAGCAGCTCCAGGCCGCTCTTGATGGTCTTGAGGGTGCGCATCACCTGAGCCTCGAGACCCATAAGGACCTCGGATGCGTAGTCGTCGGCGCCGCGCCGGACCTCGTCGCTCTCAAGCTGAGCCTGGCGAACGATCTCATGACTCAGCTCCTCGGCCTGGCGAGTGAGCTCGCGCTCCTCGATGAGGTATGTCGCCTGCTCCTGCGCTCGGGCCAGGATCTGCTCGGCCTCCTCACGGGCTTGCTCCAGCAGCCGCTCGACCTCGTTTGTGACGCGGCGCGCGGACTTGATCTCCTCGGGAATCGTCACCCGCAGCTGGTCGATCCACTCCAGCGCCTCAGCCTGATCGACGATCACGCTGTTAGTAAACGGAAGCTTCCTGCCGTTCGCCACTAGCGCTTCCAGGCGCTCGATCAAGACGATGATGTCTATCGGTCGGGCCCTCCTCGGGCAGGTGGCAAGGGCTGCCGGTTGGATGGATTATAGACCGCGTTCGGGAGCAACCAGACGCCTAACTACGGCCGGCGGCACCATCTGGGTCACGTCGCCGCCAAAAGCCACTATCTCCTTCACGAGACTCGAGCTGAGGTAGCTGTGCTCGAGGGCGGTCATGAAGAAGACCGTGTCTACCTCGGGGGCGAGCTTGCGATTCGTGTGGGCCATCTGGAGCTCCGACTCGAAGTCGGATATGGCGCGCAGGCCTCGAACGATGAAGGTTGCCTCGCGGTGGCGGCAGAAGTCGACTGTCAGGCCATCGAACGACTCGACATCGATTCGAACGGCGACATCGGCCGGGCAGCACTCATCGACCGCCTCTCGAATCGCGTTGAGACGCTCCTCGGTAGAGAGTATCGCCGCACCCTTTTGCGGATTCACGAGCACGGCGAATACGAGCCGATCGAACACCGCCGCGGCGCGGGAGACCACGTCGAGATGGCCATACGTGATCGGGTCGAACGAGCCCGGGTAGACGGCGATCTTCACCTAGCTGCCTCCTCCGGCCTCTCCCCGGACCCATCCGCACTGGCATTCTCGATCGGCCCGGCATCTCGGAGCGTCTCTGCCGTCGGGCGATAGAACGTGAGCGCGGTCTCCCCGAAACGGCGGGTCCGTACGGATGCTAGCAGCCCAACGACCGCCGGTGGGGGCGTCCGCCAGAAGTGCTTGGCCACGACCCACGCTTTGGGCCTCAGGAGAGGCGGTCCACCGGCGCCGAGGCGTGCCAGCGCCGCGTTCATCAGATCGGCCTCGGCGTATGGCGGATCCACCAGAACCACGTCGAACGGCCCGTCGGGAGCGGCCCGGGTGCCCAGGTACGTGATGACATCGGTGCACGCGACGTGGCCACGTTCCGCGAGACGGGCATGCGCCAGATTCTCGCCGATGACGTGGGCGGCGGTCGGGTATTGCTCCACGAACGTCGCGTGGGCGGCACCGCGTGACAGAGCCTCGATCCCGCCGGCGCCCGACCCGGCGAACAGGTCCAGAACGTTGGCGCCGGCCAGGTTGGGCTCCAGGATGGCGAACAGGGCTTCCTTGACGCGGTCTGACAGCGGCCGCGTGCCTTCCCCCGGAGCACGAAGACGCGTCCCCCTGGCCGAGCCGGCAATGACGCGACCTGCGTCACTCACCGAATGCACCTGGAGCCTCGTCTGGGACGTCCGCCAGCACTTCGCCCGCCCCCACTCGGGCGAGCCAGCCTGCGCGCAATTCAACGGCCAGGGCTTCGTTCCCGGGCCGCAACGCGCCTGTCTCATCGACCAGGCTCTCCGCGACCGCGCGAGCCTGCGCCGCTCGCCGGCGGTCGCCCCTGTCGCGAAGTGAGGCGATGCGCAAGGTTGGCAAGCCGCTCTGGTGGAACCCGAGCAACTCTCCCTCGCGCCTGAGCTCCAGGTCCATCTCAGCCAGCTCGAAGCCGTCGTTGTTTGATTCCAGGGCCTCCAGTCGAGCACGGGCCGTGGCATCGGTGGAGTCTGAGACGAGGATGCAGTAGGACTGTGCCTCGCCTCGGCCAACCCGGCCGCGGAGTTGATGGAGCTGGGCGAGGCCGAACCGGTCTGCGTCCAGGATGAGCATTACCGTCGCTTCGGGAACATCTACGCCGACCTCGAGAACCGTCGTCCCGACCAGGACGTCCAGCTCGCCGCGGCGGAAGAGGTCCATCCTCCCGTCCCGGTCCGCGGCTCTCATCTGACCGTGCACAACACCGACTCGAGCCGCCGGCTCAGCCGGAAGACCGATTCGGGCAGCGGCCTCGGCCAGCTCGGCCGGCATTGCGCGCGCCACTTCGTCCGCCGAGCGCGCGGTCATCTCCTCGTCCTCCTCGATCAGCGGCACGACGACGAAGGCCCGGTGACCGGCTCGTACCTCTCGCACGATGAGCGGATACGCGCCCCGGCCGGGGTCATCCGCGGCACCGGTGAGGTCGGCCGAACGGCGGATGCCCGTCTTGACCTTCAGCCGCCCGGCCGGAAGCGATCGAAGATCGGACACGTCGAGGTCCGCGAGCAGGATCTGGCCGAGGGTGCGAGGAATGGGCGTCGCCGTCATCAGCAGCACGTGCGGCGACCTGCCCTTCGCACCGAGAGCCTCCCGCTGGGCAACGCCAAATCGATGCTGCTCGTCGACGACCGCCAGGGCCAGGTCGGCGAACTGGACGGACTCCTGCACCAGGGCGTGCGTCCCCACCACCACGAGGCCGGACGTCAGCCCGAGCAGATCGTCGCCGGCCGCGGGTTCGGCCAGTCGGGCGAGCGCGGCCCGGCGCTCGGGGTCCGGCAACGTTCCCGTGAGCAGCGTGACCCCGTGGCCGAGCGGCTCGAGCAGCCGTGCCAGCGCCACGGCATGCTGGCGGGCCAGCAGGTCCGTGGGCGCAAGAAGCGCCCCTTGTCGGCCCGCGTCCGCCACGAAGGCCAGCGCCAGGGCGGCCACGGCGGTCTTCCCCGACCCTACGTCTCCCTGGAGCAGCCTCATCATCGGCCGCCGCCGCCGCAGATCGACTGCGATCGCGGCCACTGCCGCGACCTGGTCCGAGGTAAGGCGCGCGGGCTCCGCGTCGCCGACGCGAGTTCGGACCTGTTCGGTCAAGGCAACCTCGACCGCGCCGATCGCCTGGCGGACTCTGGGCGCCGGCACGTCAACCGGTTCGCCGACCGCCTCCTGCCGCCCTCGCTCGCGCGCCACCATTCCGACTTCCAGCGCCAGCAGTTCGTCGTAGCCGAGCCGGCGCAGGGCCGCGTCGCGGGCCGCGAACGTCTCGGGGTAATGGGCGTTCTCAAGGGCGGCGGCAATGGCCATCGGGGGCGCCGCCGCCTCGGCGGCGGCCGAGGGGCCACCACCGGGTATCTCCCCCGAGATCCCGACTGAGGCCTCGAGCGGCAGATACTCCGGATAGGAGGCACCGACGGCATCGAGAGCCTGGCGGATCGCTCGCCGCAGGATCGCCGCCGTGAGCCCGGCCGTAAGCCGGTACACGGGCACGATCCGACCGGCGTGCAACAGCGCCGAGCCGTCGTCAACCTGGAACTCCGGGTTCTCGAATGTGGTGGTAAAGCCGCGGCGCCGGACCTTGCCGCTGATCACGATCCAGGAGCCTTCCCGCAGGCGGCGGTCGATGAATCGGCGTCCGAACCACGTCGCCTCGACCTCACCCGTCTCGTCGCCCAGGAAGGCCGTCGTCCGCTGAACTCGTCGCCGGAAGGTCTGTTCGACACGGACGCTCCGCACCTGAAGACGAGCGCTGGCGGCTCCGCCGTCGGCGATCCATACAAGGTCGCGGGCGGCGCTCAGCTCGCGGAGGTCGTCGTAGCGGCGCGGCAGATGAAAGAGCAGGTCGCGGACGGTGTGGATGCCGAGTCGCGGACCGACGCGTCGCAGAACGGTCGCGCCGGCGAAGCCGCTGGAACCGACCGGCGTGTCGGGGCCGACTGGCCCTGCCGGGCTGCTGGGGGCTGCGCCAATGCCACCTGAGCGACCGCGAGCCGTGCCACTTCCGGCAGAGCTGTGATGCCCCCGCCCGACCACGTCCCTACTCGGCCGCAATCAGATACCGGTAGTGTGGCTGCCCGCCCTGGATCACTTCGACCTCCACGCCGGCGCGCCACTCCCCCACTCGACGAGCCACGGCCTCGGCTTCAGCCAGGTCGGCTCCCTGCCCGTAGTAGAGCGTGATCAACTCGAACCCCGGCTCCAGCGCCTCGAGCGCGGCCATCACCGCCTTCATTCGATCACTGTCCACGGCCAGCAGTCCGTCGTCAGGATCGAGGGCGATGGTCTGGCCCCTCCTGACCTTGCGCCCGCCTATCGTGGCGTCGCGGACGGCTTCCGTGACCTGAAACGTCTGGACTGCCCGTCCGGCGAGCGTCATCACCTCGGCGTTGGTCGTGGCGTCGCGCCCTGGATCGAGCGCCAGCAGGGCCGCGAAACCCTCGGCCGCGTTCCGGGTTGGAACGACGCGAACGCGCCGGTTGGTCATCTCGGTAGCCTGCCGCGCGGCAAGGACGACGTTGGAGTTGTTTGGCAGAAGCAGGATCTCGTCCGCGGCGACCTTCTCGACGGCATCGAGCAGTTCGCCGGTGGATGGATTGTTGCTCTGTCCGCCGTCTACGACGGCAGCGACCCCGTACGAGTCGAAGATGCGAGCCAGTCCATCGCCCGCGGCGACCGCCACCACGGCCAGCGGCACCATCTCGGCCGGCGGCGGCATCGCGCCAGGCCCGTTCGGTCCCGAGGACCCGTTCCCTCCCCCGCCCGCACCCGTTGCCTCAACCTCGGCTCCGAACGTGCCCAGATCGACGTGCGGTCGAGCTTCGCGGTGCCCGTATCGGGCGCGCCCTTCGATCGGCGTCGCGACGACATCGACAGCTCGCTTCTCACGCACCTCGTTCGACTGGGCGTCGAGATTCTCGACCGTAATGCGGGTCAGGGAGCCCATCGACAGTCCCAGTGCGATCACGTTGTCCGGCCGGTCGTTGTGGACATGAACCTTGACCGCCCCCGAGTTGCCTGCGATCAGGACCGACTCGCCCATCCTCTCGAGAGCCTCGCGCAAACCCTCAACGTCGATCGGAGCCGAGCGCGACTGCAGCAGGAACATCGTTTCGTAGCCGAAGTCATCGGCCGCATGAACGGCCGGCATCGCGGTCGGCGTGGTCGCAGATTGTGTCGCCGACGTCCCCACCGGTGTCCGCAGGACGAGATACCGCAGCGCGCCCTCCATGAGCCGGTACAAACCCTGCCCGCCGGCATCGACGACACCCGCATCGTGGAGGATGGCTAGCATCGAAGGAGTCCGGGCCACGGCCTGACGGGCTCCCTCAACGGCGGCGGACAGCACGTCCTCGAGATCGCCCCCCGAATCGGCGGTCGCCACTGCCGCGGCGGCCGATTCGCGAACGACGGTCAGAATCGTGCCCTCGACCGGCTTGGCCACGGCCTTGTACGCCGTTGCCGTGCCCTGGGTCAGCGCATGCGCGAGATCGGGGCCCGTGAAGCGGCGTTTGCCTCCGAGCCCCTCGGCCATGCCGTGGAAGATCTGCGATGCAATCACTCCCGAGTTGCCTCGGGCACCCATCAGCGCGCCGAAGCTGATCGCCTGGGCGACACGATCGGCCGACGGCTCGGCGACGGCTTCGGCTTCCGCGAGAGCAGCCCGGACGGTCGCCAGCATGTTGCTGCCGGTGTCGCCGTCGGGAACGGGAAAGACGTTGAGCGCGTTGACCTCGTCCACGTTGGCGGCGAGGTTGTCGACGGCGGCTCGAAAGGCAGCGAGCAGCCCGGCTCCGTCACCGATTCGGCGCGTCATCGATTGTCTCGAATCGTCATCGAGTCTTGCGTTTCCTCGAAGCCGTCACACGCTCGGCTGCGCTCTGGTCCGGTTGCTGCTCGTGGACGGGTTCGGGCCGCTCGATCGTCTCCGTACGTTCGATCGCTTCAGCCCGCTCGACCGCCGTCGGCTGGTAGCGCAGACCGTCGACGTGGATCGTCAGGCCCGCAACCTCCGCCCCGGTATAGCGCCGCAGCGAGTAGCGGACCGCGGAATCAACCTGCCGGGCAACCTCGGCGACCGGCACCCCGAAGGCGACAGTAATGAAGAGGTCCAGACGCACGCCGCCCTCAGTGGTCAGGCGCATACCGGGCCGATCGAGGCCGATCCAGCGCAGCAGCCGGCGGCCAAAGGAGGGATCGCTGAATCCAGTCACGCCGTAGCTGCTTTGAACCGCTGTTCGAACGATGTCTACAATGGCGCGGCGGGTGACGATCGATCTGCCGGCCACGGGGCGTTCGGGCATTCGCGGGCACAACCTCCAGCCAGAGCGGCGGAAACGGTGTGCTATCATACCGCCCCGTCCGACCCCGGTCGGGGTCGCGTATTCCGATCACGTATTCGAGAGGACCTCATGGCTCGCTCCTGCGCCGTCTGCGGGAAGGTCTCCATGGACGGCTTCAACCCGCAGTCGTCCGGAATGAACCGAGTCCGCGCACATCGTCGCTACCAGCCGAACCTTCAGCAGACGACCATCCAGCTCAACGGCAAGCCAGTTAAGGCCCTCGTCTGCACCCGCTGCCAGCGCACGCTCTCCCGGGCGGACCGCTAGGCGACGCCGGCCAGCCGCCGGTCGAACCGAACTCACTCGGCGTCGAGTCACGATCGGCGCCGATTTCGTGTCCGTTGCAGGAGAACGACCGTCCCCGTCAGGACGTGGGCCGCGGCTCGATGCTCAGCTCGTCACTGTCGAGCCAGATCGTGAACGGCCCTTCGTTGATCAGCTCGACGTCCATATCCGCCCCAAAACGACCCTGCTGGACTGGCAGGCCCGTCGACGCCAGCATCTCGCAGAAGACCTCGTACAGGCGCTCGCCGACGATCGGGCCCGCGGCGGCCAGGAACGACGGCCGGCGCCCCTTGCGAGTGTCCGCGTACAGGGTGAACTGGCTGACCACCAGGGCCGACCCACCGACGTCGCCGATCGACAGGTTCGTCAGGCCATCGGCGTCGGAGAAGATCCGCAGCCCGGCAACCTTGGCCGCCAGTCCTCCGGCCACGAACTCGTCGTCCCCGGGCGCCACGCCAAGCAGGATCAGAAGCCCGCGATCTATGGCTCCGAGCACCTGGCCGTCGACCCGGACCTCCGCCCGAGAAACCCGCTGGAGCAAAGCGCGCATCGGAGGCCCTAGCGGCTGACCAGACCCGCGGCGCCTCGCCACAGGCCGCCCAGGATGGCGAGCCAGGGCAGGACATAGAGTGCTGTCCCCGTGCCCCCGACCCAACCGAGCTTGTTCATGCCGTACGCGAAGAGGGCTCCCACGACCGTCACCGTCAGGCCCTGGACTACCAGGGCCCAGCGCACTCGCCGGCCGAGCCGGCGCAGAGCTCCGGCATCGCCCTCGTCCTCGGCCTCCACGCCGGCTTCGATCTCCTCGTCGGCCGCCTGGTCCATGAAACGGCGGGCCCACACCGGACCGTGCGTCACGGCGAAGTAGGCCGCGGAGGCGTAGATCACGCCGCCGATGATGTCGACCACCCAGTGTTCGCCAAGGTAGACGATCGCGAACCAGATGCAGGCCGTGTAGGCGAGCATCAGCCAACCGGCCTTGCCGAACGCTCGCCGGGCGAAGAGGAAGGCCAGGAATGGGTAGGCCGCGTGGAGAGACGGGAAGGCGGCCACCTCGTTCGGGCTGATGCTGTAGACCGAGTACGAGTAGAAGTACTGGTCAGGGTGGAAGCCGAAGAAGCTGGCCAGGCCGTTGAAGCCCGTCTGGCTGAGGTGGAGGACACCGGTTACGTAGCCGTGCTCCGAGGCCCACCATGGAGGCGCAACCGGCAGCACCAGGTAGGTCACGAACGCGGCCATCGACAGGAGGATCAGTGCGGCGACGAAGTCGTAGTAGGTGCGGCGCCGATGGATCCACAGCAGAAAGCCGATGGCAAGCGGCAGCGGGAAATGCAGGAAGTAGAAGATGACCGAGATCGAGGCGAGGACGTCCGGGTTCGATGCCGCGCCCTGGTGGAGGCTCTGGAGCAGAGTCGTGGGCAGGCCTCCGAGCCCGATGATCCGCTCGATCGAGACAATGTCCGTGACGTGGATCGGCAGGCCGAACTTGTCCGCGTAGGCGCGCATCAACTCGTAGGCGAAGAAGAGCGCGATGAAAGGGATCCAGTCGCGCAGGAAGAGCTTGCCCCGGCCCAGGATCAGGGCCGCGAGCCCAAAGGCGACGACTATCACGTCCGGCGTGACAGAGATCCCTCTCGCGATCATCAGGATGGAGAGCAGGATCGCGTAGGCAGCCACCGCTGCCAGCAGGAGCCGGTCATTGCGCCGACCCAGGTATCCGTGCGGCGCGCCCGGCGCGCTCCCCTCGCCGTTCACACCGCCGACGGACTCCGCTGCTGCCGTCTCCGGCACCGCGGCGACGCCTCCCAGGGCCGTTTCTTCGTTCACTCAGCCTCTCCCCCAGTGCCCGTGCCGGTCGGTGCCTTCCCGATCGGGGCCCGGCCGGCGGCCCGCCTGGCGTAGCCCCCGTCGGCGAGAGCCTTGATCGACCGGATCTCGCTCGAGATATCGTGGCCCTTCTTCCACAGAGTCGAGCCGACGACGAGGATATCCACCCCAAGACGGCCGCACAGCTCGGCTGTATCGCGGTTGACCCCGCCGTCGACGTGGACCTCGCGCCGCGATGGCCTCTCGCGCGGTCGATCGCGGAAGACGTCGCGCGCAGGGTCGATCTTGGTCGCCGCGTCCGCCATGAACCTCTGGCCTCCGAAACCCGGCTCCACGGTCATGACCATGACTATGTCGAGCAGATCTCGGTAGGGGTCGAGAGCCGACAGCGGCGTCGCGGGCTTGATAGCCAGACCGGCAAGCCGACCGGCCTTGCGTATCTGCAGCAGAGTCGGTTCGATCGGCTCCTCGACCTCGACGTGGAAAGTGATCGAGTCGCAGCCGGCGTCTATGAACTGGCCCACGTAGCGGCTCGGCTGCGAAATCATCAGATGGGCGTCGAACGGCTGACTGCCGATCTGCCTGAGGCGCTTGATGATGCCCGGCCCGAAGGTGATGTTCGGGACGAAATGGCCATCCATGACGTCGAGATGGATGCGATCCGAGCCCCCCTCGAGCGCTCTGAGGCACTCACTGCTCAGATCCGAGAGGTCGCAATCCAGAATGCTGGCGCTGACGAGCGCTCGATGTGGAGCCGTCATCGGGCCGCTCCGGATCGAATGGCCGCGGCCAGATCGGCCGAGAGGCCTTCGGAGCTGCGGCCGCCGCGGAGGGCGGCCTCGCTCTGGCGGACGATGGCGTCGCGCCGGCGGGCCACGGCAGCAGCCGGCAGCTCCCCTGCCCTGTCGGCGGCGAGCTGGCCGCAGGCGGCGCCGGCGTCCTGGCCACGGTTGGCCCGGACGGTAACGCCCACCCCGCTACGCCGTATGCGCGCCGCGAACTGGGCGACTCGCTCTGGAGGGCTCGCCGTCCACGGGGTGTGGGCGACCGGGTTCATCGGGATCAGGTTGACATGCGCCAGATCCCCTCGCAGAAGCGTGGCGAGGGCATCGGCGTCGACGTCTGTGTCGTTCACGCCGGAGATCATCACGTACTCGTAGCTGACGCGTCGCCCGGTCGCGAGAGCGTGGTCGCGCGACGCAGCCACGACCTCCGCCACCGGCCAGCGGCGGTTGAGTGGCACAAGAACGTCGCGAAGCGGGTCCCGCGCGGCGTGAAGACTGACCGCCAGAGTGAATTGCGGCCCGAGCGCGGTCAGGCGCCGGATGCCCGGTACGACGCCCGACGTGGAGACGACCACGTGACGGGCCCCAAGGCCGAACTGGCGTGGGTCGGACAGGATGGCCACCGCCTCCAAGACTCGGTCCAGATTGAGCAGCGGCTCGCCCATCCCCATGAAGACGACGTTCGTGAGATTCCGACCGGTAGCGGCCAGGCGGCTCGCGGCGTGGCGGACCTGGTCGACGATCTCCGCGGTCTCGAGGTCGCGCCCGAGGCCCAACTCTCCCGTGGCGCAGAACGGGCAACCAACGGCGCAGCCGGCCTGGCTAGAGATGCAAAGGGTGTGGCGCTCGCGATGCAGCGGCCGGCTCGACCCGGCGAAGCCACGCGCTGGGTAGTGCATGAGCACAGATTCGATGAGCGCCCCGTCCGAGAGCAGATGAAGTGTCTTCTCGGTCAAGCCGGCGTCGGCAAGCCTGATTTCGTCCTCGACGATCGTGTCGATGCGAAAAGCGTGCGCGAGTCTCGACCGGAAGGCGGCGGGCAGAGTCAGCATCTCCTCCGCCGTCTGAGCGTTCTGACGCCAGATGGCGTCCCGGATCTGTCTTGCCCGATAGGCCGGCTGGCCTTCGCTTGCCAGCCACTCTTCAAGCGCTCCATCGGCGAGACCGCTCAGACCGGGACGAGCGTGGCGGGAAACGGAGCCCGGATCCGGCCTGGACTCGGGCTCAAGCGGGGGCGTGACGACAGGGTCGCCGGCAGTCTTGTCGCCGGTCACGTCGGTAGGACTCACAGGGCCGCGATTATCGCATGCCGAGTCCGAGGCAGACGGACGTGACGTCAGCCGGTCGTCGCTCCGGCCAGCTCCGGGTGGCCGCGCCGCAGTTCCGCCGCCGAGACGCGATTCTTCCCGGCGAGCTGAACCTCGTCGAGAACCAGCCGATCGGCGGTCGTTGCAACGGCCAATCCATCTCGGCCGAAGGTTACCAGCAGGCCCGCCGTATCCCCTGCCTCGGAGGCGGCAAGGTGCGCCCGCCAGACGATGAGCCTCCCCTCGCCCGTCTCGAGGTAGCTGCCCGGCCACGGCTGATATGCGCGAACCTGCCGCTCCAGTTCCTCGGCAGGTTGACCGGGATCGAGCAACGCATCGTCGCGGCGCAGCGGCCGCGTCAGCGTAATGCCTTCCACGGGCTGTGGCCGGGCCTTCAGGCGCCCGGCGAGCCACTCCGGTAGAGCCCGGCGCAGCAGCATGGCCGCGGCGTCGGCCGCCCGCACCTCCAGCGTCACCGCAGTGTCGTCCGGCCGAACCTCCAGCGGCTCGGTTGCCACGATCGGTCCCGCGTCCATCTCCTCGGTCACGACCATCAGCGTCACAGCAGTCGCGGCGTCTCCGGCGAGGATCGTGGCCGGGATCGGCGCGGCGCCACGCCAGCGCGGTAGCGCCGACGGATGCAGGTTCAAGAAACCTCGAGGCGGAAGGTCGAGCAGGACGCGAGGGATCAGCTGGCCGTAGTCGGCCAGGACGATTAGACCGGGCCCGAACTGCCGGACCTCGTCGACCGCTTCGGGCCGGCGCACTCGAACCGGCTGGAGAACGGCCAGTCCCAGTTCCCTGGCTCGGGCGGTAACCGGCGTTGGCGTGAGGACCGCCTTGCGGCCCACAGGTCGATCGGGCGCAGAGACTACGGCTTCGAGGCGAACGCCAGGCACGGCCGCCAGGGCGTCGAGAATCGGAACGGCGAAGCTGCCGCTGCCGAAGAAGACGGCCCGAACCCGAGACTCGGCAGACGCGCGACCGACAGTCGAACCCTCGACCGCGCCGCTCACCCTACCGGCGTGCGCGCCGTTGCCGGTCGCCCTTCCTCTTCCTCATCCTCGGAGGTCGCGATCAGCTCGTCCATCGAGTCGAGGTAGTCGATATAGAGCTTGCCGTCGAGATGGTCGAGCTCATGCTGGAGCGCCCTGCCTAGCAACCCCGAGCCGGCCACCTTGATCTTTCTCCCGAGGCGGTTCTGGGCGACGACCCAGACCTTCTCGCGCCTCGTGACGTAGGCCACGTACCCCGGGATCGAGAGGCAGCCTTCGAGATCGCGGTCCTCACCGTCGGAGCGGACGATGCGCGGGTTGACCAGCTCGTGGAGCTGGCCATCCACCTCGACGACGCAGGCACGCTTGGCCTCACCGATCTGGGGGGCAGCCAGCCCAACGCCCGGGGCGTTGCGGACCGTGTCGGTCAGGTCGTCCAGCAACTCGTGCAAGTACCTGCCGAAGCTGTCCACGGTCTCGCCCTTCAGGCGCAGCCGAGAATCGCCGAGGAGAACGATGGGTCGGACACTCATGGCCCGAGAGTATACCGAGAGGCCGCGGGAGGTCATCCGGCCGACTTCGGGTGGTTCGAACGGCGGTCCCGATGTGCCGCGCCCGAAAGGGGCTAGCCGGCGGCGCCGACCAGGAGTTCGACCTAGTCGTTCTTCCCATCATTCCCATCGGAGTCGCTCCTCGCCGGTGCTAGAGAAGCGAGTCGGGATCGACGTCGATCGACCAGGGGGCGCCCGGCGGCGGGCTCAGCAGCTCGAGCGGCCGGTCGCCGCGCAGGACGACGTTCCAGCGCCAGCGACCGGCTCGACGAGCGACGTAAGCAGGAGCCGGGCCCAGGACCTCCACTTTGAAGGGCGCTCCGGAGCCGACGGCCCGGGCGGCAGCCGCAGCGCGCAGCCGGTCGGCCATTGCGGCGGCTTCGTGTTCGGCTGCCATAGGGTCGGACAGGCCCACCGTCAGCTTGACCAGGCGACCGAATGGCGGCGAGCCGAACCGTCGCCGAACCTCGAGTTCTGAGTCGTAGAAGGAGGACGCGTCGCCGCGAGCCACCGCCAGGATTGCGGGATGGTCGGGCTGGTAGGTCTGAATGATGGCCAGGCCGGGCATCCCACCCCGACCGGCGCGGCCGACAGCCTGCGTGAGCAACTGATAAGTCCGTTCGGCGGCGCGTTCGTCGGGCAGATTGAGTGCTACATCGGCCGACACGACGCCTACCAGCGTGACCTCCGGGATGTCGATGCCTTTGGCAACGAGACTCGTGCCGACGAGGACGTCGAGCCGGCCCTCGTCGAAGGCGTCCAGGACGCGCTCGACGGCCCCTTTGTGCTCGGCCACGTCCCGATCCAGGCGGCCGACCCGAAGGTGCGGGAAGGTCGCCTTGACTTCCTCCTCCACCCGCTGGGTTCCGCCGCCGAGGTAGCGGATCCGGGGCGATTTGCAGGCCGGACAGCGTGAAGCGAGGGGCGAGGCGATTCCGCAGTGGTGGCAGCGAAGCGTTACGCCGGCCTGGTGGTAGACCAGCGTCCGATCGCATTCGGGGCAGCGCTGAACGTGACCGCAGTCACGGCAGACGACGACAGAGGCGGTTCCACGGCGATTGATCACGAGGATTGCCCGGCCACCCGGCGGCAGCGACTCGAGCGCGGTCGACAGCGCGCCGGAAAGCAGGCCGCGGTTGCCGGCGGCCAATTCGGCCCGCAAATCCACGACCTCGATGCGCGGCGGCGCCCCGCTCGGCCGGTCGGGCAGCAGGGCATGGCGATAGCGGCCCTGCCGGACGCGCCCGACACTCTCCACCGACGGGGTCGCGCTGCCGAGAACGACAGCCGCCCCGGCGAGACGGGCCAGCGCCAGCGCGGCGTCACGGGCCTGCAGGCGAGGCGTGCGATCGCTCTTGTAGGCCGCGTCGTGCTCCTCGTCCACCACGATGAGGCCGATGTCGCCGAGTGGCGCGGTCGCCGCCATTCGCGTCCCAACGACCACGTCCACGCCGCCGGCACGGATGCGCCGCCACTCGTCGGCGCGCTCGCCCTCGCCGAGGCCCGAGTGCAGAATCGCGATCTCCGCGTCCAGTTCGGTTCTCAACCGGTCCACCAGGGGCGTGGCCAGCGCGATCTCCGGGACCAAGACAAGGGCCGGCCGGCCGGCCGAGATGGTCTCGGCTATGGCCTCGGCATAGACGGCAGTCTTGCCCGAGCCTGCGATGCCTTCCAGGAGCATTGGCGTTGCGTCGTGGCTCCTGACGGCGGCCAAGATGGTAGCCAGCGCCTCGGCCTGGGGCGGCGTCAATTGCGACCCCTCGGGTCGAGTGCCCCTCCGGCCGGCCTTTGGTCGTGCCGGCGGCCGGCGCGGCCGTTCACGTATGTCGGCCGCTATCAGGCCGCGCCGGATCAGGCCGGTCGCCGTGCCGACCCCGTGGCGCTGAGCGGCCTCCGCCGCGGCCAGGCCAGGCGCGCCGGCGGCCTCGGCGGCAGCAAGCTCGGCGAGTAGGTCACGCTGGCGGGGCCCGAGGCGGGATCCTACGGCCGCCCTCCGGGCGGGGCCGCCGCCTACCACGGCGGCGGCCACCCGCCGGCCTTCACCGCTGAGGGTCAGCCAGCGCTCGAACCTGGGCCCGGCCGAGGCCGCCGTCAGCGTCCATTCCAGGCGCACCAGTCCTCGTCCGGCCAGGGACCGCAGCCGCCTCAGCGCGGCCGCCCGTCCGTCGACGCCTTCGAGATCGCGGGCGGGGCGAGGTCCGCTCTCCAGTCGTTCCAGAAGGGCTGCCTCATCCCGGTCGGGCGGCACCGCGCCGAAATCGGTCTTCTCTCCTCTCACCGCTCCAATCGGCGCCCAAGACGACCCTTCGGCCCCTCGCTCCGTCGGCAGGTCGGCGGGCAACAGCTCAGCTACGAGCTCGAGCCGCTCCAGCATGCCGGGGGGCAGCATTGAGCGAAGCGTGGCCGCCGGCGGCGCGAGGTATTCCTCGGAGATCCATCGTGCGAAATCGAGGGTCAGACGTGGCAGCAACGGCCCATCCGCTCGAACCTTCGCAAGGATCGGCTTTGCATCGGGTGGTGCCTCTCCACGGGCCGGCCCGAGCACGATGCCAAGGGCCTGCCGGCCCCTCCCGAACTCGATCAGGACAGCCTCTCCATCGTCGAGGCTCCCGAGCCGAGCAGGCACCGCATACGTATAGGTCCGCGCCGCGCCGGGTGCATCGACAGCGACCTCGCGAGGCGACTGCACTTCCACTTCGCCGGCGGCATCGGCCATGCCGGACTGGACTGGCTCATCCCACCGGAAGGATGGATCACCAGGTTGAGCCATCGATCGTGCCCCTGCCTACGACGCCCTCAGACGGTCACCGCGCGGCGGAATCCGCGTCGTTCCTCCTGCTCGATTATCCGTTCGATCTTCTCGGCCGTGACGTCGACCCGGCCTTCCTCGTTGACGACCGCGTAGTCGTAGTCGTCCTTGCGGGCCAGCTCGATTGCGGCGTTCCGCTGCCTTAGCTCAAGCTGCTCGGCCGACTCCGTCCGCCGCGCCTTCAGATGTTCGACAAGCGTGTCGAAGGAAGGCGGCACCACAAACACGAGAAGAGCTTCTGGAACACAGCCCTTGACCACCCGCGCACCCTGGACATCGATCTTGAGGATGGCGTGCTGGCCGCCTGCGAGAGCCTCTCGGACGCCTGCTCGCGGCGTGCCGTACCAGTTGCCATGAACCTCGTTGGCCTCGAGCAGCTCGCCGGAGTCGCGCAGCTTCGTGAACTCGTTCGGAGAGAGGAAGTTGTAGCTGACGCCGTCGATCTCATTCGGCCGCCGAGCCCTGGTCGTGCAGGTAACCACATAGTGGTACTCGGGGCGGTGCCCGCGCCTTTGGAGCGCCTCGATGATCGTATCTTTGCCCACGCCGGAAGGGCCTGAGATGATGACGAGCATCGGGTTCAGGGGATCCGCTTCGGAAGCCGCTGCAGGTCGCACGCCCGGCGAAGGAACCGCCGGCGGCTCGAGACCGTGCCCGCTCAAGCCGGCCTCCTCTGAACCGGGGCGACGGACTCGACCGACTCGGCAGCGTCGCCCATGCCGGCACCCGAGCCGAGCGTTCCCGCCCGGCGGTTTCGCAATCCCTCCAGCACCGCCTCGAGCTCCGGTGGGAGCGGCGCCGTGGCTCGGATGACGTGCCCGTCGCCCGGCGATTGCAGCTCGATCCGCCAGCTGTGGAGGAAGAGCCGCTCCAGCCCGTCCGGCCCCTTCCGGGACGTGCCCGTGCCGTACAGCGGGTCGCCCGCCAGAGGATGCCCGATGGCCGCCATGTGGACGCGGATCTGGTGAGTCCGACCTGTGATCAAGTCCAGATCCAAAAGCGTCCAGCCTGGCAGGCGCTCGCGGACTCGATAGCCGGTCACGGAGTCGCGGCCGGAGGGGACGACCGCCATCCGGGTCCGGCGGTGCGGGTCGCGTCCGATGGGCGCCTCCACGCGCCCCGAATTCGCCACGACCGCGCCTTGGACAAGGCCCAGATACGTCTTCTTCACGCCCCGGGCCTTGAGCTGGGCCATCAGGCTGGCCTGCGCTCGGTCGTCCTTGGCGATCATCAGCAGGCCGCTCGTGTCACGATCCAGGCGATGGACGATGCCGGGCCGCTGTACGCCGGCGATCCCGCCGTAGGCGGTATCCCGGGCGAGGAGTGCATTGACGAGCGTTCCGCCCGGGTGACCAGGGGCCGGGTGAACGACCAGCCCGGCCGCCTTGTCGACGATGAGCAGGTCCGCGTCCTCATAGACGACAGAGAGCGGAATCGGCTCGGGCGTCAGCTCCAGGGGCCGTGGTTCGGGGATCTCCACTTCCACGATCTCGCCTGCGACGATCGGCTCGTTCGCCTTGACCGGGCCCCCGGCAGCGGTGACGTGGCCCTCCGTGATCAGCTTCTGGACGTAGCTGCGCGACAGGCCGGACACGTCGGCGACGAAGCGATCTACTCGACCCTCGGCTGCATCGGGCACGGTGATCGTCAGCCGCCTCATCGACTACCGGCCCTCTACGTTGCCGGCATCGCCACGGTCGGCCGGGCCCCGGTCATCCCTTTCGGCGGGCATGTGCACCCCAAGGTACGGCGCCACGAACCACAGCACGAGCATCAGCAGGATGGAGACTGTCACGGCGGAGTCGGCGATGTTGAAGATGTAGAAGCGCCAGTTTCCGATGCCGATGTCGGCGAAGTCGACGACGTAGCCGAAACGTATGCGGTCGATCAGGTTGCCGATCGCCCCGCCAAGAAGCAGACCCAGGGTTATGGTGACGAGCCAGCTCCTCCAGCCCGACCACACCTCGATGGCCACCAGGACCGCCACGACGACGAGGGTCACCAGCGCGAAGCCGAGGGCCGAACCCTGGAATAGACCGAACAGACCGCCACCGTTGTGGATCAGGTCGATCCGAAACCAGTCTCCGATTACCGGCGCAGGCGTATTGAGCTGGAAGCCACTCGAAGGCGAGGTTATCCAGCGCTTGAGGAGCTGGTCTCCAACGGCGATCGTGCAGGCCAGGAGGGCGAAGGCGATCAAGGCCTCGCGTTGCCGCCCCTGAGGCGCATCGTCCCGGGGCGGATGGCTCGAAGGGTCTGTGAGTTGCGTTTCGCTAGGGTTCAGCGGCCTGGCCTCCGTGGTGTGCGTGTAAGCCTAAGGGGCGACGGCTCTCGTCATCAAGCCGACCCGTGCGCGTCCCGCATCAAACTCGACATCCAGCCCGTCGGTCCCCGCCGGCACCGGCCCGAACTCGATCCTGCAGCGCGTCTCGACCTCGACTGAGGCGAGATACGGCCGGAGCGTCCGTTGAACCCCCTCCGGAGCGTCGACTCTGGCCGAAACCTCATCGTCGAGTTCCACCCCGGCATCCTTGCGAGCGTCCTGGATAGCACGCTGGAGTTCTCGGGCGTCGCCCTCGGCGCGCAGCTCGGGCGTCAGTTCCGTGTCTATGACAACTACCAGGCCCTCGTCGTGGGTGACGGCCGTGCCCGGCCGCGGCGTCGCCTGGATCTCCACCTCGTCGGGGGCGAGCGTCACGCCGGCCAGCTTCACCGAGCCGTCGGCCAGAATCTCGAAGCTGCCCCCGCGCGCGGCAGCCATCACGGCGGGGATGGCCGACCCGAGCTTCTTGCCGATCTTCGGCAGCAGCGGCTTGACACGCCGATCCACCAGCTCGGACTCGTCCCCGATCAGCTCGATCGACTTAACGTTGACCTCGTCTCGAACGAGCTCGAGAAGAGCGTCGCGCTCCACCAGGCCGGCCGGACTTGGGAGTGCCAGCCACATTCGCGCCAGCGGCTGCCGCACCTTGAGGCCGTTCTGCGATCGGAGCGTGCGGGCAAGGTCGACGGCGCGAACCATCGTGTCCATCGACGCCTGGAGCGCTCGATCGTTGAGATGCTTCAACTCTTCGGTGGGCCACGACGTCAGATGAACGCTGTCGGGAACGCCGTCCACTTCGCCGGCGACGACCAGGTTCTGATAGATCGCCTCGGACAAGAATGGCAGGATCGGAGCGGAAATCCGAGCGAGCGACACGAGCGCCGTGTGGAGCGTGGCAAAAGCGGAGTTTCGATCGCGCGGCTCGGCGCCCTGGCGCATTCGGTCGCGCGATAGCCGCAGGTACCACGTCGACAGCTCTTCGATGAAGCCGTCGATCGCTCTGGCGGCGTCGAGCGCGTCGTACTCGCGCAGATCGCCCTCCACGTCGCCCGCCAGCCCCGCGAGCCGTGACAGAATCCAGCGGTCCAGCGGTCCACGCTCCGCGGCCGGAGGCGCGGCGTCCCGAGCACTCCATTCGGCCTGGCGAGCGTAGGTGATGAAGAACGAGTAGACATTCCACAGAACGAGCAGCCGCCGGCGCGCTTCGTCCGCCGCGTGCCAGCCAAAGTTGATGTTGTCCTCCGGCCGTGCGTTGGCGAACATCCAGCGCATGACGTCCACGCCCATCCGCTCGGACGCCTCGTCGAACTCGATGGCG
>PMNU01000079.1 GCA_003165675.1 Chloroflexota bacterium
GGGGCCTGGCGGGGCCTGGCGAAGCGCGGGGCAGCGCAAGCGCAGCAGAGCGCCAGGCCGCTCGACTCCGCGCGATCGGGCCTCGGCGGCTGCACCGAGGACCGGACCACGACGGTATTTCTTCCTGCGCTTGACAGACTTGCCGTATAGTTAGGACACGGCGAGCCGGATGCACCTGCGCGGTCGCCGCCCTACCGAGGCGTGGCTGTCGAGCGGGAAGCCGTTCGCCACCCCGAGAGCACCGGCACTACAGCAAGTGACCGTCGGCCATTCTGGCCGTCGCGAGCAGTGCGATCGCCCTCTCGTCTTGAGGTTCGTCTGTTCGAGTGGAGTACCTGGTCAGGCAGGCCCGCATCACCGACATTGATCGGTTCTATGCGCTATGCGCGGAAGAAGGGGCCGTGCCCGGCGGTGACTCCCCGATAGACGCGATCGGCCTAATGCGGCAGCTGGTCTACCTGCCGAACGCGAGCGTCGCGCTCGTGGAATCGAATCACCAGCTGGCAGGCGGTGCGGTCCTCGGCCTGCGGCCATCGGTCAGATCCGGCGGTTTCGTCGGTACGGTCGATGTGCTGGTTGTCGCGAGCGGTCACGACGGCGAGAAGGTCGCCGATCTGCTGATCGAAGAGATGCTGCACTCGGCACGAAGAAAGGGCTGCACATCGGTCGAAGTCATGTTGACGCCGGACGCCGAGTACTTCTCGAACTGGCAAGGTCATGGCTTCTCCAGGTCAGCCACAAACGTCTACAGAGCGACGGTCGCCGTCAGGACGCCGACCAGCCGCTGAGTTCACCCGGGTAGCCGTGCAGCCAGGGAGCGCCGGCACCTCAGGTCACACGGCCGACGATTGCGTCGCCGGCCAGCTAATCAAGGAGTTCATTTGTGAGCAAGAACGTCGCTGTCTTCGTTGACGTGGCGAACATTTTCTATGCGGCGAAGGCGGCGGGCGCGGATATCGATTACGTCACGCTTCTGAAAGCCGCAGTAGCCGGGCGTGACTTCGTCCGTGCATACGCCTACACGGGGCTCGACCCCGAGAACGAGAACCAGCGCAACTTCCATGCCTTCCTCGCCCGCCACGGCTACAAGGTCGTGAGCAAGGACATCCGCAAGTACGGAGACGGCAAGGTCAAGGCGAATCTCGATATCGAGCTGGTCGTCGACATGATGAAGACAGCTCGAAACCTGGACGTCGCGATCGTCGTCAGCGGCGACGGCGATTTCGCCCCCGCAATCCGGGCCGTCCAGGAAATGGGCGTGCGCGTCGAGGTCATCAGCTTCCGGGGCAACACCAGCTCCGACCTGATCGAGGCCGCTGACATCTTCTACGACATCACCCAGCTGGCCCGAGTGGACCGCGACTCCTCGCGTTCCGGACGGCGCGTGGCAGGCGACGACGAGGACCTCTCCATGACCGAGGTCCCCGACAAGCTAACCGAGGGCCGGGGCGGCCGGCGAGGCCGGGGCCGGAGTCGAGGAGGTCGCGCCGAGGGCGTCGAGGAGGTCGCGGCTGCCGAGAGCCGCCCCGCTCGACCCGCCGCTCGCGGTGTTGCGGGCCGAACCGGGCCGCGTTCCGGCGGGCGTCTTGTCGCCCTTCCGGGCGAGAAGCTGTCGCGGGTGGCCGGTGCCGGAGACGGCGAGCCGGCCGACGAGATGCCGCTCGATGAAGCCCCGGTGGGACTCAACGAGGTTGAGGAAGGCGCGGCCGCCGAGGTAGCCGAAGGGGCCGAAACCGCCGAGGGCGGCGCCGAGTCCACACCACGGCGACGTCGCCGCCGTGGCGGCCGCGGTCGCGGCCATGGCCGATCGCAGGCCTCGGACGAGGTCGTCGAAGGCGAAGCGAGCGAATCCGACGGGACCGAGCCGACTGTCGCGCCACCGACGCGGCCGAATCAGTTCGGATCAGTCTGGGACTCACAGATCGGCATGGCCGGTCGACCGGAGCGGCTCGCGCCGATCTCTCCGGATGAGGACGACTACGCCGAGCCGGAGATCCCAGAGTACCTGCTGGCAGAACGACGCCGTGGCAGCGGACGCGGTGGCCGGGGTCAGGGCGGAGGTGGCCGCGGGGTGCGGAGCGCCTATGCCTCGGCCGTCGATCGCGAACGCTACGGTCGCGGGTCGTCGTCGCGCTATCCGGAGCCCGCGCGTCAACCGCAACCGCAACCGCAACAGCAGCGGCGACGCGACGAGCGACCGCAGCGCCAGCCACAGCCGCAGCAGCATCGCGGCGGCGTGGTCACGCCCCGCGGAGGCGGTCGCGACGCGGCCGAGCCATGGAGCGAAGTTCCGCCGGAGCTCGAGGAGATGCTGCGCGCCCAGCTCTCGACCAAGCTGAGCAGGCCGGGCCCCGGGGAGGCCAGGGCCAGCCAGCACGCCCCCGCGAGCGAGTCCGATGAAGCCGCCAGGACTGGCCCCGCGGTTGAGCTGGGTGAGGAGTCCAAGCCCAAGGCCGCAGCCCGACGGGGCGGACGCCGGAAGCCCGCCGACGGCGGCGAGGCCGACGGGTCCGAGCGCTTCGTCGAAGCGACCGGCGCGGGCGAAGCTCCAGCCGGGAAAGCCAAGCCGGCAACGCGCGGACGACGCAGGCCCGAGACCGGCGGCGATACCTCTGACGCAGGCGCCGACGCCCGTGGCGATGCGAGTGCTGCCGCAGCGGAGCCGGCCGCCCCCAGGAAGCGCGCTCCGGCCCGTCGAAGGACCGGCACTGCGACCGAAGCCGCGTCCGACGCGATCGCCGATGGCGGCGAGCCGGCCGGCGACTAGCCGGCGGTTCGATTCTCCGAGCGGCCGCTCTGCTCGCCGAGCCAGCCATGAATAACCCCCGTACGCGCGGCCAGCCCCGCGCACTCGCGGAGGTCGGATCGATGATCCTCGGCCGGCCGCCGCATGCAGTCATGTTCGTCGGACCCGGCTCGGTGGGCAAGACGACGCTCGCCCTGGACCTGGCCGCGGGCCTTCTCTGCGGCGACCCCGATCCGGGCGCGCGGCCGTGCCGCGTTTGCCGGGGCTGCCGCCAGGTTGCCTCCGGCAACCACCCGGACCTGCATCGGCTTGCGCCCGATGGGCCCGGCGGGCAGGTTCGAATCGGCAAGTCCACTGATCCTGAGCCGGGCACCGTCCGGCACCTGATCGGCGAGCTAACGCTCCTTCCGGTTGAAGGCGGGGCGCGGGTCGCCATCGTCGAGCAGGCCCATCGCCTCAACGACGACGCCCAGAACGCGCTCCTCAAGATGCTCGAGGAGCCGCCGGCCGGAGTGACGATCGTCCTCTGCGCCGACGACGAGGAGTGCCTGCTGCCGACAGTTCGGTCGCGCTGCGTTCGAGTCCGATTGGGAGCCGTGGGCGGCCGGGAGATAGAACGCTGGCTTGGCGAACTCGGCCTTGCCGATGCGCCGCGGGCCGCCCGTCTGTCACGCCTCGCAGATGGCCGGCCCGGCCTGGCTCTGGCCTATGCGCGCTCGGCCGACGCCGAACGGCTCCGTGGCGAGGTTGCGCGAGGCGTCGTCGACATGCTCGCGGAGGGCCGGCAGGCGCGGCTGGCTACAGTCCGCGAGCTGATGAAATCTGCCGCGGCGCTCGATGCGGCGCTCGATGCGGGGCGCGATGATTCGCGGCGCGATGCGGGCGGTGCAGATCCGGGTGCCGCGCAACGCGCCGTTCGAGGCCGGCGGGCCAGGGCGGCCAGGGCCGTCGATCCGGAAGAGGCCCTCGATGCCGCTGCCGAGGAGGCCGCTCCGAAGCTGGCTGCGGCGGATCGGCGGTCGGCGGCCGCCACGCTTCTGGACATCTGGGCCTCGATCGGGCGGGACCTGGCAGTGGCTCGGGCCGGTGGTGCCAGGCAGCTCCGGGAGATGGAGCTGGTCGACGAGCTGCGGACGATCGCTCCGGGCGTCTCGGCCGCCGCGCTCGGTTCGTTCATGGAGCAGCTCGGGACGATTGCCACCCAGCTCGACGAGAACGTCAACCCGGAGCTGGCTCTCGACGTGCTGGCTCTCGGCTGGCCGCGCGCCGAGCCGGAGAGCGCCGCGGCGATGGCCGTGCCGCACGCCACGACCGCCGGAACCCCGGCCACCTCCCGGCCCGCCGCAGCCATGGAGACCCGCCGCCGATGAAGCCTGGCGATATGGCGCGCCTGGAAGCCAGCGTCAGGGGCCGCGTTCACGGCGTCGGTTTTCGCTACTACGTGGTCGTCCGGGCCGACAGGCTCGGGCTTACCGGCTGGGTTGCCAACATGCAGGATGGCAGCATCCGATGCGTGGCCGAGGGTCCCCGGGCGGACCTGGAGCGGTTGCTCGAGGCCCTCCACGAAGGCCCGGCCTCAGCGATCGTCGAGCGCGTCGACGAGGACTGGCTTCCGTACACCGGCCACTGGGGCGCCTTTAGCATCGAATCGTCCGGCCACCGCGGCGACTGACCCCTGGAGCAGCGCCGGCCCTACGGCAGGGCGCGCAGCATTCCGCCGTCGATCGGGACGAACGTGCCCGTCTGATAACAGGACAGCTCCGAACATAGCCAGGCGACGTAGGCCGCCAGCTCGTCGGGCCGACCGTATCGACCGGCCGGGATAGACCGCTCTTTCTGGGCTCGTACGTCCTCCGGGATAGCGCCGGTCTTGTCGGCCAGGGCCTTGTCGAGGGTGGCCACACGCGCCGTCTCGATCCGGCCCGGCAGGACGCCGTTGACCGTGACTCCGTCGGCGATCACTTCCGGCGCGATCGTCTTCAGCCAGGCCTGCAGCGCACTCCGGCAGGCGTTCGAGTAGGCGAGCTCGGGGATCGGCTGGCGGATTCCCGACGACATTATCGAAACGATCCGGCCCCAGCCGCGCTTGCGCATGCCAGGCAGCAAAGCGGTCGCCAGCTCGATCGGCGTGAGGGCGAGGAGCTGGAAAGAGCGGCGCCACTCCGCCGCGTCCCACTTCGTCGCCTCCGACGAGATGGGGCCGCCGGCGTTGAGGATCGCGATNNTCGATCGGGCCGAGACCGCGCTCGGCCTGCCACGCCACCCTGGCTGGAGTGGCGGGATCGGCGGCATCGCCGGCGATGGTCACGACCACGACCGAATGCAGCTGCCGAATCTCCTCCGCGGTCCGCTCCAGCGCCTCGCCGCCGCGCGACCATAGGGCCAGCTTGCAGCCCTCCGCCGCAAGGCGCTCTGCCGTCGCCCGCCCGAGTCCTGCCGAGGCGCCCCCGACCAGGGCGGTTCGACCCCGCAGCCCCAGATCCATCTCGATCCTCCTCTTCGTTCGCGGCTCATGGTGCCATGGTCCCGGGCGGGCCGCTACGCTACGGGAGTGAACGAGCTGCATGAGGTGGTGGAGCGAGCAGTTGCCGCCTACGACGCGCTTGCCGACCTGGCGGAGACCGTCGAGGACGAGTGGCAGTACGTCACCGATCTGGTCGACGCTTACATGCCCGGCATCCGATCGCTGGCCGCGGCGGATCCGGGGCGGTTTCTCACTGTTGCCCAGGTCGCCGCGGTGGACGAGGCCATCGCCGAGATCGGCCTGATCGCGGACCCGCACAAGGCGATCGACTGGCTATCGACATTTCCGCACGTGGTCGGCCTGGCGCTGGGCGGCGACGTCGACAGACCGGCGGGACCGGCCGGCGACGGCTCGCTCGGTGCCGGGTCCGAAGCCGCCGCGGCCGCCACTTCCGGGTCCGAACCGGCCGAGCCCGACGAGGATTCGCCCTTCCGGATGCTCCGGGGCGGTCGATGAGATTCCAGGACGCCGCCCGCGATGCCAGGGCCGTCGTCTATGCGGGCATCCAGGCCGACCCGCTCGTGGCTCGGGTCGCCGCTCTCCTCGAGAACGCCACTTCCGCTGAGCGGCTGATGGCTCGGGCCGCGATGAATGGGGAGCGCACGGACCCGGACACATGGCGCCGGATCTTTCCGGCACTCTTTGGCGATAGGCCCGGCGATGGCGATAGGCCCGGCGATGAGCGGCGCCGCCATGCCGAGCTGGTGCTGGCCGCCTCGCTCGAAGTCGCCGAGCGCGGCGAGGCCGCGCGAAGCCAGTATCGGGGAGCGGTCGTCGAGGAGCTGACCGCTCGGTTGCTGGCCCGCCGCGCCGCCCTGGACGCGACGGTCAGGCGCGAACGACGCGTCCTCTTCGATGGCGTCCGGGCCGAGATCCACCCGTACGACGTGACCGTGGAATCGGCCGAGAGGCCCGAGGTCTACGACTGCAAATGGGGCGCCCGCGGCATAAACGCCGACGTCCTGAACCAGCTCGACGACGCTCGGGAGCATGCCGCCGATGAGGACGTCGATCTCAGGGCGGCCATCGTCGTCTTCGACGGCCGCCGAACTTGTGAGCTGCGACTCGCCCGAGCTACCGCAAAACACGACCGGACGAGGCTTGTGGCTCTCGAGTCGCTCGATGAGCTGAGGGAGGCCAAGAATTGATCGAACGCCCCGAAGCCCCCAGCATCGCCGCGTCTTCGGTCGAGGCGGACGATCGTCTGGATCCCCTGCTCGACCGGCCGCCGTATCGGATCGTGCGGCCGTACCGCGTCCGATTCGAAGAGGCGACCCTCAACGAGACGGTGCGCACGGCCATCTACCTGGCCTGGACGGCCGACATCGCCTGGCAGCATTCGACGCTGGTCGGCTTCGGGCGAGACTGGTACTCGTCACGAGGCCTGTTCTGGCTGGTCAGGGCGGTGAGACTCGATGTCTTGCGGCCGATCCGCACGTACCAGGATGTCTTCGTGTCCACACAGGTCCCGGGCTATCGGCGCATCGCGGCGCGTCGTCACAGCGAGGTCCTCGACGCGTCGGGCGAGCTCCTGGCCAGCCTCGAGATCGATTGGGTCATGGTCAACGGCAGGGGGATGCCGACGAGAGTGCCCGAGCAGATGCTGCAGTTCGCGGCCGATCGGTCGGCCACCTTCGAGATGCTCAGGGTGTCTCTGCCAGAGACGCCGCCGGATGCCGTCGAGGGATCCTTCCACGTTCGGCGCCGCGACCTGGATCCGCTCGACCACGTCAACAACAGCGTCTACATCGACTACGTCGAGGAGGCGCTCGAAGCCGCGGGGCATGGCGCTCTGCTCACCGCCGCTCCCCGTCGCTACGAGATCGACTTCGTGGCGTCGGCCGAACGCGGGGACCGGCTGGTGGGTCGAACGTGGCCGGTCGAGGGCGGCTGCGCCTATCGGCTCAGCCGAGCAGATGGCACGGAGGTCCTCCGCGCGAAGGTGGCCCTGAACCAGTCTGGCCCGATCGCCGGGCCAGCGGCCGGCTGACCGGCGATCGTTTACGCCTTGGGGGCGTCGTCCGGCTTGGGCTCCTCGGCCGCTTCGTCGGCCTGAGCGGCCGTCTGGGCTCGGGCGGCTTCGGCGGCTCGGCGCAGATCCGCGGCCAGATCCTTGCTGCGCGCGGCCAGACGATCGCCGACATGCTCGGTCACATTGGCGGCCTTGTGGGCCACGGGACCGGCATTCTCGGCCGCTACCGCGGCGAGCTCGGCGGCCTTGGCGGCCACGTCCCGAAGGACCGGCCCCGCCGACTTACCGGCCTGGTCGATCATATCCTGCAGCTGGCCTACCCAGCGCTCACCCAGCTCTCGGGCTCGGGCCGCCTGTTCGCGGCGCGAGCTCCCGCCACCGGCCGGCTCGCCTGCGCCTGGCTGCTCGTCCTGTCCGTTCGGATCGTTGGTTTCCATCTCTCACCTCGAACTCAGCGAGGATTCACTGACCCTCGACATCTGGCAGCGCAATCGTACGCCCCCTGGGGGATGGGCCGCCCGAAGGAGTCAGAACGCCAAAGGTCCGGTGTTGGCGCACGGCTCCAAAAGCAGGCTTCCAGCGCTGGCGACCGGCAGACATGCCGGCGATGCCGTCAGGATGCCGGCTCGACCAACACGCCGGACAGCCACGTCCCGGAGTGGCCGGCTGTATCGACAAGCGTCAACCGCCAGCGGTAGCAGTCGTAGTGGACCAGCCCGCCCATGACCGGGCCCGAGGCTGCGTGAGTCGTTCCACCGTCGAGCCACTGAGCACCGGCGCAGCTGCCCGGCACTGGCTGAGCGGCATACTCGGTCGTCAGAGTGCGTGTTGCGATCTGCGTCCCAGGCGCCGGGCTCTCCGTCCACGCTACCGTCGCCGATGGATTGCCGAAGGCTGCAATCGTGCCGGTGGCCGGGTTGGAGAAGCTCGCGGTCGGGGCCAGCGGATCGACCTTCAGCGTACCTGTGACGGCATACGCGGTATTGGAGGCGGAGTCGGTCAGGCCGACCACGAAGCGGTAGCAGTAACCGGTCTTGAGGCCGGTGGCTGTCTGGGGCGACGCTCCGGTTGAGGTCCAGGGCGGAGAGGCCGGCAGCCACCTATCCACCGCACAGCTGCCGTCGATCGGTGCAGCCATCTGGAGGGCGAGGCTGCGCGAAGCGATGGACGTGCCGGCGCCGGGTTCCTCGGTCCAGATCGCCGTGGCCGACGAGAGCGCCGTCAGCGGCTCCGCCGACCCGGGTGACAGGAATAGAGCCGCCGGTCTGACCGGCGGCTTCAATAGTGCGACGTTGGGGCCGTAGTAGGTCTGCAGAATCTGGTCGGCGGTCATGCCAGCCGCTGCGCAGTTGCGGGCACTGTGCTGGAACAGGTGTGCGCCGTCAGAGTCGGAGCCACAGGCAACGTCGTTGCCGGGACGATAGCCGGTCAGAGTGATCGATCCGCCCCGTGTGACCGACTCGTACCAGGTGGCCTCGACAGCGGCGACTTCGCCGGCTGTCGCGGACTTCGATTCGGGCCAGTAGACCTGGTCGTTGCTGTTGTCGATGACGTCGTAGCAGCCACCGCTGCCGGAGCCTCCCCGCGAGTTCATCGAGTAGTACCAGCCGTATCCCTTGACCGCAACCGCGCCCGACTGCAGGGCTGCAGTGGGCCATGAAGGTGGCCACTCTGCGGCCAGGACGACCTCGACGTAGGTCTTGAAGTCGACCGTCTGGACCGTGCCGGCGTGCGGGCCGGTCGTTCGGTAAACGCGGATCGATGTGGGCGGGATGCGTGTACTTCCCCAGCCGGTGCAGCTGGACCCCGCGTTGACGATCGGGGCAGTCGAAACCGCCGGCAGCCAGAGCATGGCCGTGAGTACGAGAATGGCTGCCAGTCGGCGTCGCATCGGCCGAAGGCTATCCGTGTCGAGAGTCGGGCGTCAAGCGACCGATCCGGTCCTGCCGCTCCGCCAAACGCCCCACCGGAACGTTCCGGGAACGTTTGCCTGCGGTCTCAGGCGCCTGTCGGGCGGGCCTCGGCGGGCCGAAGGGCCGAGCTGGCTACTTCGGATCGACGTCCTTCCACCGGGAAACGCGCTTCCCGAGTTCCGGGTCTTCCCAAGGTGCGGCGAGATCGCCTAGATCGGCCTCACCCGCCGGCCCGGTCTTGTCGAGCAGCCCCGACTCGTAGGCCTCGATGGCCTCGACCGATGGTGGGCCGGCGTCGATGGACTGGTCGCCGGTCGGGTTCAGGAGCTCGGTGCCGGCGTTCTCGATCTGGGACTCGAGCTCGATCTTGCGCATCTCGAGGCGGACGGCCTCGCTCGGCGGTCGAATGGCGTCCGAGTCGACCGCGTCTCCGCGCTTGCCGACCTGGAGTAAGGCTTTGGGATCCACGAAGTCCGGAACCAGACCCTCGCCCGTCCCGAGAGTTGCCTTCGGGTCGACCACGGTCAGGCCGGGGATGTCCTGGGCAACCGCGCCTTCAACCAGGGCGCCGCACTTTGGGCAGGCGCTGGCGGTGGACGGAATCGGGGTGGAGCACCAGGGGCAGATGCGGTTCGTCTCTTCCATGCCGCGCACCGTAGTCCTCCGCGACCTTGCTCGACTATCCGACATTCGGGCCATGGAACGACCAT
This sequence comes from Chloroflexota bacterium, assembly GCA_003165675.1. Lineage (GTDB taxonomy): Bacteria > Chloroflexota > Limnocylindria > Limnocylindrales > CSP1-4 > Fen-1039. The sequence continues at coordinate 9,866 of PMNU01000079.1, forward strand.
GACCCCCGCGGCCGCGGGTTGGAACAACGATAGGCCTGCCGGGCGCCGAATGTTCGGCCCGATTGCCGGCCCTCGGCATCGGCGCGCGTCTGCCAGCGGTCTCGTGCCGGCCGGCGGTCTCGTGCGGGCCAGCGCGCCGGGGTATCATTGCCGCCCGATCGAGGCATCCAACCGCGGTCGCGTCGCGCGCCTGTAGCTCAGCGGATAGAGCGTCGGCCTCCGGAGCCGAAGGTCGCAGGTTCGAATCCTGTCGGGCGCGCTCTAACAACCTGCTCCGGCAAAGCCAGGGCGAGGCCGTGCGCATAGGCCGTAGGTGTGAGACGGGCTGACACGAATTCCCTCCCTGCAATGACGATCCGTTCGTAGATGGCGTGGAGCAGGTCTGCCCTGGCTTGGGGGACGTCCGCCTGCTGCCAGGTCTCCGCGAGGACGCGCAGCCATTGGACCGCACGATCCGCTGGCACCCCTACCTGCGCGGTCTCCTCGACCTCGGCAAGAGAAGCTCTCAGCCTCTTCATTCGTTCGAGGTAGGTCTCGTCGCTGATGCCGCCTCCCACGTGTTCGAGGGCAAGCTCACGCATCTGGCGCTCGATCCGGGAGCGGTCGATGGCGATGGGACGGACCGTCGAGCCGAGGGCGGCAACCACTCTGGCGATGACCCCGTCGTCGAGCTCGATCCCACCCATCTGCGCGAGGATCGGCTCCTCCCAGGTCTCCGCCGGAATTCGAGCAGCGGTGCCCCATTCCTCACACGGCTTGGTATGGAGCTTGCGATACCGTCTGTTCGCAGCCCAGCCGTCGCTTCGTATCCGTCGGCCGCAGACGCAGTAGAGCAGCCCACCGAGAAGATCGACTCGATCCCGTCTACGCGGTCCGGCGCCCTTGAACTTGGCCCTGCGAACATCCTCGACACGTGCCCACAGCTCGTCGGATACCGGTGGGTTCGAACGCCAAGGCGCGGGGCGGCGAGTCTCGTTGGGCCCGCGGTGTCTCCTGATCCAGCCGAGCAGTACGAGGCGTTGGCGCGCGCGATTCTCGGGGGGTGACTTGATCGGCCGGCATGCCGACGATGTTCCCCTGGTGTTGCCCTCGACCGGGCGCTTCGCGTCTCCAGAGCTGGCCGCCCGGCTATGTGCTCGTCCGTTCTCGGACGACGGGTTCATCGTGTAGGTTCTCGCGAGGCAGTCGCAGCTAGATCTCCCGATCTGCCGGCCAAAGCCAAGCCGCGGCCAGGCTGGCGAGGGTGAGCGCTACCAGCATCGCCAGCCACGCTGCCAGAACGATCAGGAGAGCGTTGTCCTCGCGGATCTCCACCTGGGCGAGAGAGCGGCCCGCGAGGACCGTCCCGCCTTGCCAGGGCACGACCACGGCGGCGATCCGGACGCCGCTTTGAGGTTGCCAGGTGACCATGTCGGGTGGGTTGTTCGCGGCACTAGCCAGAACTCCCGACGGCGGGATCGGATCGTGCCCGTCGAGCTGGCCGTCGGTCGCGAGGACTCTTCCCGATGAGTCGAAGATGACCAGGAACGGAGCCAGGCTGTGGGCGACATCCACCCGACTGACACTGACCAGGCTCGTTGGCTGAGCCCCTGCGTCAAGGGCACTCGCCGCATCCTGGGCCATCTGGATCTGAGGGTCGTTGGCTCCGGAGCGCAAGTTCTGCTGGTCGGCGGCATACACGAGGCCGCAGCACAACGTGGCAAGGACGGCCACGGGCAGGAAGAAGGCCAGGGCGCGGCGAACGAGGTGTGATCGCATGTGAGACGTGCCTCCTGGCTCGATACGGGTCGGCGGGATCGTACCCTGAGGTTGCTGGTGTCTCTACAGTTGAAGACGCCATCGCGCCCGCTGGGCCGCCAAGCGGATTGGCACTAGCAAGGCGTCGTGTCGGGTCGCCAGCCCGATCTAATGGCTACACGGGTACAGGGCTGTAGGCCACGACAAACGGCTCCCGTCGTCCAGTCGAGGCTGGCGGCGGGCGGTTCACGCGGAGACGTACAATCGGGGTCGAGCCACGTCGTTCGATCGTCGCGGAGGAGACCCTGGTGTCGCTGCTGTCCTGGATCAAGCGAACCCTGACGGGCGCGCCGGATGCGTCGGCAGCGGAGCCGCCACCGCGCCACGAGCGACGCGAGGCGGGTCGTGAGCGGCATCAGGAGACCGGCGAACCGGCCTGGGAGGAGAGCGACCGGCTCGACGACCCGCCAGGCACGGGGAAGCGCAATCCTGACGCGGCGCCGGAGATCCTGGGCGACGTCTGACGGCGGCCACAGAAGGTTCGGCCCCCGTGGGCCCGTCGAGGCTGGACCCTCCGTCAGTCAATGAACGTGGTCACGTTCTTGCCGCCGGCCAAGGCCACGCATCTCGGGGGGTCGCGTGTGAGTCGCCCCGTGCGAAGGAGGGCATCGGTCCAAGCGCCAAACGCGGCACGATCGTTCCATAGAGTCGATGCC
>PMNU01000073.1 GCA_003165675.1 Chloroflexota bacterium
GTGTCGTGTCGGCCTCGGCCGGCCTCGGCTCCCGCGACATCCAGCCCGGCGACCTCGGGGCTGTGTTCGACTGGATGGCCGATGAGAAGGCCGTCAAAGAACGGCGCCGGGCAGTCCTCGGCATCCGCCACCCGGCGGCTCTGGCGAACAACGGTCTGAACATCCGCCCGAAGGGTGCCTACAGCTTGCGCGGCCACTCGGTCGGCGGCTTCGGCAGCGTCACCACGAACAAGCTCGTGGCGACGACCGTCGGTGAGCTCTTCAATCTGTACGTCCAGGCCTACCCGCGCTACGGCTCGGAAAAGAAGGGCCTGCCGACGGCCTACTTCCTGACCATCGCCGAGGAGCCGATCCGGCTTCACAACGAACTGACCGAAGTCGACTTCGTGCCGCTCTTCGACACCAACTCTTTCAAGCAGGGCGATCCTCTCGCCGGGCTCGTCGACGGAGGCACGGTATTCGTGCCGACGCCACTGACCGACCCGGAAGAGGTCTGGGCCGCCCTTCCGCCAGCGACCCGAGCGGAGATCCTGGCCCGCAAGATCAGGCTTCTCGCCCTCGACACCGCATCGCTCGCCATGAAGTTCGCGCCCCGGCCGGACCTCGAGATCCGGATGCAGGGCGTTGCCCTCGTCGGCGTCTTCCTCAAGGTTTCGCCCTTCGCCGAGCGTGCCGGTCTCGACCGGCCGGCACTGCGTGAGGCCGTCCGAGGCAACCTGATGCGCTTCTTCGGGAAGCGCGGCGCTGCGGTCGTGGATGCCAACCTGGCGGTTATCGACGGCGCCTACGACGGCGTGATCGACGTTACCGCGGCGATCGCCGGCAAGGCCGCCGCCCCGGCTGCTGCCGAGGCCGCCAGATGACCCAATCTCGAACCGTTGGCGAGGTCATGACTGCCAACCCGATCTCGATCGCCGAGACGGCCTCCCTCGCGGAGGCCGCCGGGATCCTCGACGGCAAGAAGATCAACGGTCTTCCTGTCGTCGATGCGAGCGGGGCCCTGGTTGGCGTCCTGAGTCAGGTCGACCTCGTTCGAGTTCGAGCGAATCAGCACCTCGTCCAAGACTGGCCCGGCCTCGCGGTCGGCCAGGTGATGACCAAGCCGGCACTCACCATCGCCGTAACGGCCAGCCTCGAAGAGGCCGCCCGGTCGATGGAGGAGCGCCGAGTCCACCGCCTCGTCGTAACAGACGCTGCGGCCACCCCGATCGGCATCATCTCGACCAGCGACCTCGTGCGGTCGTGGTTGAGGTAGACCGATGACTGAGCGAGTGATGACCGACACGATTGCTGCTACCCACATCGACAAGCTCGGGGCTGGCCCCGGGTTGATCGCACCCCAGACGCTCGACATCGCGGCGTATGTCGAGGACTTCAACAAGAACGTCATCGATGCCTACCGTCGCGGTGTGGCCGATGTCGAACTTCCCGCCGACATGGGCGTGGCGCGAAGCATCATCGCCCCGGGAACCGCAGGTGTCCGCGACTTCAGCACTCTTTCGCCCCTTATTCCGCAGCTCATCGCCGACCAGTGCGTCGGATGCATGGCCTGCGTCAGCGCGTGCCCGGACAGCGCCATCGTGGCGACTGCCCAGCCGAAGGGCTCGCTGGCCAGGGCGATAGAGACCTTCGCTTCGGAGCAGCCGAACCCGGAGCTTGCCGCCCAGACGGCCAGATCCCACTTCGTCCACACCACCAAATACGCGGACGTCCCCGCCAAGCGCGGGATCGAGGCGGCCGACTTCGGCCTCTTCATCGACCCGTATCACTGCAAAGGTTGCGCCGAGTGCGTTGACGTCTGCGTGGCCCAGGGTCACAACGCTCTCGTCATGGCCGAGAAGTGCGACTGCGAGCCCAGCGGCGAATGCACACTCGATCGCTATCGCCGCGACATCGCGTTCTACAGGTCCCTGCCCACTACGCCGGTCGAGTATCGCAACGAGAAGGCCCTGGCCGACATAATGCTCGGCGAACACGCCTTCGGCTTCGTCGGCGGCGCCGGCTCCTGCTCGGGCTGCGGCGAAGGTACCGTCGTCCGGATGGTGATGGCCGCCACGCTTCAGGTCCACGGACCGAAGAGCATGGGCATCGTGGCCGAGACCGGCTGCAACACCGTCTTCGCCAGTACCTATCCGTACAACCCGTTCACGGTGCCGTGGACCAACTCGCTGTTCGAGAACGGCCCGGCCGATGCGCTGGGCATCCGGCTGCGCTGGGACCAGGCCGGTCACGCGGATCGGCGACTGTGGGTCTTCGGCGGCGACGGCGCCATGTACGACATCGGCTTCCAGTCGCTGTCGCGCCTGGTGGCGTCGGGCCTGGACATCAAGGTCCTCGTGCTCGACACCGGCGTCTACTCGAACACCGGCGGCCAGACCTCGACCGCCTCGTTTACCGGCCAGGTTGCCAAGCTCTCCGCCTACGGCAAGGCGGAGCACGGCAAGTCGGAGAGGCGCAAGGAACTGGGCCGGATCATGGTTGCCCACGGCGAGGCCTACGTCGCCCAGGTCGCGGCCTGCAACATCAACCACTTCTACAAGGCCGTGATGGAAGCCAACGCCTACCCGGGCCCGGCGGTCATCATCGCCTACGCGCCGTGCATGCCGGAGCACGGCATCGCCGACGACGCGGCCAACCGGCAGGCCAAGCTTGCCGTCGAGTCACGGGCGTTCCCGCTGTTCACCTACGACCCGCGGCGCGGCAGCTCGCTCGCCGAGCGGCTGTCGCTGCAGGGCAACCCGGCGGTCAAGGAGGACTGGTCGAAGAGCCCGGACGGGTCCGTCTTCGACTTCATCTCCTTCGCCCGCACGGAGGGCCGCTTCGGGCAGCACTTCGACAAGGAAGGCAATTCCTCCGCCGAGATACAGCGCTCCCAGGAGGATCGCCTCCATAGCTGGCAGACCCTCCAGGAGATGGCCGGAATCCGCTAACCCCGCGGGGCCACGCCCCTCATCGCGCCGTCACTCGGAATCGGGACCTCGCAAGGGGCCCCGATTCCGATTCTCGAGTGGCTCCCGGCTACGCCGCGACCTCCGACCGCCCCGCTTCCAGCCCCGCTTCGAAGACGCCGAGGTCTGCCTCGACGACGTCGGGGCGCTTCTTGCTGGCCATCTCTCGAAGGGCGACCCGGACCGATTCGGGCGTGACCCAGCCGAGCCGTGCCACCAGCGCCCCCAAGGCCGCGATGCTTACCAGCTTGTCGTCGCCACCCCTGGCGGCGAGCTCCGTGCAAGCGAGTCGCATCTCATCTACGTCAGCGCGGGCCGAGGTTTCCGCCCCGATCAACGACGTGTTGGCCACGAGGAGGCCGCCTGCGGCGACCCGCGACGCGAACTTGCGCAGCGAAGGCAGGTTCATGACCACCGCCGCATCGAACGCATCCACGACAGGCGAGCCTATCGGGCCATCGCCGATGATGACCGTGCACGAAGCCGTGCCGCCGCGCATTTCCGGCCCGTAGGAGGGGATCCAGAAGACCTCGAGGCCGTCCTTGATTGCGGCCCGAGCCAGGACCTGGCCGGTGAAGAGGAGTCCCTGACCGCCGAAGCCGGCGAATACAACGGAGCGCTCCATCTCAGGCCTCCCGCGGCCGGGGCGCGTCCGACTCTCCGGCGGCTCCCGCTCGGCCGAGTGCACCGCCCGAGCCCGATTGAGCCGACGCGCTTGCGCCCCGATCCACGATGACGCCTAGCGGGTAGGCCTCTACGACCGGACCCTTCAGATGCTCCAGAGATTCCAGCGGCGTCATGCCCCAGCCGACCGGGCAGTTGGACAGTGCCTCGACGATGCTGAAGCCGCCGCCGTTCATCTGGACCTGGCAGGCTCGCTTGATCATGGACTTGAGCTTGCCGATCCCAGCCACGTCGGCGACGGTGCCGCGGGCGGCGTACGTAACGCCCGGGAGTTGGGCGAGCATCTCCGTGATGCGGATCGGGAAGCCCATCAACGCCGCGTCCCGGCCGTCCGGCGAGGACGTGGTCCGCTGGCCGAGCAGCGTCGTCGGTGCCATCTGACCGCCGGTCATGCCGTAGATGCCGTTGTTGACGAAGATCGCGGTGATGCGCTCGCCGCGGGCCGCGGCGTGGACGATCTCCGCGGTCCCGATGGCGGCTAGGTCGCCGTCGCCCTGGTAGGTCAGGACGAAGGCCTCCGGACGAACTCGCCGTATCCCAGTGGCCACGGCTGGGGCGCGGCCGTGAGGCGCCTCCACGAAGTCAACGTTGAGGTAGTCGTAGGCGAAGACGGCGCATCCGACCGGAGCCACCGCGATGGTGTGGGCGGGCAGCTCCAGTTCCGTCATGATCTCAGCCAGCAGCCTGTGGACGATGCCGTGGCCGCAGCCGGGGCAGTAGTGAGTCGAGCGGTCGAGCAGGACGTCCGGCTTGCGGTAGATCAGGCGGGCGGCAGAGGCGCCGGGCGACGCCGGGGCGGGCGTGTGGAGAGTCATCGTCGAGCTCCGCGGTGCGTGCCCACACGTACGCCGTCGTCGGTGTCCGCGCCCTCGCCGGTGTGGCGGGATCCGAACTCACCACGATTGGCCACCTGATCGTGACGCTCGGCCTCCCGCGTCCGGGCCACTCTGGCGCTGAGCGCCTTCAGGGCTCCAAGCACCTCGTCGGGCGTCGGCACGAGGCCGCCCATTCGGCCGTGGAAGGAAACCGGGCATCGCCCCTCAACCGCGAGTCGAACGTCCTCGACCATCTGACCGGAAGAGAGCTCCACGGTCAGGATGCCGCCGAGGCGCCGGCTGAGTCGGGCGAGTTCACGTTCCGGGAATGGCCACAGCGTGATCGGCCGGAAGAGACCGACCCTGATGCCCTTGTCTCGAGCTTTGGCGATCGCGCTCCGAGCGACGCGGGCGGCTGTGCCGTAGGCGACGATCGCCAGATCGGCATCCTCGAGCTGCCAGCTTTCCCAGCGAACCTCGTGACGGGCTATGTCGCGGTACTTGTGCTGGAGAGCCAGGTTCCGCTTCTCCAGGATCTCCGGATCGAGATCGATCGACTTGACGATCCGGGCCGGTCGACCGGCCGCGCCGGTGAGCGCCCAATCGAAGACGTGCCGTTCGGGCGTTCGGAAGCGCAGGTCCACCGGCTCCATCGCCTGTCCGAGGATCCCNNGTGGTAGTCGCCGTGGCCATGGCCCTTGGTGGCCTGGAAGTAGTCGCTCTGAGACGGCCCGATGCCACCCAGACCGGGGCCCGCCCGCATGATGTTTACGAGCACCATCGGAGTGCCGGAGCCGGCCATGTAGCTCATCGCTTCAGCCATCAGGCTTATCCCGGGGCTCGACGACGAGACCATGACCCGGGCGCCCGTGGCGGCAGCTCCGAGGGCCATGTTGATGGCGCCGAGCTCGCTCTCGGCCTGGACGAAGACGCGGCCGAGCCCGAGCATCCGGCGGGCCATCCATTCGAGCAGTTCGGCCTGGGGCGTGATCGGATAGCCGAAGTAGGCATCGCAGCCGGCCTGGACGGCCGCCTCGGCGATTGCCTCGTTGCCCTTCATGAGGACGCGGGCCCGGCGGTTCACCTCGGCCTCGGGACCGGTTTGTCGCGAGAAGATCTCGATTTCGCGGCCGTTCGTCATCGCGTCCGCTCCTCTCGCACCAGCCCGCGCGGGGCGGCCCAGACGGTGAACACGGCATCGGGACAGACGCGGGCGCAGAAGGCGCAGCTCGTGCAGCTCCCGGCCTCGATCAACTCGACGGGGTGGTATCCGAGGACGTTGACACGGCTGCGATCCAGCGCCAGGACATCCTTGGGGCAGGCAGAGACGCATAACTCGCAGCCCTTGCAGCGATCCTCGGCGATGACGAGAGGCGCCCACGGCACGGGCGGCCGGGCAGCCATGGCAATTGGACTGATCGCCATTCGCTCTTCACTTTCGGGTGCGGAGCCCGCCGCAAAACAGGCCGCCGACCTCTCGGTCCGTGGCGGTCCCGCGAGCGGGACTTGTTGGCGGTAGCCTCGCGCGCAGCGCCGTCCCGGGCAAGGGCCGAACGACCCGTAGGGGGCGACTCGCCGGCAGCCGACCTCCCGGCGGCGGCCCGGTCCCCCGACTCGCCGGCTGGCCCCGATTGCGGCCTCTGTCGCCGCCTCCGATGCCTCGGGCATGCAGCTTCCGTTGCCCTGGGTCGACATCGGCCCGCCGCGGATGTTGACCCGATGGCATACTGCGGACGGAGTAGGGCGATTCCCACGGGCCCTGGTTCCGTGTCACGGCGAGTCCGAGATCAGAGGGCCTTGATGGACGACAGCACTCGCACGTCTGGCAGCCGCGAGACATTCACCCTGGCGCCGGCGGTTTCCTTCGACCCGGATGCAACGACGCCCGAGCCCGTGCGTGCCCGCTTCCCCGGCGAGGAGCCCCCGGCCGGTCTCCGGGTCGGGGATCTGGGGGCTGGAACAGAGTCGGAGCCGCACATTCGCCAGGCTCTGCTTGGCGAGACGTTCGACGATCCGATCGCCCCGGGCAGCGTCCGCTGCGTCGCCTGCGCTCATCGCTGCATCCTCCGGCCGGGCAGGATCGGCATCTGCGGTGTGCGGCAGAACCGCGGCGGCCGGCTCTACACGCTCGTGTACGGCCAGGTGGCAATTGCCCTGCCGGAGCCGATCGAGAAGAAGCCCTTCTACCACTTCCTGCCCGGCAGCTACGCCTACTCCGTCGCAACCCGGGGCTGCAACTTCCACTGCGCCTTCTGCCAGAACTGGGAGATCTCGCAGGCCCATCGTGAGGGCCTCGTGCCGGAGAGCCGCAACGTCACGCCGGAGGCGGTAGTCGAGGAGGCGGTCGCGGCGGGCGTTCGAAGCGTGGCCTACACGTACGTGGAGCCGACCGTGTTCCTCGAGTTCGCCCTCGACTCGATGATTCGGGCGCGAGCGGCCGGCCTGCACAACGTCTTCGTGACGAACGGCTACGAGACGCCCGAGGCGATCGAACTGGTCGCGCCTTACCTCGACGCGGCCAACGTCGACGTCAAGGCGGCCAGCGATCGCTTCTACCGCCGCGTTTGCGGCGCTCGGTGGGAGCCGGTCCGCGACGCCGTGGTGGAGATGCACGAGCGCGGCATCTGGCTCGAACTGACCACCATGGTCATCCCCGGTCTCAACGACGACCGACGCGAGTTGCGGGCGATGGCCGAGTGGATCTCCACGGCCGTCGGGCCCGAGACGCCCTGGCACCTGACCCGCTTCCAGCCCGCCTACCGTCTCTCGGACCTGCAACCGACGCCGGCAGCCACGCTTGTGGAAGCGGCTGCCCTCGCTCGTGAGGTTGGCCTGCGCCACGTCTACATCGGCAACGCCCCCGAGGTCGAAGCGGCGACCACGTTCTGCGCCCTTTGCGGCGAGCGGCTGATCTCCCGGGCAGACTTTGCGGTGACGGAGTGGCGCCTCGTCGACGGCCGTTGCCCTCGCTGCAGGCACGCTCTGGCGGGCGTCGGCCTGCGTGGCTCGTCGGCCCTGGCCTAACTTGGAAGGGGGCCTCGCGGCCATCTGGCCCACCCTGGCGGACGGTACCTAGTCGGGACCTTTTGGCCGCGCAGGCGGGCCGCTCGGCAGGCGGAAACTGCAGCGCCGCGGTGTGAGATATGCATGGGTGAGCAGCGGTTGCGCGCCCAGCGGAGCACCGCACACGGCCGGAGATAGATCGGATGCACGAAGCAGGTCTCGCGCGAGGCGTAGCGAAGGCGCTACGCGGGCGTGGCCTGCGCCTCGGGCAGGTCCGGCTGGCCCTGCGTGGCGGCCAGCCGGACTTTGCGGAGTTCAACGTTCCCGAGGGCATGCGATGAAGTCGGCGGCGCCCGGCGAGCGGGTCGGCCGCGCCATCGAGGTCCGCGGCGTCGTGCAGGGCGTCGGCTTCCGGCCGTTCGTCTGGCGGCTGGCGGCGGAGCTCGGGGTCGACGGGACGGTCGTCAATCGCGCCGGCCACGTGGACATCGAGATCGCCGGCTCACCCGAGGCAGTGGAGACGTTCGCGCGTCGCGTTCGAACCGACGCGCCGCCCCGCGCCCGAGTCGAGGACGTCGTGGTCCGCCCGACGGTGCGTGACATCGCGCCCGGATCGGGCTTCGCGATAGAGGAGAGCGAGGCCGTCGCCTCGACCGAGCGGCTGTTTCCACCCGACATCGCGACCTGCGACGACTGCCTGCGAGAGCTGTTCGATCCGGCAGACCGACGGTTCCGCTACCCATTCACCAACTGCACGAACTGCGGGCCGCGGGCCACCATCATCGATGAGCTGCCTTATGACCGCGCCAGGACGTCGATGCGCGCGTTCCCGTTGTGCGCCGCGTGCGAAGCCGAATATCGGGACCCGTCGAAACGCCGCTTCCATGCCGAGCCGGTCGCGTGCCCGGACTGTGGGCCGCGGCTGAGCTACCGGCGACCCGGCGACGCTGCCCCGGCGGCGCACCGGGAGGAGGCCCTGGCAGCGGCCCTCGCCGACCTGCGCGTCGGCCGGATCGTGGCCGTGAAGGGGCTCGGCGGCTACCACCTCGCCTGCGACGCGACCGATCCGGCGGCCGTGGGCCGGCTCCGCGACCGCAAGCACCGCTGGGCCAAGCCATTCGCGGTTATGGTGCGGGACCTGGACGCGGCCCGGGCCCAGGCAGAGTTATCGGCCGAGGAAGAAGCCCTGCTCGTGTCGCCGGCGCGGCCGATCGTCCTGGTGGAGCGGCGCCAGAGTGGGCTACGGGGCGTGGAGCCGCCACGGGGCGTGGAGCCGCCGCTCGCCGGGCCACTCGTCCAGCCACTCGCCGACGGCGTGGTGAACGCGGAACCCGCAAGGTCGGCTGCCCTGAACCGCCGCGTCGGGCTCTTCCTGCCGTACACGCCGCTGCATCATCTGTTGCTGGAGGGGCTGGGCCGGCCCATCGTGCTGACGAGCGGCAATCTGTCGGATGAGCCGCTTGCAACGGACGACGCCGAAGCTCTCGAGCGGCTGTCAGGCATCGCCGATTCGTTCCTGGCCCACGACCGCGAGATCCGGGCACGGTACGACGACTCCGTCACGCGGGTCGTGGACGGCAGCGAGAGCATGATCCGGCGCGGCCGAGGCTACTCCCCGGAGCCGCTCCATCTGCCCATCGCCACTCCCCAGGCCGTTCTGGCGGTGGGCGCCGAGCTCAAGCACACGTTCACGCTGGCTCGCGGGACTCGGGCCCACGTGGCGCCGCACACGGGCGACCTCGAGGACCTGCTCACATATCGCGCCTTCGAGACGAACCTGGCCCACCTCATGCGGCTGCTCGACATGGATCCGGCCTACGTGGTCCACGACCTGCATCCGGCTTACCTGTCGACGCAGTACGCGACGCGCCACTTCCCGGAGAGCCGGCGCATCCCCGTCCAGCATCACCACGCGCATGTTGCGTCGGCCGCGGCCGAAGCGGGCCTCACCGCGGAGTTCATCGGCGTGGCTTTCGACGGCCTGGGCATGGGCGACGACGGCACTTTCTGGGGCGGCGAGGTTCTGGTGGCCACGCTGGCGGAGTACCGGCGCGTCGGCCGCTTTGGCTGCGCGCCCATGCCGGGCGGGGCGCTGGCGGTGAAGAAGCCGTACCGCATGGCACTCGGGTACCTCATGGCTGCCGAGACGTTCGAAGCCGCCGAGACGGCCGAACAGAAGGCCTCCGTCGCCGAAGGCCCTGCGGTAGCCGAATGGATCGACCCCGAATTGACGAGGGCCTTCTTCGATCGCCTGGACCCCCGAGAAGTCGAGGTCGTGCGCGTCCAGCTGGCCCGCGGCCTCAACGCCCCCGAGGCCTCGTCGGCAGGCCGCCTCTTCGATGCTGCGGCGAGCCTCCTCGGCATCCGAGACGTCGCCGAGTACGAGGCGCAGGCCGCGGTCGAGCTGGAGCTGCTGGCGGAGGAGGGGAGTGCCGGCCCGGTTCCGAATGCCCGTCCGCTCCCGTATGAGATCGTTCGGAAGGACGGTCTGCTCGTCTACGACCCTCGGGCGACGCTTCGAGGCATTCTCGAGGGGCTGGCAGAGGGAGCGACGGTGGCGGCGCTGGCGGCGCGGTTCCAGGAGACAATCGCCGCCGTCACCCGCCAGCTGTGTGGCGACGTTCGGGCGGCAACGGGCCTCGGCACGGTCGCCCTCTCCGGCGGCGTCTTCCAGAATCAGTGGCTCGCGACGACCCTCGTACGACGCCTGACTGCCGACGGGTTCGAGGTCCACACGAATCAGAAGGTCCCGGCGAACGACGGCGGGATCAGCTACGGTCAGGCTGCGGTGGCAGCCGCTCGCCTGGCCGGCGCGTCATAGCGGTATACGGGCCGCGGCCGCACCCCTCAGGCGGCCACGACCCAGCGGTCGCGCCCCACGGGCCGGCCCGCGGCAAGGAGAGAATCGAATGTGCCTCGGCATCCCGGGCAAGGTGGTCGAGATCCGCGACGACGGACCGCTGCGCATGGCTCGCGTCGACTTCGGCGGCGTTCGCAAGGAAGCCTGCCTAGCCTACGTGCCCGAGGTGCAGCTCGGCGACTACGTGATCGTCCACGTCGGTTTCGCGATCAGCCAGCTCGATGAGGAAGAGGCTCTCAAGACGATCGAGCTGCTGCGCGCCATCGACGCCGAAGGCGTGGCGATGGAGCTGGGTTCGATGGGAGGCGAGCCGGCGGCGGAGGGTTCGGCCGCGCCTCCGTCGGGGGCGCCTCCAGGTGCCGCGTCGGGGGCCGCATGAAGTACGTCGACGAGTATCGCAACGCCGAGCTGGCCCGCAAGCTGGTCGACGAGATCCACCGCATCACCACCCGGCCCTGGGCATTGATGGAGGTTTGCGGGGGCCAGACCCACACGCTGGTCAAGCAGGGCATCGACGAGGCGCTGCCGGCAGGCGTGCGGATGATCCACGGCCCGGGCTGCCCGGTCTGCGTCACGCCGCTCGAGCAGATCGACAAGGCGCTCGCGATCGCGGCCCGGCCGGACGTCATCTTCACCAGCTACGGCGACATGCTCCGCGTCCCGGGTTCGACGACCGACCTGCTGTCGCTCAAGGCCCGCGGCGCCGACGTTCGGATCGTGTACTCGCCGCTGGACGCCGTGCGGATCGCGGCGGCCAATCCCGACCGAGAGGTCGTCTTCTTCGCCATCGGGTTCGAGACGACGGCTCCGGCCAACGCGATGGCGGTCGCGCAGGCGGCCAGGCTGGGGCTGGGCAACTTCACCGTGCTGGTGAGCCACGTCCTTGTGCCCCCGGCCATGACTGCGATCCTCGAGTCGCCGACGTGCCAGGTCCAGGCCTTCCTGGCGGCCGGCCACGTCTGCGCAGTGATGGGCTGGACAGAGTACGAGCCGATCGCGGAGCGCTACCACGTCCCGATAGTCGTGACCGGCTTCGAGCCGCTCGACTTGCTCGAGGGCATCCTGATGGCGATCCGCCAGCTCGAGGCGGGGCGGGCGGTCGTGGAGAACCAGTACGCTCGCGCTGTGAAGCGCGAGGGCAACCGTGCGGCCCAGGAGACCGTCTTCCGCGTCTTCGACGTGGGCGAACGGACCTGGCGCGGCATAGGGACGATTCCGGCCTCCGGTTACCACCTTCGGTCGGAGTTCGCGAGGTTCGACGCCGAGGCGCGCTTCGACGTCGGCGACATTCACACCAAAGAGCACCCTGCCTGCATCGCCGGCCAGATCCTCCAGGGCACGAAGACCCCGCTCGACTGCACCGCGTACGGAGTGCTCTGCTCGCCGCAGAAGCCGCTCGGCGCGCCTATGGTCAGCGCCGAGGGCGTCTGTTCGGCTTACCACGCCGCCGGGCGTGGTCTGGCCGCACCCACGGCGTTCCCGCTCTACGACTTGACCCGCTCGCTCCGGGAGGCCATCAAGTGACGGAGAGATTCGATCGCGGGCGCATCCCCGATCCGCTCGGCGGGTTTGCGGAGGCGTCCGGTTCAGGAACGACTGCCGGTTCGACCGCGGACTCGGCCGCCGGCTCGGCTGCACCCGATCCGTCCAGCCTGGCCTGCCCGGCGCCCATCGTCGAGCTGGCCCGCGTCCTGCTTGGCCACGGGTCGGGCGGCCAGCTCTCGGCGGCATTGATGCGGGATGTCATCGCCCCGGCGCTGGAGGCGGCTGCTCCCGGCGGTCCGCTCAACGACGCCGCCGTCGTGGAGGTGGCCGGCGGGCGGCTGGCATTCACGACCGACTCGTTCGTCGTCAGCCCGCTGGAGTTCCCGGGCGGGAACATCGGCGAGCTGGCCGTCAACGGCACGGTCAACGATCTGGCCATGATGGGCGCCCAGCCGCTCGCGCTCTCCCTGGCCTACGTCATCGAGGAAGGCCTGCCGATCGAGGACCTGCGCCGGGTCACCGAGTCGGTC
>PMNU01000127.1 GCA_003165675.1 Chloroflexota bacterium
TCACGAAGTCGGCCGGGAACCAGCCCTTCCAGTAGTCGGGGTCGCTGCGGTAGTGCATCGTCGAGAACGGGACGATGCCCGCGTCCAGCCACGGGTTTCCCACGTCGGCGATCCGACTCACAGGCTCGCCGCACCGCGAGCAGCGGATCCTGACCTTGTCCACGTACGGTCGATGCGGGGTGTGGCCCTCGAACTGGTCCCAGCCCTCGACGGCCCGCTCGGCCAGCTCCTCCCGCCCACCGACGACGTTGACCGTGCCGCACGACTCGCAGTCGTATATCGGCAGCGCCAGGCCCCAGTAGCGCTTCTTGCTGATCATCCAATCGTGCATGTTCAGGAGCCAGTCAAGCTCACGCTCGTAGCCGAAACCGGGGATCCACTTGATGTCGCGGATCACGTCCATGATCTGGTAGCGCAGGCTCGCCTCTACCTGCTCGGGCGTCAGCCGATCGCGGGAAACGTCGTAGACCGGCCCCATGCTCACGTACCATTCGTCGACCAGACGAAACACGAGCGGCGTCCCGCAGCGCCAGCAATGCGGGTAGCGGTGGGTGATCGTCTCGAGGCGGTAGAAGCGGTGGCGATGCCTGAGCGTCTCCACGATCGGGTCGGCCACGTCGCGGACGTCGCGGCCCGAGTAGGGCCCGAAGCCTGGCAGCACGACCCCGTTCTCGTCCAGGGGCGCTATCATCGGCAGGCCCAGCTTCTTGCCGAGGGCGAAGTCCTCCGCGCCGCAGCCGGGCGCGATGTGCACGATGCCGGTGCCCTCTTCCTCACCGACCTCATCCCAGGTCACGACGCGATGCTCATACGGCGCTCCGGAAGCTCCGCCGGCTGCGAAGGCAGCCTCCACGGCCGGCAGCTCGTCGAACGGACCCATGTATCGCCAGCCCTCGAGCTCGCGGCCGGGCTTCTCTTCGAGAACCTGGAACTCCCCCACCAGGGCGTGCTTCAGCGTCCCGCGGCCGAGCCAGAAGGTCTCCTCACCCTGACGGACCTTGACGTAGCGCAGCTCCTCGCCCACGGCCGCGGCCACGTTGGAGGTCAGCGTCCATGGCGTGGTCGTCCACACAAGCAGCGCCTCGCCGGGCCTATCCGACAGCGGGAACTTGACGGTCAGGCCGGGGTCCTCGCGATCGGCGTAGCCCTCGGTCATCTCGTGCTGACTTATGCCGGTGCCGCATCGGGCGCACCAGGGCATGGTGTCGTGGCCCTTGTAGAGCCAGCCGCGGCGGTTGCATTCGGACAGGAACGACCAGATCAGGTAGTTGTTCTCGTTGGAGAAGGTGAAGTAGCTACCGCCTAGCTCGGGCATGCCAAGCCGTCCCACGAGCTGCTCGGCCGTGTCGGTCACACGCTTGCCGTCGGAGCCGCTCGTCGTCATCGTCTGGCTCGGATCCTCGGCGAGCTGATCGCGAAGCCGCCTCAGCTCTACCGGATCGTTCCAGTCCATCCACATGCCCAGGCGGATCGACTGCTCGGTCTGGCGGGCCGCGAACGTCAGGACTCGCTGCTTGCACAGGCTGACGAACTGCGCGATGCCGTATTCCTCTATGTCTCGCTTGTTCGTGAAGCCCAGGTCTCGCTCGACATTGACCTCGACCCACAGCCCCTGGCAGTCGAAGCCGTTCTGGTAGCGCTGGTCCCGGCCCTGCATCGCCCAGAAGCGCTGGAATAGATCCTTGTAAGCCCGACCCCAGGCGTGATGGACGCCCATCGGGTTGTTGGCCGTTATCGGCCCGTCCAGGAAGCTCCAGCGCTCCTTGCCTGCGTTCCGGGCGCGCAGGCGGGCGAAGGTCCGGCGATCCCGCCAGAGAGTCAGAATCTCGTGCTCCTGGGCGACGAGATCGGGCTTGGAGCTGACTGGTCGGAACATCGTCCTCGGACTCGTTGAGCGGTCGGGCTTGGTCTGCGTACCCGCGCCTGGCCTTCAGGCGCGGTTTCCCCGCGGGCTGAATCGACAACCGCGAGGGAACTCGTACATGGGTATCCTAGCGAACCGGCGGCAAGATCAGTCCGCGCCACATCCACAGGCCCGCGTTCGCGACCTCACCCTAATGCGCGCCACCGTCGCGGCCTGGGCGCCCCGGACCTTGCGCCGCCACCGGCCTACGCCTTCTCGGTGACCCGGTACTCCAGGTAGCGACCCGTCAGGAGCCGGGTCTGGGCATCGAGTGCAGGCAGGTTCGTGAAGAAGAAGCCCACGACCGGCAGACAGATCCACTGCGCCCACGAAACGATGTGCATCCAGACGCCCCACTCGCGGGGCTTCGGCGGCGCCAGCTGGTCTTCGATGAACATCAATACCAGCAGCGCGGCCATGGCGCCGGTCAGGAGCCAGGCAGCGTACACGCCAAGCTGCTGCCCGAACGGCGTGACGGCAAAGGTCTGGTTCAGGGCAACCGGCAGAGCGGGCCCGCAGACGATGATGAACGGCGCCACCGCCCAGTTGATGTGGTCCAGCCACAACGTGAACAGGCGCGAGATCCGATCGCGCAGAGGGATCTCGTTGTGGGCCAGGGCGTTGTCGATGAAGAACGGGATGTCGGTCACGCCCCACGCCCAGCGCCGGATCTGCAGATACTGCTGCACCAGGCTGCGCGGATAAGACCGGGCCCGAACCGCGTCTCCATAGACCGGTATGAATAAGGGCTCGGCCCGGAACTGGCCGCTGTAGCGGAAGAAGCTCTTCCAGTAGAAGCGACTGTCCTCGGGGATCGCGTCTGTAGCCCAGTAGTCGACGTCGTGAATGGTCCGCAGAGAGACCGCGTAGGAGCTGAAGCTGACGAGCCGCTCCGGGGTGAGGTGCCGCCACATCTGGAGGTGGGTCGTGCTGACCGCGATCAGCCGGACCGGCAACGGGCATTGCCACAGGTTGTTGTGGAACATCGGAACCGGCTGGTAGAGCCGCCGGAAGCGATCGCGGTCCGTCACGAACCTGTAGGTCAGATACCCGAAGTACTGCTTGTGAACGCGGTAGTCCGAGTCAAGGTCAGTCACGATCACCTGCCTGGGATCGTAGCCCAGGTCGGTCAGCTGCCGATACAGCCACCGACCCCCATATGCCATCGCGCTCGACTTGCCCACGACTACACCAGGCTCCAGCGGGTCGAGGATGTGGAAGAAGTGGCAGAACCTCGACCCGAAGATACCGCGCAACCTGGCGACGTTCTCGCGACCTTCAAGGTCCGTCTCGCGAGTGATGATCGCGACCATTCGCCGGTCGCACGGGTAGTCCGATTCGGCGAGCGCCTTGACCGTCTGGAAGAGCTTCTCGTAGGGCTCCGTGTAGGTCGGGATCAAGGCAACGTGCCAGAGCTCGCGCGGATCCGGGATCGGCTCCTGGAGGTTAACCAGCCGCTCAAGGCTACGTCGCTCGTCGACGAGCCGGTGCAACTCCCGACGGCCGCCGCGTGCGGCCAGGCTGTTGCCGGCGGCATCAAGCTCGGACGTCCGAAGGCTCACGCGCTCGATCAGATCCGCCAGCTCGTCAAACCGCTTCTGCGGATCCGACAGCGAGAAGGCGCGCTGGCGCCAGTCGACCGCGGTTACACGGCGGATCCGTCGGAACGAGATCGCGACGCTGACAGACAGGACGATGGCGCGGTACATCCAGTAGAAATCGAAGCACAGCACGAACACGCCCAGCACGACCGGCCAGCGGATGGCGAGCGGGATCATGACCAGGATCAAGATCCACGTTACGAGGCCTGGGATGGTCTCGAGAACCCGGAGCGAGCGCCTGCGCCTGGTCGCCGCTGCCGGCTGTGCTGCCGCCGCGGCCTGCCGCAACGCTGAGGAGTCTCGGGCAGAAGTCTCACTCACTCTTGTAGACGGGTGTCACCCAGTGCCGAAATGCCGGAAGGCGCCCCCTCACCGCATCGAAGTAGGTCTTGCTGATCTGCTTCGAGAGCGGCCCCACGCGCCCGTCGCCGACAGCTCGATGATCCACCGACGCAACCGGCGAAATCTGGGCGCCCGTGCCGCAGAGGAAGACCTCGTCGGCGATGTAGAGCTCGGTTCGGTCGATATGGCGCTCCTTGACGGGGATCCCCAGATGGCCGGCGATCTCGAAGATCCCAGCGCGGGTGATCCCTTCAAGAATGTCGTCGCTGACCGACGGTGTGATGAGCACGCCATCGCGGACCATGAACAGGTTTTCGGCCGAGCCCTCGGCGACGTGACCCTCCTGAGTCAGGACGATGGCCTCTTCGAACCCATTGAGCATGGCCTCGGACTTGGAGAAGGCCGGATTCACGTAGCTGCCGGTGATCTTGCTGCGCGACGGGATGGCCGTGTCGCTGGTCCGCCGCCACGAGACCGTCCCGGTCGGGATCCCCTTCTCGGTGTCGATGTAGTCGCCCATGGGGACGGCCAGGACGTAGAACTCGTGGGTCAGCCCGTGGAGCTTGACGCCGATCGCCTCCGTGCTCTTGTACACAGAGGGACGGCAGTAGGCGTCTTCGTGGAAGTTGTTCCTGCGCAGGACCTGGAGGACGATCTCGGTGAACTCCTCGACAGTCGGCACCTCGGCCATGAGCATGATCTTGCTCGAGTTGCGCAGGCGGACGATGTGCTCCTTGATCCGGAGCGCGTACAGCTGCTTCTCTTCTGCGTTCCAGTAGGCCCTGATGCCCTCGAAGACGGCGGTTCCATACAGGAAGGCGTGGGTCATGATCGGGACGCGAGCCTCGCCGAGCGTTACGTACGCGCCCTTGAAATAGCAAACGAGGCTGTTCTGGTCGGGCTCCGACGCCGCGCTCGCGGCAGGTGCCGTTGCGTTCTCCGTGACCATCTATCGTCGCTCCCTGGTGCTGACCGCCGGCAGCAAGCCGGCGAAAGCGAAGTATAGCGGTCGGGTACCGCGGCCAGCCACGGAGGGGAGTCCTGCCTCAGCCTCTCGGTCCTGCCAGAGCGACTAAGACCACGATCAGATAGACAAGGTAGAACGCTCCGCCCACGAGAAGCAGGTTCGCTCCGAGGCGCTTGCGCAGGAGCGTCGGAATGAAGATCGCCGCCACCGAAGCCAGGGTGATGGCGGCCGAGCCGAATGCCACTCCTCCGCCGACGACCGTCCACAAAGCCGGCGCGAAGACAAGTCCAATGGACGTAGGGATGGCGCTCTGGAAGACCATCGCGCCAGTGATATTGCCCATCGCCAGCGTGTCCTTACCCCGGCGGACCCACAGAACGCTGTTGAGCGTCTCCGGAAGCTCTGTGGCGATCGGGGCGATGACCAGTGCCAGCAGGGTTCCGTTTACGCCGGGCCCGGACGCCACGTCCTTGATCGCCTGGACGAAGGTCCACGCGCCCCCGACGATGCAGGCCAGGGCGAAGACCACCTGTACCGAGACGATGAGCAGCCGCGGCGGCTCCGGGTGTTGCGGCGCGCCGCGATCGAGCTTGTGGAACCGAAGGGGCTGAAGGCCCTGGTGCTCGGCCGCCTCGGCCTGCAGGTGCCCCCAGACATGGCGGCCGTAGAGGCCGATGAGCACGACGGCCACGAGTCGGCGCGGCCACTCGAACTCCACGGGAAGGAAGGCCGCGCCGATTGCGACGGTGTACGCGACCGCGAAATAGGCCATGTCGTGGCTGACAACGCCCAAGTCCAGAGCCAGGGTCTTGCCGGTGGCGCGGCGCCCTCGCATCAGCCACACGCCTGCGCCTGTTACGAACATGGCCAGAGTGGCCAGCATGAACGGGGCGCCGAGAATCGCGCCCACGCCGATCTCGCTCGCGGCGATGCCCCCGCCGAACAGGATGGCGATCAGCGGGACCATCGTCTCCGGCAGGGCCGTCCCGATTGCCGCAAGCACGGAGCCGATCGCGCCCTCGCCCAGCTCGAGCTTGTGCCCGAACCACTCGATGCCGTTTGTGAACAGCTCCGAGCCGGCGAGGATGACCGCGAACGAGACGGCCAGCAGCAGGATGTCCAACTCAGCCTCCGACGCCAGTGGCGGCGCTAACGGCGAGCTTGACCGGCCGCGCGCTCAGGCGCGCTGCATTGAGACGCGGCTCTACGGTCGAACGTGCTGGGGCGCGTATGGCAGCAGAGCGACGATTCGGGCGCGCTTCAGAGCCACGGCTAGCTGCCGTTGGTGGTTGGCGCAGGTCCCGGTCTTCCGGCGGGGCTCGATCTTGGCGCGCTCTGAGAGGTAGCGGCGGAGTCGGTTGACTTCCTTGTAATCGATCATGACCGTCTTGTCGGCGCAGAACGTGCACACCTTGCGGCGGCGGCGGTCGCGGTAGTAGTCGTCGCGCTTGCCCCGGGTCTTTTCTCGCGGGTTCGTAGGCATGTGCGTCGGGTCCTCAGTTCACTACGGCCGCGTTCATGACGCGGCGATTGGCATTGTCAGGGATTGGTACGGCAGCCTTAGAAGGGCAACTCGTCCAGGTCGTTCGAGCCGAAGTCGTCCCCTGCGGCAGGGCCGGCTGGCGCTTCGCTCCTCGCGGGTCGAGCCCCGGCCGGTTCGGCCGCGCCGTCTTCACGGGGTCGCGGGTCGAGGGGCGTCACGGTGTTGGCTATCAGCTCGGTGGTGTAGTGCTTCTGACCGTCCTGGCCTTCCCAGGTGCGGGTCTGGAGTCGACCTTCGACGTAGACCTTCCGGCCCTTGCGAAGGTATTCGGCGGTTCGCTCGGCAAGCGCTGCCCAGGCCACCACGCGGAACCACTCGGTCTCTTCCTTCCATTCGCCGCTCGAGTCCTTGTAGTTGCGGTTGACGGCAACCGTGAACTGGGTCACCGCCTGGCCATTGGGCGTGTACCGCATCTCCGGATCGCGGCCGAGATTGCCGATGATCATCGCCTTGTTCAGCGACATAGAGCGTGCCTCCAGCTCCGCCTGCGAGCGGGCCTCAGTCGATAGCGGCCGGCGCCGCCTCGCTCTCGGACTCGTCGATCAGCTCGACCTCCTCCTCGGGTTCCTCGTCGTCGGACGGAGGAGGAACGACGTCGAGATCCGCGTCGGCATCGCGGCCGCGGGCGGCCCGAACCGGGCGCTCCACACGGGTAACGAGGTGGCGCAGAACTTCTTCGCTGATCAGGAGACCCCGTTCCAACTCGGCGATTGCCGTCGCCGGAGCCTCGAACAGGATGACGTAGTACGAGCCCTCGCGATGGTGATCGATCGGATAGGCCAGCCGGCGGCGGCCCCAAGGGGCCTGTTTGACGATCTGACCGCCGCCCGCCGCGATGGCACGGGCGGTTCGCTCGAGCGTCCCTTGGACCTTGTCGTCAGCCAGATCGGGACGCAGCACGAGCATGAGTTCGTATCGGCGCATGCGCCTGTGACTCCTTCCCATGGGGATGCCCCGATGCGCGAACGGCAACGCCGGTCGGTCGGAGCCGAAAGGACTGCCGGATTCTATCAGGGACCGCGATCCGCGTTGCCGAGCGTGCGGGCGCACGGTTACGTTTGTGCCAGTACCAAAGTAATTCCCGCTGGACCCCGAACTGGGAATATCCTTGTGCCACGCTCGGCCAAGTGGATTTGCATGCGCAACAGCTGCCAGTCCATTCCGACGCTACGACGAACGCCAACCGTCGTCTTCAGAAAGGAGGCATCATGCTGTTGCTCCTTCGCCGCGAGGAAGGACAGGGTCTCGCGGAGTACGCACTCATTCTTTCGCTCATCGCGATTCTCGCAGTTACCGCTCTCTTCCTCATGAGTGGCAAGCTAGACACGCTTCTGAGCACAATCGGCAACAAACTCTGACAACACGGCGAACGTGGAAGAACGGGCCGCGAAAGCGGCCCGTTCTGTATCTGCTGGGCGAGACATCGGCGCTCCAATGATCCGGGGCGTTGGAAGCCGCCCTTGTCCGGAGTGCAGTCGGGATCGCTGGAGGTGGTGCCGGAGCAGGGGCTCNNGCCCTTGCGGGCCGCGGAGTTTAAGGGCGCACCAGAGGGGTCGCAGGGGTTCGTGAGCGTTCGATTTGAGCGTGAAAGCGTTCGATTTGGCCGCTCTCAGTCCGCCCCTGTTCGCGGGCGAAGATGCCAACGAAGCTGCCAAGTCCGGCTCGTCAGGCCATCATCTTGGAGGTGCTACTGGAGTCGGGCCTAGGCTAACCCGCGCGTCGGGGATCTGGATCCGACGTCTCTACCGGGGCCGCGTCCTCGTGACGATGGGCGGCGCCAGGTCACCGCTGCGGTCGGTGCGCTCTGCATGACGCGTCAGCTATCGTCCGTGGTTCATCGGATGTGCTGGGGCTGGCCGGGGCAAGAGGAGTTGGGGCCGAAATAGTGAGAGACCCGGAGCCCTGAGGGGTCGCCACGTCGTAGCCCACTGGAACTCTCCGGTGATGACTCCGTCGTCGGGACTTCCCGGGTCTCCGCGATGCTGCCTAGTGCCACCAGCCCGCGCCGTCATATTCGCATTGCTGAAGGGTCGGGTTAGGTCCGACTCTCGACCGAAGGACGACGTGCGACCCCAACTGACCTTCTCGAACTGAGTCGGCCGGAAATCAATACGTCTTGCCTGAGCGCGTGGACCGCCGTCCTGGGTTTGAGGTCGCGGCCGTACCCCAGGGAGCCAGCCGATCTTGGCAACCGGACGTCCACGCTGAATAGCTCGATCCGTGAGCAATCATCATCGGCCCTCTCGTAGTAGCGAGGAGTCGAACACACTCAGGCTGCAGACTTCTTCCGCCCGCCTCGCCCCTCTGTTGCCCGTGCCTTGGGCCGGATAGAGGGAGACCTCCCCAGACTTGACCAAGGTGTTGACCCGGCGTTCTAGTCGAGGAGCTTCTCCCGAGCCCCACGCCGGTGTCCCGTGTCAAGAACGGGCACTCGGGGCTCGAACAAGGTTGGGTTTGGAGCAAGCCTGACACATACTCAACGTCCGGCCCGTTATCCTCAGTGTGGATACGGATTGTAAGTTTGAAGGGAGTCGCCTCGTGGGGGAAGCTGCTCCTGTTTCCACGCGCGAGCTAACCCTCAACGCGGGATTCGAGGAGCTTTACGTAGATGCCTGGCCGCGCCTCTACCGGTATGTGTGGCTCTTCGTGCGTAACCACGAGGATGCTGAGGATGTGGCAGCCGAAGCCGTCCGCCGTGCTCTTGGTGCCTGGCAGCGTGGCCGCGGCCCTCGCGGAGATCCCATGGCCTGGCTCTTCCTAATCGCAAGGCGCCTTGTTATCGATCGCCACCGCCGAAGCCCGATCAGGTGGCTGCCGCTCTCGTCGGTAGACGAAACCTTCGACGGAAGCAATAGCTTGGGTGACTCGGAGGCCGCGGTTTGGTTCGACCAACTCCGTAGCAACCTGTCTCCCAGGCAACACGAGGCCCTCTTGCTTCGGTACCTCTTCGATCTCAGCGACGAACAGATAGGACACCTGATGGGGCTCTCGGCCGCGGGTGTCCGGACCAATCTCTCTCGGGCAGTGGCAGCGCTGCGCGCGCACCCGGAGGTGCTCTCCTGATGGATACTGGCGACTTTGAGCGTGAATTGCGCAACAGAATGAAGGCTCGCGCAGCAGAGCTTGATGGTTCAACCCCACCGGCACCTCGGTTGACGACGCTGCTCGTAGGCGTCGACAGGCCACGCAATAGAGACCGAAAGGGTCGCTTTGGGCTCGCGTTCGCTCTCGTGGGCGTGGCCGCGCTGATTCTCGCAGTAGTTGTGCCGAGATGGTTTGGAACATACAGCGGCGATGCACAACCCGGGAACGTCACGCCATCCGTGGGACTCAACATCGTGTCCTCGCCGGCCGTCCGCAACTCGACAGCGTCGGTCCCCGACACCCAATCGCCCTCTGTCAGCCCAGATCCGCTCCGGTACAGCGACGGGATCCCGCGGGTCTGGGAAGGCGACCCGGTGCTGCGAGGGCAAGCAGCCATCGACGCTGCGAATAGATCCTCAGATAGTGCATCCTTCCTGGTCGCATTCTGGGCCGGGATCGAAGGTCCTCATTCCTGCCTGGCTATGGGCGGGAATGACAACGCGCTCTACGTGTGTGGGGGCATGGGTAATGTGGGCGATCAGCCAGGGCTCGTTTCAGGCGCTTTGGGAATGCAGCTGCGCGTTGACACGCGGGCTGTCGCGCCCGGACCTGTGATTGCGCGGGTGCACACTCACGACCCGTCCTTGATGAATTGCCCCATCTCGTACGCCGACGGGTGCGAGCATGTCATGGTCGGCGATAGGATCGTGTGGAGCGGTGATCAGGCGACCGCGCCTTATCCGACGACCGTCGCACAAGCCGCCGCGGCGTTCGGGTTACCTGCGAAACCGTCATCCGTGAACGTCTGCATGGCTGCCGGGTTCACGGGCGCGCCAGTGCTCGAATTCCCCTCGAACGGCGCCTCTGGCGGGATGGTCGAAGGCGTGGTGGTGGTCTTTCCTTCGGCGGGTGCCCTCGCCGCCGCTGACCCATCCGCGGCGGCGAACGGCGAGTCCGACGTCCCGCCCATCGGCCACTCCGATTGTCCCCACACCGGCTACGATCCTCTCCGCAGTGCTGGAGTATCCACTTTCACGGTTCATTGGATGGCTCGAGGCAATATCCTGGTAGGTGTGCAATACGACAGCGATCTCGGTTCGAATGCCGACCCCTTCGTGACCCAGGCCCGTGCGAGCCTGTCGACGCTCGCTGGGAACTAGCGCATACGGCGGGGCCCTTGCTGGGAGTCATCATCCAAGTCTTGCGGGGCCGGATGTAGGTCGCGTGAGATCCCACGAACTGGTTTCGAGCCTCCGCTGGCATCAGATGGCCTCTTTGTCGCTCTGTCACTCTCCAGCCCATCGTAAGACAACGTCGGAGCACCGCTGCAGCAGCAGGCTCAGGCCACGCACGCCAAAAGGGGTCGCAGATCGACCGGCGCCGTGCCACCAAGCTCAGGCCCATGTGGCGGCGTGAACCTACGTGGGGTGGTGGCGCCGCGGCGCGTGCCGAACGGTGCCGAGCCACTCAGGACAAGAAAGGGTATGCCGCAGCGGGCGGCCTGGCCGAAGAGGCGACGGCCGACAATCGCGTCCGGCGATGTCCGGCTGGCTCAGACGACCTGCCAGATCCGACCGCCAGGCTCGCGATGGCACCGAAGATACCGCCGAACCGCACGCCGCTGCGCCACTCGTCCCTGCTACGCAGGCGAACCCACAGATGAGGCTGTATACGAACCCATCGCTGGAGTCGACGGGAATAGGGCCTAGCCAGCTGATGTCCGGCTCGGCCCGCTTATGTGATCCGTATGAGTCTTAGGAGCTAACCCGCGGTTGGATCAGCTACACGCGTGCCAGTGATCCTTCATGTGACTGTCGGAGTAGGTTCCAGTCGTCTGCGATAGCTCTGTGTTGCCGTTCTTAGGGTACGGCTGGCCGTCACTGGTCATCATGATCCACCACTCCGTGGGCTCGCTGTAGGCAGCGGTCCATGGGCTCCCCCATGTGACATTGGTGTGGTGCGTCATCATCTGCGACCAACTCGTCCAGAGTGGATAGCCTGGGGTGCTGTAGTTGGTGAGGTAGCCGTTGCCCAGCAGCGTGGTCCACGGACGTTCGTCGATCCACTCGACGCTCGACGGATCATATGCCGCCGCATCTGTGACTGTGTAGTAGGTTGAGCGACCCAGAGTCGAATTGGTGAAGTAGAACGTGAAGACGCCCCCACTCGTTTCGTCAGTCTCAACACCCAGGGAGTCACTTGCTCGAACGGGTATGTCCAGTACGGGGACCGAGTTTCTGAAAAGGTTCTGGGGGTCCAGGTAGTCATACATGAAGTAGTACTGGGCCGGCATTGTGCCGTTCCACTGGCTCCCCCACGCATCAGTGCCCGCTTGGGCAAGCGAAGTGCTGCTGTTGCCTGACTCGTTGATGTCGCCTCCGATACCAACCCACTCGGAAACATCTCCAAGTGAGTTGCAGGCGGTGCCAACGCTGGCCTGAATGTAGTTGGCTTTGACACCGTTGAAGCCGTAGCTTGACTGGAACCGGACTTCGTCGCCTCCCCAGGACTGGCCGTAGCGCTGGGTGCCGACCACAGTGGTCTTGGGCAAGCAGATGCCTTGGGTTCGTACTGCCCCTAGTCCGTCAACGAACGAAGCCCATGCTGTGGCATCGCTGCCCGCCGCCGGTCGCGCAGGCAGATGATGCCGAGCTACGACTTGATCCGATGCCTCGTTGCTGCGGAAGCTGGCCGGAGGTATCTCTCGGACATTTGAGACGCCATCGATGTCGTACTCGAGGCGGACCCAGCCGTCATCGGTCACGGAGCTTGCCGTCGGCAGGATGAGGTTTCCTGTTGAGCAGTCCACGGTCTGGAGCGCAGATGTCGCGTCCCCCGTGCTAGCTGCTGCGGCCTTCGCAGACGGCGTCAGGAAGGCTACGATGACCAGGAACGTCGCCATTCCGACGTGTAGCGCGTGATCCCGCGTAGTGGCTCGCATGCCAATTCCCTCCCTGGCCGCGATAGCATGTCGCGGCCCTTCAGCCGTCCCCCGCATCCTAGCGGCCTTCGACGGCGACACGGTCAGTATCGTACCAGCGTCCGTGGCGAAATTGCGTCCGGCAAACGCAGAAGCCAGCAAGTCGGTTGCGCGCTGGAGGCCCGCGAACGCGAGCGCGGCCCTTCGAGTTATGTGTGGCCTGCGCATCAACTCGATCTCGTAGAGAAAGTTGTAACAAGCGGCATCCGAGGTTCAGCAACCAAGGTTCGGGTCCAGCCTGGGCACGCACTCGACTGTGCGGACATGATCACCAGCCCCACCCTCTCGCTAGGTTCCTAAGAGCGGATCGCGGCGATAAGAGGCGAACACCCGCCCGATGACCCCGTGCATCGGGCCATACTCGCCGGTCGCAGCGATCTAGCGAAGTCCATCGCGAACGCTTCCATCCGACCGACCGCGATCTCGGTCGTCGTGGTTCGGCCCGCGACCTCAGCCGTCGTCCGAGCTCAGGACCTCCGTTTCCAGGCCGACTGACGGCATATTCTTCGGAATTTGTCGCCGATGGTACGCGGGATGGTACGCAGAAGCCTTGACTCTCTCGATTGGTCGGCCTAGCGTCTTGTGTGGCGACCGGCCCAGGTCCGGGTAAGGAATACCGGACCAGAAGAGAGCGATCGCCCCCACTTTTCCGGAGCCGCACGAGCTCCTCAGCTGCGATAGCTGTGAGCAAGGCGTCGGCTGATTCCGGCTGTTCGAAATCAGATAGGAGAACACAGCATGGCACTTGGCAGGCACATTCCCATGAACATGGACCAGGTCTTCCCGGCAGGGGTATACGCCGTTGGCGCCGTAGAGCAAGTCATCGACTTCGAGGCCTCGACGCCCGACCAGCGGGTCCAGGCGCACGATCGNNTCGTCGACTTCGAGGCCTCGACCCGTGAGCAACGGGTCCAGGCGCACGATCGCGACTCCGGTCTGCCCCTCTGGGCGGTCTCAGTGTTCGACGCCGATCCGGAGGCACGGACCAAGGTCGTTCGCGTCAAGATCGCTTCCCGTACCGCGCCCGTCCTTCCGCAGGCGGCGGCTGGATTGCCCTTCCCGGCGGTCGCGTTCGAGGGCCTGACTGCCACGGCGTACGTGGACACCTCAGGCTCCCGGCCACGCCTGGCCTGGTCGTTCCGGGCGACCGCGGTTCGTGCGGCGTCCCTGAAGACGGCGCCGGTCCCCCAGCCGCTCCATCGCTCCGAGTCGGGCGGGTAGGAGCGGGTCCGTGGTCGTCCCTGCGTCCCCATCACTCGCTGAGCCCGATCCGCTGGCGGTGCTCGCTCACCGTTACGGCGCCGGCGCACCTGCCGTTGTCGAGCTGATCCGCCGGACCGGCGGCTGCACATCGCCGATCCGCCTCGAGGGTGAGTCGGTCGCCGTCTCGGGAGGCACCGGAGCAGTCCTCGCCCGCCAGTCGACGCGGTCACAAGCCCCCGGCTTCGTCCTGGTGGCCTGTGGCAATCGACGGGAGTCGCGCTGTCCGCCCTGCTCGGAGCGCTACCGCCGCGACGCCTACTTCCTGGTTGCCGCCGGGCTGTCCGGGAGCGAAGAGAAAGGTGTCTCGACTGACGTTGCCTCGCACCCGCTCGTCTTCGCGACGTTCACGGCGCCATCGTTCGGCGCGGTCCATCGCCGGATCGTCGATGCTGGTGGCGTCCGCCGCTGCCGGGTCAGTGGTCCTGAGACCTGCGATCACGGCATCCCGATGCGCTGCACCGAGCGCCATGCCGAGGGCGATTCCCGGATTGGCCAGGCCCTCTGCTCCGCCTGCTACGACTACGGGGCCGCGACCCTGTGGAACGCGAACCTCGGCGCTCTGTGGCGGCGGACGATCACGTACCTGCCCCGCGAGCTCGCGGCCTTGGGCGGA
>PMNU01000049.1:0-706 GCA_003165675.1 Chloroflexota bacterium
CGCCCTGAGTCGGGCGGCTAGGAGCGGGTCCATGGTCCCTCCTGCGTCCCCATCACTCGCCGAACCCGCTCAGCTGACGGTCCTCGCGCGCCGCTACGGCGCCGGCGCACCTGCGGTCGTCGAGTTAATCCGCCGAACCAGCGGCTGCGCCTCGCCGATCCGCCTGGAAGGTGAGTCGGTCGCCTTCTCGGGACGCTCAGGAGTAGTCCTGGCCCGCCGATCGACGAAATCCGAGGCTCCNNGACGCCTACTTCCTCGTCGCGGCCGGCCTTGCCGGCAACGAGGCCCGAGGCGTGTCAGCTTCGGTCGGCTCGCACCCGCTCGTCTTCGCGACGTTCACCGCACCCTCGTTCGGCGCGGTCCATCGCCGCGTGGTCGACGGGACTGGAGTCCGCCCGTGCCGGCCAGGTGGACCGCCCGATATGTGCGAGCACGGCATCCCGATGCGCTGTCTCGAGCGTCATGCCGAGGGCGATCCCCGGATCGGGCAAGCGCTCTGCCCCGACTGCTACGACTACGAGGCCGCGACCCTGTGGAACGCGAACCTCGGCGCTCTGTGGCGGCGGACGATCACGTACCTGCCCCGCGAGCTCGCGGCCTTGTCGGGTCTGAGCGTTGCCGCGTTGCGGGCCCAGGTCCGTGTCGCCTATGCCAAGGTCGCCGAGTTCCAGGCTCGTGGATCGGTGCACGTCCATGCGGTCATCCG
>PMNU01000049.1:765-12266 GCA_003165675.1 Chloroflexota bacterium
CGGGCTACCTCGCCAAGTACGCCACCAAGGACGCAAGCGTTGCCGGCGGTCTGGATCGACGGATACGGGTCGAGGGAGTGATCGAGCGAGCGGAACTCTCCGATCATGCTCGAGCCCTGATGCGATCGGCCTGGAGGATCAGCCCGCGCTGGGCCCATAACCTGGGCTTTCGCGGCCACTTCCTGACCAAGGCCCGTCGCTACTCGGTTACCTTCGCGGGGTTGAGAGGCGTCCGTGCGCAGTATCGAGCCCAGGCCGACCCTTGGCTCGCCCAGATCCGCGCCAAGGCCATCGGCGACCAGGTCGTCATCCGACGGAGCTTCCACTACGCGGGATCGGGCCTATCCGCGGCTGAGCGGGCCGTGGCCGCGAGCTTTCGAGAGAGCGTAACCTCGCCGGGTCTTTCCGGGCCCTTTGCTCCTGCCGGGTCGGCGCGGAAGCGGACTATGCCGGCGAGCGCCGCACTCCATTGGTCCCAGCATCGGTCGGCGCCATGAACGAGTTGCCGATGCGCAAGCCTGGATTCGAACAAGGGCGCCGATCCGAGCGGCAGTCGTTGCGAAGCGGAGGCCAGATCGTTAGGCCGATGCTCCTGCCCATCGCGCCCTCGAGCGAGCATGGTCCGATGAGCGACCGGCTCACGACGGCCGTGACGGAGCTTGTGGCCGCGCTACGAGACGAGATCGCCACCCAGCGTCGCCCGAGCGAGCGGGAACCCGATCGGCTGCTGAGCATCGATCAGGCCGCCCGGGCCCTCGGCATCGGTCGGACCGCCCTGTATTCCGAAATCGGGGCGGGACGAATCCGGAGCATCAAGGTCGGCCGGCGACGATTGATTCCGTCCTCGGCCATCAGCGAGGTCGCCTCCGGGCGCGAGTGACGGAGCCGACGGTCAAAGGGTCGTCCTCTTCAGTCTGTAGGCCGGCCTTGTGCTTGCAGCGCCCGGTCGAGCGCATCGGCGGCCTCTCGCCGAAGGTCTGGCGTCACGTGCGCATAGACGTCGGCCGTGATGGCGATCGAGGCGTGGCCCAGCGTCTCGCTGACCGTCTTCAATGGGACGCCCTGGGCGAGCATCAGGCTTGCTGCGCTGTGCCGCAGATCGTGGAATCGGATCGGCTGAAGACCGAGCCGGGTCGCCGTCTCGTGAAAGACGCGGGAGACCGCATCGGGTCGCATGGGATTGCCCAGGGCGTCGGTGAACATGAGATCGGCCTGATCCTGCCACGCAATTCCGGCTGCGAGCCGCTGGACAGCCTGGGCTGCCTTCTGGCGTCGCAGGGCCTCGCGGACGAACGTAGGCACCATGATCGTTCGGCGACTCCGCCGGGTCTTGGGCTCCGCCAGACTCCATGTGGTGTGCCGGTGCCCCTTGTCGTCGGCGACTCGACCGGACTCAGCCAGGGCTCGTCGGACGGTCAGCGCCGAGCCATCGGCCGCGAGGTCGCTCCAGGCAAGGCCGAGCAATTCGCCAAGCCGGCATCCGGTCCCGAGGGCGACGGCGTACAGCGGGCCCATCGGATCATCGGCGGTTCCGCTTAGAAGTCGCGAGGCTTCGGCAGGGGACAGAGCCCGCATCTCGCGGGCCGCCACTCGGGGCGGTCGTGCGAGGGCCGCAACGTTGCGGTTGAGAAGGCCCTCTCGCATGCCGTCGTTCAGGGCTCGCCGAAGGACCCCTCGTGCGTAGCGGACTGTGGTGGGCGAGAGCTTCCGTGCCAAGAGTTCGGTCATGCGCTGCTCGACGTCGATCGGCTGCAGTCGCGTCATCGGCCGCTTACGGAGGTCTGCGGCGAAGCCGACGCCGAGCCAATACTGCCGGACGATGCGCCCGTACTCAGCTCGCGTCGACGGTCGGATTCGCGTCTCGTGAACCTGCAGCCACCGGGTGAGGAAGGCCTCCAAGGTCTCACCGGTGAGGGCACCCGACGTAGCTTCTTTACGCTTCGCATCGAGCTTGCGGACGACTTCGGCCCGGGTCCTACCGCTGACGTATACGCGCTTGGTCCGGCCATCTGGGAACTGGACGAGAAGCGAGCCGCGGAGTCGTCCGTCCGCGGTGTCGTAGATGGCACCCTCGCCGGCGGATCTTCGTGGCTTGGTAGCCTGGCCCACGGGCCGTCCTCCCGATCAGGAGGGCATCTGAAGGCCAGCGGCGTGCTCCAGCGGGCCTTCGCGCCATTCGGAGTCTACACCCGCGAAGATGCCGCGAAGCTGCCAAGTGCCGGCTAGTGAGACCAAGGAGTGCGAGTCTGAGCGTGAAATTGGAGGGCCGTGTGGGATTCGGACCCACGACCAGCCGATTAAAAGTCGGCGGCTCTACCACTGAGCTAACGGCCCTCGATTTACGCGCGTTCTGGCGGCCGAGTCGATAGTAACCGCTCGCCGCCCCAATTCCGGGTCCCGACTAGCGGGGTCGCTACTTATTGAGGTCGCCCACCGCCGCCAACAGCTCCGCATCGCCCGACGACGCGAGTTGCGAGGTCGTCATCGTCCCGAGGTCGGTGGGATCGATCGGCACCGCGCCTGAAGACATCGCGACCGTCTGATCGGGTTTGATACCCACGCCGAAGATGCGGTGGCCGTCCGGTGTGAGCCACCAGGCGGTCCCGAGGATGAGGACCGAGCCGTCCGAAAGCGTGAACTGCTGGAGGACCGTCCCCGTGCCATAGGTAGGCTCGCCGACGACCCTGGCACGGCCGGAATCCTGGAGCGCGCCGGCCACGATCTCCGACGAGCTGGCCGAATCATGGTCGACGAGGACGACAAGCGGCAGGCTCGTATGGGTCCGGCCGGTGTCGACATTCTCGTTGACGTCGTTGCCGTTGGCGTCCTGCTGGATGTATACGACGCCGCTCGACAGGAACTCGCTGGCCACTTCCTGGGCCTCGCTGGCATAGCCGCCCGGGTTGCCGCGCAGGTCGAGGACGATCGAGGTCGCCCCGGCCTTCTGCGCTGCCGTCATGGCCGATTGAACCTGGTCGGCGGCGCCAGTCGAGAACTCGGCCAGGGCAATGTCCGCTACGCGGGTGCCGGGCACGATGCCCCAGTCGACCAGCGGAACGTCTATGTTCGCTCGTGTGATCGCGATGTCGACCGGAGTCGTGGATCCGAGATGGATGACCGTGATGGTGACCTTGGTGCCCGCGGCGCCCCGGATGTTGGCGCCCACCTGGTCGAACGTCATGCCCGAAGTGGAGACGCCGTCGACCGCGGTGATCTGGTCGCCGGCCTTGACGCCGGCTGCGGCGGCAGGCGTTCCGGCGATGACCTTGTCGACCTTGAACACGCCGGAGTCGCTGCCCAGCTCAACGCCGATTCCGGCGACGCTCGCCTTCAGGGAGGCCTGGAATGCGGCATATTCGGTCGGCGTCAGGAAGGTTGAGTGGCCGGTGTCGCCGAGGCTGTCGACCATGCCCTTGATCGAGCCGTAAAGAAGCTGCTGGTCCGTGACCGACGCTCGGCCGACGAAGTTCTGCTTCACGATCTGCAGCGCTTCGTTGTACAGGCTGGAGCTCTGGATCGTGCCGTTGGCGGCCGGCGTGCTGCCGGGTTGCACGGTCGAGGACGCGGTACCTGGAAAGGCGACGTGGTCCGTGAGCATGCCGGCGGAGAAGGAGATCAAGCATGCGGCGATGACGGCAAGAATCTGCGGAAGCCGGCTGGGGCGTCGCGGGCGGAGGTCGCCGGCGGGCGGCATGGGTCCGTATCCGAACCCTCGGGGCGGCTGGTTGGGCTGCCAGCCCTGTTGCGGCTGCCAGCCCTGTTGCGGCTGCCAGCCCGGCTGCGTGGGCTGCCAGCCAGGCTGCGGCTGCCAGCCAGGCTGCGGCTGCCCGCCAGGCTGAGTTGGCGGCCAACCCGATTGTGGCGGCCAGCCCGGCGCCCAGGCCGGCGGTGCGGGTGGTTGCTGCGGCTGCCACTGGGTTGGCGTGGTCGGCGGTGCGGGCGGCGGCGGGGCCTGCCACTGCCTCGGTCCGGCCAGCGGCGCGGGCGGCGCGGTGAGTGGCACGCCGGCGGGCTCGTTCCAGCCGCTCGGTACGGTCGGTTGCCAGACCGGCGGCGCGGGCCGAGGAATCGGAATCTCAGCCGAGCCGGCGGACTCGGCGGTCCCGGTCTCATCGGTCGTCGCACCGGTCGCGTGGGTCGTGGCGCCAGACTCGGTCGTGGAGGCTTCGGCGGTCTCCGCGCCGATGGGCTCGCGGACCGAAGCGTCCGATGGCGTGTAGGCGGGCGGACTCCAGCCCACGGCCTGCTCGGGGGGCGGTGTCGCCGAGTCGTCCTGCTTCTTGTCGTCGTCGAATGGCATGCTGGACCTCCAGATTTCGCTGCAGCGCACATGATGGCGCACCTGGCCCGCCGTGAACGCTGAAGGCCGAGGCGTTGCGGTCTGGCCCGGACTCCTCCGGATCGCAGCTCGCTCTCGCGGCCATACGGTGGCGCCTGACCCAGGCTCGGCCCCGTCGTCGTAGCATGAGCGCCGGGAGACGCAAACATGACTGACGCCGATCGATCTGCGAAGGGCACGCCGGGTTGGCGGGGCGCGCTGGACTCGGTTCCGCCCACGGTGCTCATCCTGGGCGGCTTTCTGACGGCTCCCCCAATGTACCGCCGGATGGTCCGCCGGCTGGAGGATCGTGGCGCGGCCGGGACGGTCGTGGCCGATGTCTGGACGCCGGACTGGGTGCTTGCGGGAGGGCGCGGCATTGGGCCCATCTGCACCCGTTCCGCGAAGGCCTTGCGCGATGCCGTTCGCCTCTCGCGCGAAGTCTCCGGAGGCGCGCCGCTGCTGGTCCTGGGCCACTCCGCCGGAGGGATCACGGGCCGGCTGCTGACATCGCCGGAGCCGATCGAGGGGCGGAGATTCGGGGCGGCCAGGTGGATAGGCGCCATCGTCACTCTCGGCACTCCCCACCGGCTCCCGTCCGCGGAGGGGATCGGCAGTCGGATCAACGAAGTGGGGTCGTCGATCGCCGAGGCCACGGTTCCGGGCGCCTTCTTCGCGCCCGAGATCGGTTACGTGTCCGTAGCCTCGCGAGCGATCCGCGGCGACCCGGCGGGTACCGGCCGCGAGCGAGTCGCCCACCTGTTGTATCGCTCGGTCATCGGCCGGGCGGCCGTGCCGGGGACGGAGGGCGATGGTCTCGTGCCAGTGGCGGCGGCGGCCCTCGAAGGCGCCCGTGAGGTCGTGCTCGACGGCGCCCTTCACGGTCCCGGCGCCGGCGGTCCGTGGTATGGCTCCGACGACGCCCTGGATGTCTGGTGGCCCATCGCTCTGGAAACCTGGCGATCGTCTCTGCAGCACAGGGCTCGGGCGGCGCGAACCGTCGATCGGGCCGCTGCCGCCGGGTGATGCCCTTGCATGTGCCTGCCGCCACTCACACCGCCGCTCCCGTCCGATTGACGGGCCTTCCTTGCATCGCTACAGTTCCCGGCGCGGGGTGGAGCAGCGGCAGCTCGTCGGGCTCATAACCCGAAGGTCGGCGGTTCGAATCCGTCCCCCGCAACCAAGCTCTGTATGTGAAGCCCGGTCGAAGGACCGGGTTTCGTCGTGTTCGGGAGGTTCGTGAAGGAGCAAGCGGCGGTTGAGCGCCCTGAGGTGTCAGCCAGCTGGCCCGATCGCGGCCGGGCATCAGATGCGCGCACTGTGCTAGCTTCGACGCCTGATGATGAGGACGACGATCGCCATTGACGCTGCGATCCTGCGCGAACTCAAGCTGCGCGAGGCCCTCGAGGGCAAGACTCTGGGGCGGGTCGTCTCTGAGTTGCGGGCGGCCGCTCTCGATCAACCCCATCCAGAGGTCGAACGTGACTTCAGCTGGAAGAGCGAGGAGATGGGCGCGCTCGTAGAGCTGGAGCACGAGGAAGCGCTCCGCGCGCTGGACGGCACCCCGTGAGCTCGGCGACGGCCGCTGCCATGACGGCTTCATCGGCCCTCATCGCCCGACTGGCCGCATCCGACGATCCGGTCCTCGCCTACCGGGCGAGTCTGCTGACCGCGATGGAGCCCAGCGAGACGGGTCGCCTCGATGCCGTGCGCGTCCGCATCGCCGAATCTCCCACGGCCAGAGCTCTGCGTCGCGGGCTGGATGTTCACGAGGCGACCAACGCCTACCGCAAGTGGCAGGGTCCGCACTGGACGCTGCTCTGCCTGGCCCTCATCGACTACCCGCCCGGCGACGAATCACTCCGGCCTCTCGTCAGCCGGGTTCACGGCTGGCTCTTCTCGCGACAGCACCTGAGCCGGCCCGGAACCACCGTCTACCCCGGGCAGGAGGAGCGGGTCAGACGCTGCGGGTCACAGGAGGGAAACGCGGTCTGGTACTCGCTCCGCCTGGGGCTCGAGGACGAGGGNNGTGGGCTTTCGGGCGGCGGCATGGCTACGAGCCGGCCATCCGGGCCGCGGATCGGGCCGCCGAACTGATGCTCTCGCGCCGGCTGCTGTGGCGGGAACGCGACGGCCGCCTCATAGAGCCGCATTGGGGCGGCGCCGTGGACCGCATCCAGTTCCCGATCCAGTTCTGCGACGTGCTCTTCGCCCTTCAGGTCATGGCCGAGCTGGGGCGGATCGGCGATCCGAGATGCGCCGATGCGCTGGCTCTGCTCGAGTCGAAGCGACTCCCGGACGGCGGCTTTCCGCTCGAGGATCGCAACGCGAGAACGTCCGCCACGATCGCCAGCCGCTGCAGCTTTGCCGACTGGGGACCGGCAGGGACCAGGCGCAGCAACCCCCTCGTCAGCCTTCTCGCGCTGGGCGTGTTGCAGGCAGCTCGGCGGAGCGCACCCGGCGCCTAGCTCCGGCCCCTGCCGCGGCCCCTCAGTGCCGGCTCTTGGCGTGGCAGTCGATGCAGTCTTGGGCCCACGGCAGGGCCTCGAGGCGCTCCGGGGCGATGGGCTTTCCGCATGTCTGGCACAGGCCGAACGTTCCGGCGTCGACGCGTCGCAAGGCGCTCTCGATCTGGACCAGATGCTGCCGTTCTCGCTCCCGAAGCTGCTGGCCGCGCTGGCTCTCGGAGACTTCGGTGGCGGCCGCGGTCTGCGCGCCGTGGGCTACCCGCGGGTGCTCGACCTCCTCGGAGAGCTCCAGCCGGATTCGCGCGCGCTCCGCCTCCAGCGTTTGCCGTGCGTTCTCGACCAGCTTCGGGTCCATTGGGGCATCCTACGCTGCTCGATGAGGTAGTGCGCGCCGATCGGGACACCGGTCGAACGGGTTGAGGCCGAGCGGATCGGACGTCAGCCGGTCGGTGTCGGTAGTTCGGAGGCATGAGGCCTGGGCTGGGCTTAGACTCGGTCCAGAATTTCGGTGTCGACGGGCCCGTCGAATACAGGACTGGCCGGCCGGTCAAAGGAGCGCAATGGCCTACGCGAAGGATCCAGTTTGCGGGATGGAGGTCGACGCGAGCACCGACCTCAAGTTCGAATACGACGGCGAGACCTACTACTTCTGCAGCCGGGGCTGCAAGCTCGACTTCGAGGAAGACCCCGAGAAGTACCTCGACCCGGAGTACGAGCCGCACATGTAGCCTCTGGCGCGCAAGGTTGGCCCCGCCAAACCCGGCTTGCGTGGTACGCTCAGGGTGAGCGTTGGGAGTGCCGCTGGGCCTCCAGCCTGACAGAGAATCCACGACTCCAGGAGAAGCCCGATGGCCTATGTAATCGCCGAGCCCTGCGTCGACACGATGGACCAGGCGTGTGTTTCCGTCTGCCCGGTCGACTGCATCCATTTCGACGAGGGCGTGGACCGCACGCTCTACATCGAGCCGAACGAATGCATCGATTGTGGCGCCTGCGAGCCGGAGTGCCCGGTCAACGCCATCTTCACCGAGGATGCCCTGCCCGCCCAGTGGGCCGCCTACACGGAGATCAACGCTCTCTGGTTCACGGACAAGGACGCTGCCCGAGCCAAGGTCAACGCCGCCAAGCCGGCCTGACACTCGCCAGAACCGATCCGGCGCCCGGCCCATTGGGCCGGGCGCTTTCGTTTCCGGGCATGAAGGCGGCCGCGGCGGGGCGGCGGGACGGGAGTCGGGCGGGGTGGCAGGCGGCCGTTGTCCAGTCCGTGAAACCGACCCCGAACCGGTGGCGGCTAGACTTGGCTGANNATCGAGGGAGTGGCGGTCGTCACTCGGCCGTCGAGCGAACACGAAAGGGCCGGTGCGGCCGGCGCTGCGGACGTGGCCACGACCCGCTCCGGGGCCGCCGCCCGTGCCAGGGCCCGGCGCGTCAGCCCCGACGATGAGTTCGGGCCGGGCGAGCTGGACATGGCCGCGCTGCTGGCGGCCCGTCCCGATCTGGTCATCGTCCGCGACGGCGGTTCCGGGCCGGGGCCGCGCGATCTCGAGGCGGCCCTCATCGGGGCGGATTTCTCGCCCGCCATCGTGAGCCTCGACCCGATATCGATCGAGGGCATCTTTCACTCCATCACCACGCTCGGTGCAATGACCGAGGCCGAGGACGACGCAATAGAGCTGGTCGAAGCCCTGCGCGAGGAGATCGGCGAGATCGAGCAGGGCGTGGTCATCCGCCAGGACGCGGGCCTGCGGCCGCGGCGGGTGGCGATCCTCGAAGGCCTGTCGCCCCTCACGGCCAGCGGCCGCTGGATGCCCGAGCAGGTTCGCCGGGCAGGCGGGTGGGACGTGCTCGGTCGAGAGGGCGAGCCCGCCTCCGCGACGAGTTGGGCGGCGATCAAGGAGGTCGACCCCGAGATGCTGCTGCTCTCGCCGGCTGGACTCAGCCTCTTCGAAGCCCAGGCCGTCTGGCGCAAGATCGAGCGACCCGAGTTCTGGAGCGACCTCGAAGCCGTTCGGCGCGGGCAGGTGTTTTTCGTGGAGCCCGTCTATTTCTGCCGCCCGGGCCCCCGAGTCGTTGAGGGAGTGGCCAT
The DNA here is from genome assembly GCA_003165675.1 of Chloroflexota bacterium. Taxonomy (GTDB): domain Bacteria; phylum Chloroflexota; class Limnocylindria; order Limnocylindrales; family CSP1-4; genus Fen-1039. The sequence goes on from PMNU01000049.1 coordinate 9,638, forward strand.
GCTGGCCGAGATCATCGACCCCGAGGGCTTCATCGACACGTCGCCGCCGAACAGCTGGACGCCCCTCTTCGAGTGACTGCGGATGACTGAGGCCGGGCATCCCGATGCGATCGACCGCGAGATGGTTCGCTACTACGCGGCCCGGGCCGACGAATACGACGACTGGTACCGGCGTCGGGGCCGCTATTCGCATGGCCAGGAGGACGACGCCGCCTGGCGTTCGGACCTCGAGGCGGCTGCCTCATGGCTGAGCGCCCGAAGGTTTCGTGGCGAGATCGTCGAGCTGGCCGCGGGTACCGGCTGGTGGTCGCCCGCCCTGGCACGGCAGGGGCAGCTCATTCTCTGCGACGCGGCGTCGGAGCCGCTCGAGAAGGCTCGAGCCCGGTTGGCGGCGGCCGGCTTCACGGCGGAGTTCCGCGTTTGCGATGCCTGGAGCGAGCCCGACCGGCCGGTCGATGGCCTGTTCGCGGGCTTCTGGGTCAGTCACATCGATCGCGCGCGTCTCGGCGAGTTCTTTGGGCTGGTTGCCAGATGGCTCGTCCCGGACGGGCTGTTCGCCTTCATCGACTCGAGGCAGGATCCCGGGTCTGGCGCCCGGAACCACCGACCGCCCGTCGACGACGTTCAGGTCCGCCGCCTGGACGACGGCTCGAGCTTCCTCGTCCGGAAGGTCTTCTACGAGCCGGCGGTCCTCGCCTCAGCGCTCGAACGAGCCGGTTTTTCAGACATCGAAGTCGTCACGACCGATCGCTTCTTCGTGCTGGGATCGGCTCGTCGCGGGTCGCCGTCGCCCGCGAGGAACGGCTCGCGCGAGGCAAGGAGATCGCGCGCGAGGAACGGGTGACAAGCGAGTTGCGCCAAAGTGCACGCGACCTTCATGAGACGCACACTATTCCTTCAGGATAAGTTCAGCGGCCAAGGCGAGGATTCGCCTCAGTCCTCCCTCTCCTCCCTGGGCAAAGACGAGAACACACAGCCGGTCGCCATCCTCCCTCCGCGACCGGCTCTCGTCTGTCTGGGGCCTTCCGCACCATTGTCATGTTCTTGCGATCCGCGCCCGGAGGGCGCAATTACGCGCGAAACCGGCCTTCGCGGGCCGTCAACCGCGCCTATACTCGCCGACATGTCGCCGCTTTCCAACCGAACCGTCGCGACAATCGGCTCCGGAGTGATGGCCGAGGCGATCATCGCCGGGCTGCTCCGGGGCAAGCTGGTCGGGCCTCAGCAGATAGTCGGCAGCGAGCCTCGGGCCGACCGGCGTGAGGAACTGGCGAGCCAGTACGGCGTGCGCATGGTCGCCTCGAACCTGGACGCAGCCGTGGATGCCGACGTGATCCTTCTCTCCGTCAAGCCCCAGACCCTCACCAAGGTCGGCCACGAGCTCGGCGGCCACCTCAGGCCGAACCAGCTTGTCGTCTCGATTGTCGCCGGCGCCAACTGCAAGGTGCTCACCAACCTTCTCGAGCACCGCGAAGTCGTTCGCAGNNACCGCGGTCAGCGGCACAGGCCCGGCCTACGTCTTCCTGGTCATGGAAGCGCTGATCGACGCGGCGGTCCACCTCGGGTTCCCGCGCCATGTCGCCCACGATCTGGTCATCGAGACGCTCGAGGGCAGCACGGCCTTCGCCAAGGCCACCGCCCAGCATCCCGCCGTGCTACGAAACATGGTCACCTCTCCCGGCGGGACCAGTGCCGCTGCCATCCATGAGCTGGAGTCCGGCCGACTCCGCACGGTTCTGTCGGAGGCGGTGTGGGCCTCCTACCGGCGAACTCTGGAGCTGGGTGCCGACCTGGAGAAGGGCCTTGGACTCAACGAGGGCGCGAGCGATGAGTCGGGAACCGGGCGGGCGTCCAACGGAGCCCGCTCCACGGCACCGGCCGAGCGGCGGATCGGTCGCTAACGTGCCTGGATCTTACGGCCCGATGGGATCGGCCGGCCCGCGGGGCCTGCTGTCGATCTTTCCCCATCCCGACGACGAGAGCTACGGCGCCGGCGGGCTGATGGCCCTGGCAGCGGCCGCGGGCAATCCCGTCTGGGTTCTGTGCGTCACCAACGGCGACCAGGGCGGACGGCCGGGCGAGATGGATGTCGACCATTCGCTCGATCCGGAGATCCGACTGGAAGAGCTGCGCTGCGCCTGCCGCGAGATGGGGATCGCCGAGCCGATCTTCCTGGGCTATCGCGACTCGGGCATGGAGGGCTGGGGTGCGCCGGAGGGCTCGCTCGCCCTGGCGGATCCCGACGAGGTCGTGGAGCGGATGGTCGAGGTGATCCGGCGGCTGCGGCCGGCGGTGATCGTGACCTTCGACCAGGGCGGCATCTACGGCCACCCGGACCACGTCAAGTGCTCGGCCACTGCCACGGCGGCGTACCGGAAGGCCGCCGCCGAGCCGGGCGGCCCGATCGCGCTGTATCACCAGGTCATGCCACGCTCCCGCATCGCGGGCATGCGCGCCGCGATGGAGGAGGAGCGACGCCGCTCGGGCGATACGACGCCGCCGTCCGAGGACGACCTGCGCCAGCAGGAGGCGTTCGTGAAGCTGGCTCGCCCGGACGAGGAGATAACGACCGTCGTCCCGATCCTGCCGGTCGTCGAGCGCAAGATAGCGGCCCTGGCCTGCCACGACA
>PMNU01000030.1 GCA_003165675.1 Chloroflexota bacterium
TCCGCGCGGCTATGCCCTCCATGCCTCAGGAGTTGCAGCGGCTCTGGTTGGCCGCTCCGCCCGAGCTATTCGCCGGCAAGCCGAAGGGGCATCGCAGGTCGCGTAAGGCCGTCGACGGAGCGGGGGCCGCGAAGGCCACCCGGGACCGGGCGGCAGACTCCCCGACGGTGAGGACGGAAGAGACGCCGGAGGACTCACCGAACGCATCGACCGAACTGCCAGGCCATGGCCTGGCCGACGACGAGGCCGGCATCGTGGCCAACTCGGTCGCCGACGCCCGTGCCCTGGACACCGCCGCAGCCGGTGCTATCGGCGCCGGCGACGCTGTCGCCGTGGCCGAAACGACCTCGATGCCCGGCGTTCACCTGAAGCCCGGACCGCGCACCCTGGGCATCGTCGCCGAAGACAGTATGCCCGAGGCAGCGCGCAAGGTTCTCCGATTCCACTTCTCCAAGATGCAGCNNCCACGACATGCGCGTCGCCACGCGACGGATGCGCGCCGCGTGGCGCGTCTTCGACGGCGCCTTCAGGGCGGGCAAGACCAAGAAGATGCGGCGCCACCTCGAGACGATCGCCGACCGGCTCGGGGCAGTAAGGGACCTGGACGTTCTCATCGAGGACCTGGAGGCCTACCGCCTCGGGCTCGACGAGGACCGGCGCCCCGGCCTCGAGCCGCTGTTGTCGGTCTGGCGCCGGCAACGGGCGAATGCCCGGACGCAGCTGATCGGCGAGCTCGATTCGGACCGCTACTCGAGCTTCGTGAAGGAGATGGATGCGTTCCTCGATGCCGGCGCCAATGCCGCGGCTGCCGTCGCCGCGCCGACGGCTCCGCACCGCATCCGCGATTGCGCGGCGTCCCAGATCTGGACCGCCTACGAGGCCGTCCGAGCCTACGAGCTGGTCTTTCCCTGGGCGGACGTTGAGACCCTTCACGAGCTCCGCATCGCGACCAAGTGGTTGCGATACACGCTGGAGTTCTTCGGGGAGACACTGGGCCCGGACAGCGCTCGCCTGCTGAAGCGTGTGGTCGCGTTGCAGGACTATCTTGGCTGCCTGCACGACGCGGACGTAGCAACAAAGCTGGCCCGAGACATCCTGGTGGCCCGCGCCGGCGAGCTGTCGAAGGTGGAGACGGAGGCGATCGGAGCCTACCTCCGTTCACGAGAGCGCGAGGTGGCCCGCCGGCGGCGCGGCCTCGGACCTATCTGGCGGGCGGTCAATGGGGCCCCCTTCCGGCGCGCACTGGGTAGAGCCACGGCCGCCCTTTAGACTCGCGGTCGGGCCAGCCGGGCACTTTGCTTGAGGCCCGTTCGCAGCCGTGGCCTCCGTCGCCTCGGCGCGCCAGATTTGTCCCCGCGTTAACCGCGGGTTCACGCCCCGATGAACTGCCGTCCGCAGGCTTGGTTGCGTGGCGCCGTGGGTCTCGCGCCGGCGGCACCTCCCCGCGATCCCGACAATCTGCCCCACAACCCGACCAGCCAGGGACAAGGAGACCCTATCGACGATGTCAACTGTCGACACGGAGTTCACGGCCCCGCCGGCGCTGGCCGATCGGGTCGCCATGGTCCGAGCCCAACTCGCGCCCATCCGCAGTCGTCGCGCCCTGCTCGATTCCTATCGCCGCGAGTCGCTGTGCCGGCTCGCAACGACCGCCACGGCCTCCGGTTCGGCGGCCGAGGTCCTCGACCTGGCCTACGCGATGCGCTGGCTGGAGCTCGAGACTGAGACGCCGACAGCCGAGTCTCTGGTGGCCTCCTCGAATGGACTGGTGGATGAATAGTCCCGTCTCCGTTGAAGTCGCCGCAATCTCGCCGCCGCTGCCTGAAGTCCCGCCCGACTACTGCTCTCGCGCACTGGCCCTGTGGCCTCGATTGGAGCGCGGGAGACTCGCCCGTGTGCGGCACGACCCCCGGCGTGTGGCCGCGCTGATATCGCGCCGTACCAATCTCCCCCGGGGCGCAATCCTGGAGTTGCTCGGCGCGTCGTCGGACGAAACCGAAGCGGCGAGCCCGCAGAACTAGCCTTCCCGTACAACGCTATGCTTGCCCGCCAGGAGCGTCCCCGGGCGCAGTCTGTCGCGACCGCGCGTCGTCCGGTTCGGATGCTCGCCCAGTGTCTACGGGGGTTCGAGCGTGCAAGACAGCGATCGTTTTGTCGACCACGGCCACCGGGATGTCTTCGACCGGGAATTGCTCGGCGTCAGAGAAGGCGTCGTCCGGATGGGCGAGCTGGTGGCGGCGGCCATCGACGCCGCCGTAGGCGCATTGGCCCGCCAGGACGTGCAGGCCGCCGCGGCCGTGGTTGCCGGAGACCCGGCCATCAACGCCGCCCAGACCGACCTCGCGGCGCTGGTCGTCACGACGGTCGCCACCCAGTCGCCCGTCGCCGGCGACCTGCGGTTCCTGCTGTCGCTCGCCCACGTGGCATACGAGCTCGAGCGGATCGGCGATCACGCGGCCGGCGTGGCGAAGCAGGTCGCCAAGCTCGGCTCTGCTCAGACCGCCGGCAGCGCGAACCTGGATCGGATGGGCGAGCTGGCCAGCGCCATCCTTCACAGCGCGCTGCGCGCCCTGGTGGACCTCGATGCCCCAGCCGCCCGGCTGGCTGCTGCCCAGGACGACGAGATCGACCGCCTGTATCACGCCTACTTCGAGCGGGCTCTGGAGCGGATGCGCGTCGAGCCTTCCTGGGTCGACGTGGGCGCCCATCTCCTCTTCGCCGCCAAGGATCTGGAGCGGATCGGTGACCGGGTGACCAACATCGCCGAAGAGGTCGTCTTCCTTGCCACCGGCGAGATCGAAGACCTCAACTCCTAGCCCGGATCCAGCAGTAGACCGCCGTCTTCGCTGGCCCGAGCCGAGGCTGGCATGCGATGATCGAGACATGACTGCGACGAACGAAACCCAGCTGTGCCTGTTGCGCCACGCNNGCTACCAGCCGGACGCGGTTCTGAGCTCGCCGAAGCTGCGTGCGCTGGAGACAGCGCGCCTGGTTGCGGCTCCCCTCGGCATTCGAGTCGTCGTGGTCGACGCGCTGGGCGGACCGCTCGATATCGAGTCGATTGAGTCCGTGCTGCGCTCGGCCGGAGACCCACGCCGGCCGTTACTCGTGGGCCACGACCCGGACTTCAGCTCCCTGGCCGCCGAGCTGGTTGGAGTCTCCGAGCTGCAGATGCGCAAGGCCACGCTCGTGCGTGTAGACGTGGTGCGGCCGCTGGGGCCCGGGCAAGGCCTGCTGCGCTGGCTGCTGCCGCCTGATCTCCTCGCCGCCGGCAGCTGACGGATTGACGGTTTGTCCGCCCGCGATATGCTTCGGCGACCGCCAGCGCGCGCCTGGCCGGCATGGCGCGCCGTACCGCGGCTCCACCGCGGAAGAGGTCAGGGATGGCAAAGAAGCGCTCCAGCAAGTCCGTCAAAGACAAGAGGGGGACCTCGGCTCCAGCCAAGGCACTGCCGCCGCCGAGCGAGGGAGCGGCACACAAGGCCACCCTTAAGGTGCCGCGCGGCGTCCGCAAGCAGCTGCGCAGGCTCGAGCGCCAGCTCGCCGACGCCGCCCGTCAGGAGCGCAAGCGAGTCCGAAAGCTCGAGCGCGCCCATTACCGGCGCCAGCTGATCCAGGAGGCGCTTGAGGAGCTTCGCGGCGCGGCGCCCGCGAAACCGGCCGCGGACTCGGTGACGCCCTCAGCTGCAGCCTCTCCGGCTCCCGTTGCGGCGCCTCCGGCCGTCCCGAAGCCGGCATCGCCGCGCCGAGCTTCGTCGAGACTGACGGCGTCGCCCAGGCGAACCGCACCGAAGTCGGCCGCCAAACCGGCCCCCAAGCCGGCCCCTAGGCCAGCCCCCAAGCCCACCGCCCCACCCGATCCGGACAAGTAGGACCGATCCGCCAGGCCTCCGGTCAGGCTCCGGCGTTGGATTCGGAGCCGGACTCGTCCGTCGGCCACACCTCAGGCGCGCCGCTCCCCAGTGAAGCGCCGTTTGCGGGCGGCGTCTGGCCGGCGCTCGCGACGGCCGGAGCGAACGGGACAGTGAAGGTGAAGGTGGAGCCGGAGCCCTCCTCCGACTCGGCCCAGATGCGCCCGCTGTGCGATTCCACCACATGGCGGGCTATCGAGAGGCCCAGGCCCGTCCCGCCGCGCCCCCTGACTCGAGCCCTGTCCACCTTGTAGAAACGCTCGAATATGCGGCCCAGGTCCGAGCGCGGGACGCCGATTCCCGGGTCGCGGACCCAGACCTTGACCTCGCCTTCCTCCTCGCGCACGCCGACCACGATCTCGCCGCCGTTTGGGCTGAACTTGACGGCGTTGTGGAGCAGGTTGATGAGTACCTGGCCCAGACGGTCTTCGTCGCCACGGACCGGCGAGACGCGATCGGGCAGATCCAGCTCGATACGCAAACCCTGGCGTTCGGCAAACAACCGCAACCGCTCAGCCGTGGACCGTGCGACGCGCACCAGATCGACGTCGTCGAGCAGCAGCTGAGCCGTTCCGCTCTCGATGCGCGACAGGTCGAGGAGCTCGTTGACCATTTGCGTGAGGTGCCCCGTCTCGACCTCGATCTTGGAGATGCGATCCCGCAGGCGGGGCGACGCCGACTCGGCGTCTCTGGAGGCCGTCTCTGCCAACAAGCTGATCGTCGTCAGCGGAGTGCGCAGCTCGTGCGACAGGTTGTCGATGAACTCGGCACGGATCCGCTGCAGGCGACGCAGCTCCGAAACGTCCTCGAGCACGAGCCACACACCCGATACCGGCGAACGGCGTGCTCGCACGGTCACGGTGACCCCCGATCTGGAGCGAACCGTCACCTCGCCGTTGGCCGAGCCGTATTCCATCGCCGCCCGCGCAATGCCCTCGATCCTCACATCGACGAAGGCCTCGAGCGCGGACCGCCCCACCATGGAACCAGGTCGCCGCTCCAGCATCACATGGGCAGCGCCGTTGGCGAACTCCACGGTCAGATCGTCACGAAGTCGAACCACCCCGGCGGTCAGCTGTTCGGTCAGGTAGGTCGTGTCGTGGCTCGTCTGCTCGGCATTCCAGCGCGAATCCTCGGCTTCCTCGAGAGCCATCCGGACCCGCCTCTCGACGTCGTCGGCATCGGTCGCGCCCGTCACCTCCGCCAGTCTCTCGATTGCTCGGCCGCGGGATAGGGCGACCGCGAGCGTCCAGCCCAGCAAGATCGCGAGCGCGACGATGAAGAGCACTGCTACCGCGTCCATGAATCGAGCATGGCACAGCCGGCCGAGTTCGGCTTGACGCCCGGGCTCGGCGAGCGCGCGAACCCGCCGAACGCTACGCTAGGGCGTGTTCATGACATGAAGCGCCCACCGACATAGTCGGTCTTGGCGGCTCACCGGTACAGATCGCGACTCCTCTCGGAGGTTGGCTAGGTGCCCTCGTTTCGACTGATCCCGCGCGAAGAGCGCTTCTTCGACCTTTTCGTCGAGGATGCTGCCAACGTCCTCGACGGCGCCAGACAGCTCGAATCGATGCTCCGCAGCTTCGACAACGTCGAGAAGGCGGCCAAGAAGATCCGCGACACGGAGCACCGCGGCGACGAGATCAGCCACGACATCGGGCGGCGTCTCGAAGAGACGTTCGTGACGCCCTTCGATCGGGAGGAGATCCACGCCCTTATCAGCGCCCTGGACGACATCCTCGATCTGATCGAAGAAGTAGCAGACACCTTCGTCCTCTACCGCATCGAAGCGCCGACCAAGATGTCGGTGAA
>PMNU01000138.1:0-590 GCA_003165675.1 Chloroflexota bacterium
TCGATCTCGATCAGGGCCCAGCTGGCGGTTGGATCGCCGTCGAAGACGTAGCCGGCGCTGCCGGCGTTGACGATGGTCCGCCAGCCGACCTCGCGGACCTCCGGCAGGTGGGTGTGGCCGCAGACGATGACCTGCGCGTCGGTGCGGCTGACGCGATCGATCGTGACGACCGGATCGAGGTCCGCGCCGAAACCGTCGGTCAGCGACCCGGGCGAGGCGTGGCAGAAGAGGACCAGGTCGTCGCCGACGCGCAGCCGCCGCTCCCANNTCCGGAGCGCCCTCCGTGAACCAGGGGAAGGCGGCCGTGAAGTCGCCGTCGGCGACCGCCAGGTCGGTGTTGCCGAGGATGACGAAGGCACCCGCGCGCTGGAGCTCCTGGACGAGGGCCAGCGAACCGGCGGGATCGGGACCGTTGAAGACCAGGTCGCCGCAGATCGCCACGTAGTCGGGGCGAGCCGCGTCGACGGCCCGGTGCACCGCGGCCAGCGCGGGCAGGTTGCCGTGGATATCGGACAGTGCGGCGATCCGAACCATCAGCGGAGCGCGCTCTCGGGCGCGATGATGAAGCTGATGAGGGCCTCGCAGGCGAC
>PMNU01000138.1:639-2853 GCA_003165675.1 Chloroflexota bacterium
ACGCCGGGCATGATCGGCTGACCGGGGAAGTGGCCCGCGAAGAACCACTCCGTGGCAGTCACCGACTTGAGGCCAACGATCCGCCTGGCCTCGGCGTCGTACTCGACGATGCGGTCCACGAGAAGGAACGGCCAGCGATGCGGGAGGAGGTTCTCTATCTGGCGGGTTGTCAGGATCGGCTCTGTGGTCGAAGTCTCTGTCACGGGGCAGCTCCTGGTGGGCGTGGGCGGCGGCTCAGCGGTTGCCGGCGGCGACNNCCGACGCGGTCGAGCAGGTTCGTCGTGACCTTGCCGTCGATGAAGACCTGGTTGGCAAGCATGGCTCGATGCAGCTCGATGTTGGTGGTGACGCCATCGACGAGCAGCTCGCGAAGCGCGGCGTCGCCGCGGGCGATCGCCCCGGCCCGATCCGGAGCCCAGACGCATAGCTTTCCGAGCAGCGAGTCGTAGTAGGAAGGGATGTCGTAGCCAGGGTAAAGGTGCGAGTCCATGCGGACGCCGGGACCGCCCGGGGCCAGGTACGCACCGACCTGGCCCGTCTGGGGCCGGAAGTCCTTGGCGGGGTCCTCGGCCAGGATTCGGAACTCGATGGCATGGCCGAACGAGACGATGTCGGACTGGCTGAGCCCGAGCGGCTCGCCGGCCGCGATCTGGATCTGCAGGGCGACGAGGTCGATGCCGGTGCAGAGCTCGGTGATGGTGTGCTCGACCTGGACGCGGCAGTTGATCTCGATGAAGTAGGCATCGCCCTTGCCGTCCACGAGGAACTCGAGCGTGCCCAGGTTCTCGTACCCGGCCGCGGCGATCGCCCTGAGGGCCCGATCCGCGAGCTCAGCGCGGGCGGCTTCGGTGAGTGCCGGGCTGGGCGTCTCTTCGATGATCTTCTGGTGGCGGCGCTGGACGGAGCAGTCGCGGTCGCCCATGTGGACGGCGCTGCCAAAGCGATCGACGGCGACCTGGATCTCGACATGGCGGTTGTCGTCGAGGAACTTCTCCAGATAGAGCGAGTCGTCGCCGAACCCGGCTTTGGCCTCGGAGCGGCTGACCTTGAGCGTGGCCTCGAGCTCGCGCCCAGTCCGGACCATGCGCATGCCCTTGCCGCCGCCGCCGGCCGACGGCTTGATCAGGACGGGGTAGCCGATCCGCTCGGCTTCTTCCAGGGCATGGGCCTCGTCGCGCAGCATCCCCGAGCCGGGGATGGTCGCGAGGCCATGAGCTCCGAGCAGGCGCCGGGTCGCCTCCTTCGAGGCGAAGCGCTCCAGAACCTGGGCGGGTGGCCCGATGAAGGTCAGGCCGTGAGCGCTGACGACATCGGCGAATCCGGCGTCCTCCGAAAGGAAGCCGTATCCGGGATGGATGGCGTCGCAGCCGGTGACGACGGCGGCCGAAACGATGGCCGGGGCCGAAAGGTAGCTGTGGCGGGCATCGGCCGGGCCGATGCAGATGGCTTCGTCGGCGAGCTGGGCGGCCAGGCTCTCGCGGTCCGCCTCGCTGTACGCGACGACGGCGCCGATGCCGAGGGTTCGGCAGGCGCGCAGGATCCGCAGCGCGATCTCACCGCGGTTGGCGATCAGGACTTTGCCGAACATCAGAGGATCCCTGCCACGCCGGCNNGCCTCGCCGGCCTCGGCCAGGCTGGAGCCGATGGAGCCGTCAATGGGCGAGACCACGTCCTGGTGGACGCCTAGGACGTCGACGTACCCGATCCGGTCGCCGGAGCGGACGTGCATTCCAACCACGAGGTCCTGGCGTGGGTGATAGATGCCCACAGCCGGAGACTTGGCCGCAATCAGGCCCGGCTCCTCCGCGGCCTCATCTTCCAGGCTCGGATGACGGTCTCGATCGTCGGGTCGGCCGTGGGCAGGGGCGCCTCGGCCGGCGGCATATCCAGAGCCTGCGTGGGCCTCGACGCCCACCATCGCAATGCGTCGCGGGTCGCCGGTCGGGGCCGGCTTGCGTAGCCTGGCCTTCCAGCCGCCCTCGCGGACCTCGATCTCGCGCAGGCCGCTGGCCGCGAGCCGGGCGATCAGCGCCGGCAGAACGTCGTCGGCCAGGCGGGCGATGGACTCGTGGTCGCGCCGGGCCCTGGGATCTCCCTGAGGGCCGCTGACGCCAGAATCCGCAGCCTCTGCTCGAACGGGCATCGCCTACTCCTCCTCCCGACCCGTCGGGCCGGTGCGCCGCGGCCCGCGGAACGGCGGCATGGACGGCCTCG
>PMNU01000138.1:2864-3885 GCA_003165675.1 Chloroflexota bacterium
CTGGCCGTCTCCGCCGGGTCGGTGTGGGCGCCCTCGCCGGGCTCCGGGATGACCGCATCGACGATCCCGAGGTCGCGCTGCTCGGCAGCGGTCACCTTCATGGCCACGGCGGCCTCGGCGCTGTGCTCGGCCGACCGCCACAGAATGGCGGCGCAGCCTTCGGGGCTGATGACCGAGTAGATCGAATTCTCGAGAGCCAGGACGACGTCGCCGACGGCNNAGGCGCGTCATCAGGCCGACCGACCTGGCGATTGCCTCGGCGATGCCGCGCTCCTCGGCGGCTGCGCCGGGGAAGGCGCCCTGCACGTCGACGAAGGTGAGGACCGGCATGGCGAACCGCTCGGCCAGGTCCATGACCCGCATCGCCTTGCGGTAGCCCTCCGGGTGGGGCAGACCGAAGTTGCGGCGGATGTTCTCCTCGGTGTCCTGGCCCTTCTGGAAGCCGATCACGACGATGCGCCGGCCGGCCATCCTGGCCAGGCCGGCCACGATGGCCGAGTCGTCGCCGAAGAGACGGTCTCCGTGCAGCTCGACGAACTCGTCGGCCATGATCTTGACCAGCTCGAGCGTGTGGGGGCGCTTGAGGTTGCGGGCCTGCTGGACGTGAGCCCAGACCGCGGCAGTGGGGCTCTCGGGCTCCTCCTCCGCGTGGCCCTCCGCGTGGACCCGGCCGAGAAGTCGATCAACCACGGGGCGCCTCCCCAGTGGACGCGTGCGACTCGCCGTTATGCGACTGGCCCATATGTGACTCGCCGTTATGCGACTCGCCGTCATGTGGCTCGCCGTTGCTCTCGCCGCCCAGTGCGCCCGTGAGGGCGGAGAGGAAGGAGCGCGGCCTCGACACGGGCGCCGCCATCGGCTCTCCTGAGCCATTGAGCGGCGGCGCGACCAGGAAGCCCAGCAACGAGGCTATCTCCTCGCGAAGGTGGGCCCGCGGCACGATCCGATCCACGAAGCCGTGGCTGAACCAGAACTCGGCGCGCTGATAGCCGGGCGGCAGCTCCTCGCCGATCGTTCCGGC
>PMNU01000166.1 GCA_003165675.1 Chloroflexota bacterium
GGTCCGGGCGAGAAGCGCTTCCGGCGTCGCCAGCGTTCCAGGAGCTCAACCATGGCCGCAGAGTGGCGCGATGAGGGCGTTCCGGTGGCCGGCGCGGCCGAGGCGAGGCAATTGGCAGCAAGATAGGGTCAAGCCAGTCGTCCCGTAGGTGCCGTCGAGGCTTGAAGCCGAGCCATCATGCGCCTACACTCTGATACACTACCCGTGCAGTTCCGTGAAGGATGTGGAATGGCCAGCGAACATGCCAAGCGTATCAACGTCGTGCTCGACGACTCGCACGCCGCGAAGCTCAACGAGATGGCAGCCCGGATGTACGTTCAGCCGGGTACGATCGCCCGCTCGCTGCTCTCGACCGCGATCGACCAGGTAGATACCGAGGCAACGACCATCACGGCGATCCTTGACACGATCCCGGGCGCATGGGAGCGGACCCAGGAAGGCCTCGCCGACGTGAAGGCCGGTCGCGTCGTCCCGCTCGACCAGCTCTAGTAGATGGCGAGAGTCGTCGTCGCGCAGCGTGCGCGAAAGGATCTGGCCGAACTTATCCAGACACGCAGCCTGCCCGCCGACACAGGGTCGATGGTCCGGTCCTCGATCGAGCCTCTGGCCTCGTTCCCTCAGATCGGAAAGCTGCTCACCGGCCGCTGGCGCGGCTTCCGCTTGATCCTCGGTCCATGGCGCTGGATGCTGATCGTCTACCTCTACGACGAGCCGACGAACACGGTCGCGATCCTCGCGATCCACGACGCCCGGGAGGCCTCGTCCGTCACCTCCGAGGCCTGATCCTCGGCGAGGTTTCGACTATGTCGGATCGGACATATACTGCCACCCATTAGAACGAATGACAGACCGCTCGTCTGGCTCCATGGCGAGGTGAGAACCCCTTCCCTGTAGTTCGTGGCACCGCTTCCCGACCGATGGCGTGGGTCGTGAGATAGACATCCCGAGCGACTCGCCCTGCTGTATCCGCGTCAGCAGCACGCCGGTCTCGATGCGTGCCTGTCGAGACAGCCAACGGCGACTCCGCCGGTATGACGAGATCGTCGGCGGAAGGGAGTGAACGGACGATGGATCATGACAAGAAGGATCGCCTCGAAGGTGCCGGCTGGCGCGTCGGTAACGCCGAGGATTTCCTTGAACTCAGTCCAGAGGAGACGGCGTTCGTGGAGCTCAAGCTTGCCCTCGCCCGCTTCCTGCGTAACGTGCGCGTGCAGCAGGGTTGGACGCAGGCGCAGACGGCGAAGCGGCTCGGGTCGAGCCAATCGCGATTCGCCAAGATGGAGGCGGCGGACGCCTCCGTTTCCGTCGATCTGCTCGTCAAGTCGCTCCTGGGACTCGGAGCGACCCGGGAGCAGGTTGGAGAGGTTATCGCTCGAGCGGCATAACACTGGGCCCTGGCCAGGTCAGGCAATGTCGACCTGTGAGAAGCGAGCCGACCGATGCAAAAGGGATCGACGAATGGCAATGATCACCGATCGAGTTGAACTCGCCCGCCGCGGACACAACGACACTCTCATCGGTCGACTTCCGTCCGGTTGGGCGGTTCTCGGCGACGTACAGGTCTTGCGGGGCTGGTGCCTGCTTCTGGCGGATCCGGTCGTTCCAAGCCTGAACGATCTTGACGATAGGCACCGAACGCAGTTCCTATGCGACATGGCTCGTCTTGGTGACGCCATCCTGCGTGTTACCTCGGCAGAGCGGATCAACTACGAGATCCTCGGCAACTCCGAGCCGGAACTCCATGCACATGTGATCCCGCGCTACGCGAGCGAACCGCCCGAGCGCCGGCGGCTGCCTGCCTGGTTCTACGATTGGGACGCCGCGCCCCGATACGACCCGGAGACCTACTCGGAGCTGCGGGAGGCATTGCAGAAGGCGCTTCTGAGCACGCCCGAGCCATGACGCATCAGCAGCAGGGAAGGTCTGGGAGCAATCCCGTTCGAATGCCCATCGGAGCCGTGATCCTCGACATGGATGGGGTCGTCCGCCACTGGCGTCCGGAACCGACACACGCGGTGGACGAGGCGTATGGGCTGACTGCGGGGACCATCAATAGCATCGCCTTGACCGTACCCGAGTCCTATCTCGGAGTGCTCGGCGTCTGTTCGTTCGCAGACTGGCTCGATGCCATCATCCTGGAACTGTCGATCCGCATCGGGGTCGAGGCACGCGAGGCCGTACATAGATGGGCGTCATACCGGGGCGACATCGACCGAGACATGCTGGCGATCGTCGAGCGGCTCCGGACGCGAGTGCCCGTCCACGTTCTCTCCAACGCCCACGACTGCTTCATGGACGACATGTATCAGCTCGGCCTATCGGAGGCGTTCGATAGCTTTCACTACTCCGCCGAGATGAAGCTCGCCAAACCGGATCCAGCGGCGTACCTGAAGGTCCTGGATCGTATCGGCATGCCGGCGAACCAATGCGTCTTCGCAGACGACTACCCGGAGAACGTCGTCGCCGCGCAGTCCGTCGGTATCCTGGCATTCGACTACACGACGCCCGCGGCATTTGAGGAGGCCATCTCGCCGCTGTTGGCAGAGACGCAGCACGCGTGATGCGCGGTCGCCGACGTCACCCCAACGGGACCCTCCGGCGAGTTCGGTCAGCAAGCAGCGAGCCCGTATCCGAAGGGTAGTCTGGCCCAAGCCGGTCGCATTGCAGGACCTGATGGCGACACCCTCGCGGCGACCTGCGCCGAGGGGGTTAGGCGACCAGGAGCGCCTCGACCAACTCATCGACTCCCTCAATCACAATGGTTGGTGGAGTGCGTTCGAATCCCTCCGGGCGCGCTCTCCCTCCCGGCCTGTTTCGCGGCACGAGGGGGCATCTTTCATCAGCCTGCCGACACTGCCGCTCGCTGGCCGCCGGGTAAGGCAAGCCGCCCGGAGAACCCGAGCGGCTTGCTGGTTGCGGGGCGGTTGACGACGGTGGCCTACTGGTGGCAGCCGATCACCGTATTATGTCGGCCGCACCCCACAGGATCCTCGAGGACGACGCCTCCCAAGTCGTCGATGAGTACTGGCAGGGGGCCGCCGCGAACTTGGCTTCCCGCCAGATCCGGCTCGTATTTGTCGCGGACGTGATCCCGCCCGAGCTGCAGCGGATCATCGAATTCCTGAACGAGAACCTCGTCCGGGCGGAGTGCTTGCGGTCGAGGTCAAGCAGTACGTCGGGGAAGGCCGCCAGACGCTCGTGGCCCGCGTCATCTGTCGGACGGCTGCCGCGGAGGACCTGAAGCAGACGGCGTCGAGCGGCGCCCACGCCTTGCGCCGCAACTGGACGTTCGACGAGTTCCGCGCTGCCATTTCGGCGCAGGGCGGAACCGATGCGACCGCTCGTGGTCGGGACGAAAGGAGTCGGACCTCTGACTTCGTGTGCCATCTGGTCGTGCCAGCGGGATCTCAGCCGTGACACGACGGCTTTATGGTGTCACGCCAGTCGTGTCGGCTGCCCTGGTTCTCGTTATGGCTGCCCGCCGCGTGTGCGCCGTTGGAGCCTTGGCGGGCGCTTCAGGCTTTGCCCAACAGCGGCCATCGAGCCGCGAGGCGCGGCCGGCCGGACGACCGCATCGGTCAGCCGGCGCCGGCTCTGGTTCCCGCGACGAGTGCCCGATGTGACAGACGAGATCGGCCCCACCGGCCGGGCGACCAATTCCTCCATGGCCGCGGCCTCGAGTGGTCGTGCGAAGAGGAAACCCTGTGCGAGCGGACAACCCAGGTCGCGCAGGCGGTCTCGCTGGGTCGATGTCTCGATACCCTCGGCGACAGTCGTCATCCCGAGCGCCCGCGCGATCTCGATGATGGCGCGCACCACACCTGAGTCTCGGGCCGGATCGTCAAGCGGTGTGACGAACGACCGGTCGATCTTGATGTACGAGACGGGGAACTCCTGGAGGTACGCGAGCGACGAGTAGCCGGTCCCGAAGTCGTCTATGGCGATCGCCACGCCCAAAGCGCGCAGGGCGTGGAGCCGCTCGAGGACAGCGGCCGTGTTCTGCAGGAGCAGGCTCTCCGTCAGCTCCAGCGTGATCCAAGTCGGCGA
>PMNU01000159.1:0-2245 GCA_003165675.1 Chloroflexota bacterium
TGCACCACGTCACGTAGTAGCGGTCCTCGATCCAGCAGACCCGCGGGTCGTAGGCGTGGACGAAGGGCTTCTGAATCTCGCCAACGCGGGCGTCCGTCGCCGCCCATTCGATCGTCCTAGGATCGATCTCCCAGTCGATGCCGTCGCGGCTGCGGCCGGCATGCAGGTCCATCACTCGCGTGGTGTCGTCGACCCGGAACACGCCGGCGAATGCGTCGCCATACGGGACCACGGCCGAGTTGAAGATGCTGTTCGACCGCTCGAGCAGGTCCCGCCTGACGATCGGGTTGCGGCTCGAGCGCCACACCACTGCGCTCGACCCGGCCGGTCGGTCTTCCCACGGGATGTTCGGGAGTGCGCCGGCAGGCGGTTCGGCCGCCGCGGGCAATGCGCCTCGGTTGTCGGAGTCCATAGCGGCCCTTTCGTTACGCGGGCTGAGGATCGAGATGAAGCTCGGGGGCGGTCTCGGACCGCGCCAGGGGCTCCAGGGTTCGGACGGTGTCGCGTTCCATGAGCGTCGGCCGGACGAGCGTCTGCGTGACGCATTCCTTGCCGACTTCGAGTCGATGGGACAGCAGCGTGACGGCCATCCGACCCATTCCGACTTTGTCCACGGCCATGGTCGTCAGCGCGGGCGATACGAACCCCGCCAGGTCGATGTCGTCGAAGCCGATGACCGAGAGCTGGTCGGGCACCGCGATGCCGGCCTGAGTGGCGGCCTGGATGAGGCTGATCGCCACGGCGTCGTTGGCGCAGAAGACGGCAGTGATCTCGGGATGGGCCTGGAGATAGGCCACTCCCACGACGGCCGCCGACTCAGGTGGCCAGTACGGGGCGTCGATGTAATGGCGAGCCAGGCCGGCCTCGGACAGGACCTGCTTGTAGCCCCGGCGCCGCTGCAGGATGCTGGGAAACGTCTGCGGCTCGGTTGCCAGGATGGCGATGTTGCGGTGTCCCTTCGAAACTAGATGCCCGATTGCGGTCCGGGCCCCGCCGATGTTGTCCGTCGCGATCGAATCGAAGGCAAACGCGTCGTCGTCCGAATACGCGTCGACCAGCACCGACGGCGGCGCGTGCCGAAGGAGTTCGGCCGTGGCGCGCGAGAGGTGCGCGCCGACGACGATCAAGCCGTCGCAGGTTCGGTCGGTGACGATCCGCGGAACCTCCATGGGGTAGTAGTGCTCGTCGACCGGCATGGTCGCCAGCATCAGGTTCATGCGATGGGCCCTGCAGCTCTCTTCGATGCCGGCCAGAACCGGGGCGTAGAAGCGATTCGCCTCCGGCGCGTCGCCGTACACGGCCTTGATCACGAGGCCGATGGTCATCTGCTTCTGATGCTGCCGCGACACTCCCGCGATGGGTCGATAGCCGAGCGTCTTGGCGGCATCGAAGACGCGAGTGCGCGTTGCTTCCGACACGCCGACCTTCCCCCGCAGAGCCAGTGAGACGGCTGCGGGCGACAGACTGACGGCGGCGGCCACGTCTGCCAGCGTCGCCGGCTTCGTACCGTGTCTCTCGGGCACCCCACTCCTCAGATTTACTGAACTTCAGTGCATAGTATCAGTCGGTCGTTTCGTGGGTCAACTTGATCGGCCCCGCCAACTGAGCGCAGTGGCGGCTCGGTACCGGTCGAGATGGTCCGGACTGGAGCACGGACAGTGACCACCACTGAAGCTTTAGTTGCTTTATCACCAGCCCGATTGACAGGCCACTGAACGTGGTCTACTGTCCTGAAGCCGATGCCCGGCCCCCCGTCACAGGGGCGACCCAAGTTGGTGATCCGGCATAGCCATGCGAGGCGTGCAGCGTGTCCGAGTGTGTTCGGGCGCGTGTTCATGCGCTTCTCATGGGGAAGGAGGAAAGGGATGCAAATAGGCAAGTCCAGGGTTCTAGCTCTGCTCGCAGCTGCGGCCATCGTCGCCTCAGCGTGCAGCTCGACTAGCGCCACACCGACCACGGCGCCGGCGGCGCCGACGACCGGCCCGGTCGCTACGCCCGCCACCGTGGCCACCCCGGCCGCCGCCGCGAGCGCGACCGGTCTTCCCGCAACAGACACGACTGTCTACCCGCGCGCGGAAACCCTGTACACCAGCGGCAAGCAGTGGGGCGCTCCGTCCACCTGGAACCCGCTCGATCCCAACATGGCGATGGGCGTCGTGGGCCTCCAGTACGAGACCCTCTTCCTGTACGACCCGATCAAGGACGTCTACACCCCGTGGCTCGCCACCGGCGGGTCCTGGGATAG
>PMNU01000159.1:2276-9051 GCA_003165675.1 Chloroflexota bacterium
CTTACCAGGAATGGATGTCGGCCCTGTACAACATGCCGATGATCCCGAAGGCGGTCTGGAACCAGTACGCCACTTCGGCCGATATTCTCAAGAACCTGAACCAGAACGGCGTCGGCACCGGCCCGTACACGTACAAGACGGCCGCCCAGGACCGCATGGTCTGGGTCAAGAACCCGAGCTGGTGGGCGATCAAGGCCCTGAGCCTCAGCGTCCAGCCGACGTACATCGTTGACATCGTCAACAGCTCCAACAACGTCGCCCTCGGCCAGCTTCTGTCCGGCGGCCTCGACCTGGACAACAACTACCTGCCCGGCATCGCCCAGATCGTCAACGGCGGGTACGGTGTCACGACCTACTTCGCGAATCCGCCGTACATGCTCGGCGGCAACACCGCGTGGCTCATCCCGAACACCAAGCACAAGCCGCTCGACGACGCGGCCTTCCGCCGAGCCCTCGCTGAGGCCATCAACCCCCAGGACGTCGTCGTCAAGGACTACGGCAATATCGTCGCCGCCTCCGACCCGACTGGCCTCCTGCCGGTGTGGAGCAAGTACGTCGACGCGGCGCAGGTCAAGTCCCTCGGCGCCACGTTCAACACGGCGAAGGCCAAGTCCGATCTCGCGGCCGCCGGTTACAAGACTGGCAGCGACGGGATGGTGACCAACAAGGACGGCTCGGCCATCAAGCTGAACCTCGAAGTCCCCGATGGTTGGTCCGACTGGATGGAAGCGGAGAATCTGATCGCCGCTGACGCCGCGCTCGCCGGCATCAATATCAATCCCACCCACCCGGACGACGCTACCGTCGTCAACGACGAGAAGGGAACGTCTAGCGCGGCCCCGACCTTCGACCTGGTCATCAACAACGACGTCCAGATCGGCAACACGCCGTGGGTGTACTACGACTACATCTTCCGCCAGCCGGAAATCGCAGCCGGCGCCGCCCGCAACCGCAACTACGAGCAGTACGACAACCCGGCTGCCTGGGCCCTCGTCGAGAAGCTGGACCAGACGCCAGTCGAAGACACGGCCGACATGCAGGCCATCTGCTCGCAGCTCCAGAAGATCCAGTTGACCGACGAGCCAGTCATCCCGATGTGGTACAACGGCGAGTGGTCGCAGGTCAACAACAGCTACTGGACCAACTGGCCGTCCAGCACGGGCAATCAGGTTCAGCCCGCGACCTGGAACGGCTACTGGCAAATGGGAGCAATCTTTATGCTCACCAACATCAAGCCAGTCGCCCACTAAACCCTAGTCACTCTGCCCCCTCCCCTCGGGTACGCCCCGGGGGGAGGGGCAATTTCTGATCCGGGGATCCGCGAACGGGAGATCGCGTGCGACGATACTTCGGGCGAAAGCTGTTCACTTACCTGCTTACGTTCTTCGTAGCCGCCACCATCGACTGGATGATCCCGAGGTTCATGGGCGGCGATCCCGTCGCTACCTTGGTGTCCAAGACGGGCGGCCTCTCGCCGACGGCGGCTCAGGCGCAGTACGACTACTACAACAACCTGTTCGGGCTGAACAAGTCGCTGCCGGTGCAGTACCTGAACTTCTGGACCTCGCTCCTCCACGGTAACCTCGGATTGAGCATCTACGGCCACGGCACGCCCGTGGTTAACATGATCATGAGCGCGTTGCCCTATACGATCGCCCTTCTGATTCCGGCGATCCTGTTGAGCTGGTGGGCTGGCAACAGCTTCGGGGCGCTCGCAGCTCGCCGCAAGTGGCTCGACAACGCTGTCCTGCCCGTGGGCTACGTCCTGACCGCTACGCCCTACATGTGGCTGGCTCTGGTCCTGTCGTTCGTTCTGTCGTTCAGCCTGCGGATCTTCCCTCTATCCGGCGGCTACGGCTTCAACCTCGAACCGACGCTGACCTGGCTCTTCTTCACGGACCTGGTCGCCCATTGGGTTCTGCCGTTCCTCTCGCTGTTCCTCGTCATGTTCGGCGGCTGGGCAATCGGGATGAGGAACATGATCATCTACGAGTTGGAGTCGGATTACAGTCGCTATTTGGAGACGCTCGGCGCTCCACAAAGCCTGATCCGGAAGTACGCTTTCCGCAACGCGATGCTGCCACAGATCACCGGCCTGGCTCTGCAGCTGGGTGTGATCGTTGCCGGAGCGCTCGTCACTGAGATCGTCTTCTCATATCCNNGGGGTCCTGCTGGCGAACTTCGTCGTGGACATCGTGTACGTCATCGTTGATCCGCGGACCCGTGTGGCCATGAGAGGAGGAACGGCGTGACGGCGGCGAGTGGCGCAACGACGAAACCCGGTCTGGCGGTCGATGACACCGCGAGAGACGCGACTCCTCCGGCCAAGCGCGCCCGCGGCGAATTCCTCTTCTTCGCCCTGCGCTCGAAGAAGTTCCTCATCTCGGCAGTCATCCTGGTTGTGCTTGCCTGCGTAGCGGTTTTCGGGCCGATCATCGATTCGACGGATCCGGTCGGCTGCTCCACCGGGGTCAGCGGGGCGTGCCCGCCGATGGTCCATCCCACGCTGGACCCGGGCAACTGGTTCGGTACGACGTTCTTCGGCGACGACGTCTTCGCCCAGTTCGCGAACGGTCTGCGCGCATCATTTTTCGTCGGCTTCCTGGGTGGCGGGCTGGGGGCTGTGATAGGGATGGCCGTCGGTTTCGTGGCAGGTTATCGAGGCGGCTGGATCGACGAGATCCTGAACATGGTCACGAACGTTTTCCTTGTCATCCCGACACTGGCCGTGCTGCTCGTCATCACGTCCTATCTGCAAGCGCGCGGTGTGATGTTCGAGGCCGTCTTCATCGGCGCGACGTCGTGGCCGTGGGCTGCCCGCGCGATTCGCGCTCAGACGTTTTCGCTGCGGTCTCGGGATTTCATCGACCTGGCCAAGCTGAGCGGTCGGAGCGGGTGGAAGGTGATCGCCTTCGAAATTGCGCCGAACATGAGCTCTTACCTGTTCCTGACGTACATCTTGCTGTTCGGTGGCGCAATTCTGATCGCAGCCAGTCTGGACTTCATTGGCCTCGGGCCGACCGGCGGGATGTCGCTCGGCCTCATGANNATGATGTTCGAATCCGTGACCTTTGGGGCTGCTCTGCAGCTCGGAATCTGGTGGTGGTTCATACCGCCCGGCATCGGCATCATCGCGACCGTCGGCGCGCTCTATGTCATGAACGTGGGCCTCGACGAGATCTTCAACCCGAAACTCAGGGAAATCTGACCCATGAGCCTCCAGGTTACAGACCTCAGGGTGTACTACAGAACGCTGGCCGGAGACGTAAAGGCGCTCGACGGCGCAACCTTCTCGATCGCAGACAAAGAGATCATGGGTCTGGCTGGCGAGTCGGGCTGCGGTAAGTCCACGCTTGGAAACAGCCTGATCCGCCTCGACGGCCGGATGAAGTACATCGGCGGGAGCGTCAATCTCGACGGAGCCGAGTTGCCCATCTGGGACAACGCGGGCATGAACGAGTTCCGCTTCCGCGATGTCTCAGTGATCCCGCAGTACGCGATGAGCGCCATGAACCCGACCCGCAAGATCGGGAAGATGACGGAGGAGCTTCTCGAGTCACGGGGCGAGAGCTATCGACAGATCAGGCCCGAGTTGTTGCGTCGCGTCGACCTGGTGGGGCTGGATAGGGATGTGCTGAAGCGCTACCCGATCGAGCTCTCGGGCGGGATGAAGCAGCGCATGGTGATGGTCATCTCGACGCTGCTCGATCCGTCGCTGTTGATTGCCGATGAGGTCACGTCCGCCCTGGACGTATCCACTCAGCGTGCCGTCGCGGAGACACTCGTCAGCTTCCGGGACCGTGGATTCGTCAAGAGCATGATGGTTATCACCCACGACATCTCGATCCTGTACCAGACCGCCGACACGATCCTGATCATGTATGCGGGCAAGCTGGCAGAGAAGGCGGCAACGAAGACCATCATTGACGGCTGCCGGCACCCGTATACGAAGCTGCTGATCTCTTCGCTGCCGGAGGTGGGCATCCGGTACGCCAACAAGAAGCTGAAAGGCATCCCCGGCAGCCCTCCGTCCCTACTGAAGCCTCCAACCGGATGTCGATTCCGGGACCGCTGCCCGCTTGCCTTCGACAAGTGCGTTGAGGAGCCGCCGTTCGTGGAAATCGCCACCGACCACTCGGTCGCCTGCTGGAAGGTCACTGGAACCGATGCTTAGCCTCGACAGGGTCACCAAGGTTTACAAGGTCGGCACCTTCGGCGGGAAGGACATGGTCGCGGTCCGGGACGTCAGCTTCGACATCAACCCGGGCGAGGTCGTTTCCCTTATCGGCGAGAGCGGTAGTGGCAAGACGACCGTCGGTAAGATGATCCTGAAGCTGATCGACATCAGCGGAGGCTCCATCTCGCTCGACGGGCTCGACGTCGCCTCCATCCACGGCGCGGGCGTCAAGAGGTACTACCGACATGTCCAGGGCGTCTTCCAGGACCCGTTCAGCTCCTACAACCCGATCTTCAAAGCGGACCGCGTGCTCAGCTTGATCAGAAGCGAGTACTTCGCGGACATGGCACGCTCGGAGTGGAACGCCAAGGTCGAAGCAGCCCTGCGCGCCGTGACCCTGGATCCGGACCAGGTGCTGAACAAGTTCCCTCACCAACTCAGTGGCGGCCAGCTCCAGCGCCTATTGGTGGCCCGGGCATTGCTGCTCGAACTCAAGATCCTTGTGGCCGACGAGATCATCAGCATGCTCGACGCCTCGACCCGCATCGACGTGCTGAACATGCTGGCCGAGCTCAAGAGCCGGGGAATGGGCATTCTGTTCATTACCCACGACCTTTCGCTCGGTAACTACATAAGCGAGAAGACGGTCATCCTGCGCCGAGGCGTTGTCGTCGAGATGGGCGCCACGGACAAGGTTTTCGCCAATCCGACCCATCCGTACACGCGGATGCTCGTCTCCTCGGTGCCGCAGCTCCACAAGAAGTGGGTCCAGATCGAGGCTGAGCTGCCGGCGCCGATCGCCGGTCGGGGCGGCTGCCTCTTCCACGAGATGTACCCGCTGGCAGGCCGGACACCGGAACCCGCGGCGGACGAGCCTACCCTGGCGAAGATCGAGGAAGACCATTTCGTGGGCTGCTTCGATCTTCCGAGCGAGAAAGCCAGCCTGGTGGCCTGAGGGCGGACGGCCGGGCAGCCTGAACGCTCTATCCCTGGGTGGTAGTTCGGCTCGGCTGAGCCGCCGGGTCCACGGGCCCGTGCGTGGCCGGACGGCGGAGGTCCGGAGAGCCGGAGGAACCGCAGACAGTGCAAACCGGACCTCCGGATTTGACACCGACTCCGTTATCGTTCGGCGCGTGACTCTCGTCGACGAGATTCGTTCCAGGGCCGCGGCGCTGCGCGCTCCGGCGGTCGCTCGCTGGTTTCGCGTCGTAGGGCCGGCCTGGGTCGTGATGCTCGCTGACGTGGATGCGCCGAGCGTCATCACTGCCGGCAAGGGCGGGACTGAGTCCGGGTACGCGCTGCTGCTGCCATGCTTCGCCATCGTGCCCATCCTGTTCCTGGTGCAGGAGATGACGGCGCGACTCGCATTGGCCACCGGCAAGGGACATGTCGAGCTCGTTCGGTCTCGCTACGGGCCGCGATGGGCCGCGGTCTCCGTTCTGGGAATGGCCGTCATCAACTTCGTGGCCTACGTGGCCGAGTTCGCCGGCATCGCCCTGGGCGCGGGGATCGTGGGCATTCCGGCGCCGGTGGCAATCGTGGGGGCGCTGGCGATCCACGCCTCGATGGTCCTGAGCCGCAGCTACACCTGGTTCGAGCGGCTCGCTCTCGTGCTGTCGCTGGCGCTGTTCAGTTTCGTCGTGCTGGCGGTGGCCGGCCGCCCCGACCTGGCCCACATGGCCTCGGGCCTCAGCCCGCTTCCGAGCGACGTGCCCCACGACTACTTCGCCCTGGTGGTGGCCATCGTCGGCGCCTCCGTCATGCCCTGGATGCTCTTCTATCAGCAGTCCGCCAGCGTCGACAAGCAGCTCAGCCGCGAGGATCTCCACGGATCGAGGGTGGAGACGCTCCTTGGGGCCGTCGCCAGCCAGGCCCTGATGGCGGCGGTCGTGATTGCCGCGGCCGCCGCAATGAAGTCGGCGGCGCCGGTCTCCGCCTCGGCCACGAACCTTGCCGAGCTGCCGGAGGGAATGGCTCGACTTGCGGCCGGCGGTGCCGGCTGGCTCATCGCGATCGGCCTGATCGGCTCGGGTTTGCTGGCTCTCGTCGTGGTGTCGCTATCCGCTGCCTGGGGGATCGGCGAGCTTATGGGCTGGCCCCACAGCCTCAACCTCAAGCCCAGCCAGGCGCGCCGCTTCTATGGCGTCTACCTCGTCGAAGTGATCCCGGCCGCAGCCGTGGTTCTCGTGTCGGCCGACTTCGTCCGGCTGTGCGTCGGATCGATGGTCTTCAACGTGGTCGTCCTGGCGCTGCCGCTGAGCTTCCTTGTCCTCTTGACGAGCGATCGCGAACTGCTGGGAGATCTCGCCAACTCGCGCCCGCGCGCAGCGCTCCTGTGGGTTGTGACTCTCGTCCTGCTTGCCTCGGGCGTCTTCGGGATGATCCAGTACCTGACCTAGGTGTAGTCGCCACACACGTTGTTGACAGAGTGAGAGCCCTCGTGTTCGGGATGCCGGCGTCGACGGGCGCAGGCCCGCCAGGCGGCCTCGCGGTGGCGCCAGGTGCGGGTCGGCTCTTGCGTCGCCGGCCCGGTCGGGTGAAACTATCGCTGCTCGACGACCGCTGGACCAGAGGCGGAACCGGCTCGTCAGCCCAAAG
>PMNU01000159.1:9170-9317 GCA_003165675.1 Chloroflexota bacterium
CGTCTTTGCCTACAGCGACGTCACCCACGAGCACGTCATGCACACTGCCAGCCGGGCACTCGCCGGCGGCGCCGATTTCGAGCTTCTCGGCCCGGACCGGACGATGCTGCCGAGCACCAAGCCGGTCGTCGCGACGGGTGCCACCCG
>PMNU01000029.1 GCA_003165675.1 Chloroflexota bacterium
GGTCTAGCGATTCGGACCGGTTCGGCTGGCCGCCCCCGTCATGAACGAGGGCTTACTGATCTCAGAACGAAATCGGCTGCGACCGCCACCAGGCCAACGACTGCCGCGACCGCGAACAGCCACAGGCCAACTCCAGGTGTCGTCGTGGCGCCAGGCGTTGGGTTGATCACGCCCGCGTCACCGAACGTCTCGACAGATCCGGCGAAAGCCGCGACGAACCCGACAAAGAGGGCGATCGTGGTCCAACGACGCCGGAAGACGGCTCGCGCAAGGGCGGCCGCAAGCGAGACAAACGGTGCCACGAAAGTCAGGAGCACCGCCTGGTCGACGAACCCACTGTGCCAGTCGCCCCAGGAATAGGGCCCCGGCGGTAACGCGATGTTCTTCGGGTAGGTGATCTGGAACCACGGCAGGAAGAGCTGCGCGGCTACCAGAATGACTGCTGCCGCACCTTCCGCTGCGACTACAAGAACTGCGAGCGGCGGTCTGAAGCGTGGCCGTGACGGTGCTTCAATCACTGCATTTGCCTTGGTCATGGCTGGATCACGCAGGTGCTAGCGCACACGACCTCCAGGCCCCAATGTGCGAGCGATTCGGCTGCTTTCGTCGAGTAGTTGGTGTTACCGAGCCCTTTGTCGAAGAAGCCGACGATGGTGCCAGTTATCAGAGCGCCACCGTTGTAGGGGTAGTAGACGGGCCCGCCGGAGTTGCCCTGGATTTCCTTGGTCCCGGAGTATGCGTAGAGGTTGTCAGTCACGTTTATCCCGTGGTCGAGGCTGATGAAGGTCGCGCTGGTGCTGGTCACGTTCCAGTCGCACACCCTTCCACTCGCTTGGCCGGTCGCGCAATACCCGGTCTGACCAACCCATGCGTACTTGCGGCCATACACGTTGATGTGTGAACCATTGTCGCCTGCCAGGCCGTTGTAGATGGCGGGTGCGTACGAACCGCCGTAGATCCACTCGATGTCCCACGTCGGATAATCACGGCCGCTGACGTATCCCATGTACCAGGGATAGCCCGAGTTGACCGATGAACCCAGAGCGAAGCAATGGCCGGCTGTAGCCATATATATGGTGGAGCCGCTGTGGGCTTCGAAACCGTTGGTGCAGATTGCTCCACCGCCCCATGGAGATGTCCCCGAAACAAGCCCGCCGCCATAGAACGCAGGAGAATCATGCATTCGATCGTAAGTCGCGTACGTCAGGCCCCCAGTGGCGCCCGCTTGGATCTCTACGTGCCCAGGGTACTTGGCTGCAACGTCTGCAAACTCGTCGCCTGAACCTTTGGTTTGGATGACCTCTTTCGCGGTCTTCAGGTCAAAGTAGAATCCGTACGAACTGGTGGCCTTCGAACTCATCGCCAGGAGATCGTCGTGGATCCCCTGCTTGGCCGCGGCAGAGAAGTCTGTTGTTTGTATTCGCACCGACACGCCAGGAGGAGCCATGTCGGCCGCGGTCAGAGACACCATCTGCGCAGATGGGACGACGACGACCGGGGCCCCGGAGTCATCGAGATAGACACCCAGCGCGCCATGCGCCATAGCAACCGTGGCTATGTCGGATATGCCAACAGCGCTCCCCGGTGGGACAGCCGCTGCAACTGGTGAGATGGTAACGGCGGCAAGGACAACGGTGATTACGGCACCGAGTCCGGCCGGTAGACGATTGAACCTTGCCATGACTTGTCCACCCCAGATGCGCCAACTAACAGAAGCGCCCCGCCGGAAAGCGGGCGCGTCAGATCGGTCTGCAGGTATCTGTTGGAGACACCCCCCTGTCGCTCCATTGGATAGGTGAGGCGCGATTCGTCGAGACGCCTCGGCCCTGCGTGCCATCAAGGCACAGAACAATGGACGTCCCCATAGGCTCCCCTGCGCGCTAGGCATTCGGGGAAGCGGGGCAGCATGGTCCACGCCGTTTGACCCCCGGCCAATGCTACGCGGCTAGATTGGACTGGCTCGGCCCAGCCTTTGAGGATGAGAACCCGCCCACTTGATGCAGTAGAGAAAGTTGTAACAAGCCCCGCCCGTCCTGGCGTAGTTCGACGAGCGGATCGCGGCGATAAGAGGCGAACCCGCCCGATGTCCCCGCGCATCGGGCCATACTCGCCGCTCGCAGCGATCTTAGCGAAGGCCGATCGTGGATACGTCCGCGCTCAGGCTGCTTGCCGTGGTTCCGTCCGACTCTCTTGGCCGTCTCCGATGCCGGGAGTGTGGTTTCCCCACCTCATGACGGCGTCTCCGCCAGATTCCGTCGCCGATGGTACGCCGAACGGTACGCAGAAAGCCTTGACCCTCCGGGTTGGTCGGCCTAGCGTCTTCCGTGGCGATTGGCCCAGGTCCAGGTAAGGCAGTGGCCCACCCGGACTGCCGGTCCCACATAGGCTGGCGGTCGCTCCGTCGGTCGCGGGGCGAATTTGGTACGCCATGTTGTACGCACACACTATTGATTTCCGAGGTCGGTCGGCCTAGCGTTTTCGGTGGCGATTGGCGCAGGTCCCGGGAAGGCACACCGGACCAAGAGAGAGCGCTCGCCCCACTTCTCGGAGCCCCCTAAGAGCTCTTCCCGGCGATAGCTGTGAGCAAAGCGTCGGCTGTTTCTGGCTGTTCGAAATCACATAGGAGCGAATGTCATGGCACTTAGCAGGCACATTCCAATCACCAACGAGCTGTTNNATCGCGACTCCGGTCTGCCCCTGTGGGCGGTTTCGGTCTTCGACGCCGATCCCGAGGCGCGGACCAAGGTTGTGAAGGTCAAGATCGCGTCCCGCACGCCGCCCGTTCTTCCCCAGGCTCCGGCGGGGTCGCCGTTCCCGGCGGTGGCCTTCGAGGGCCTGACGGCGACGGGCTACGTGGACACCTCGGGTTCGCGGCCCAGGCTCGCCTGGTCGT
>PMNU01000144.1 GCA_003165675.1 Chloroflexota bacterium
GGAGCGCCTTGAAGTGCCGCATTCATGCCACGCTCATGACCTTCGGCCACAACGTTCCGGTCTCCGACTTGTTCGGGACATCCGGACGCCAGATACTCGCCGGCTTTGAGCTGCCTGAGCCCTGGGCCACCACGCTGGCCACCAGCCTGGCCATGATCGACGAGCTCGACGAACGCATCGATGAGTGCGGATGTGAACTCGCCCGCCTGGGTAAGACGGCCGCGTCGCCGGCAGCTTGACTCGACTCGCGGCGCGGCACAGTCTTGGCTCTCCGCCAGCCCGCGGGCACCCTCGACATCCGCAACCGCCGGGCTATGCCATCGGCTCGTTTCCGCTACGGTTCGGGATGGTGCCGGGGCGTCGACGTACCCTAGCTCAGCCGGTAGAGTCGAGACGCAGGACTGCGATGTACTCGAACGATGAACGAACACAGGTGCGCAAGCGCCTCGTCGACCGCGCCCAGGCGGACAGAAGGTTCAGCGGCGTCGCTCTGTGCGGATCGGCCGCGGTAGGCCGAGAGGACACGTGGTCCGACATCGACCTGGCGTTCGGTGTCGATTCGGCGGCCGATTTGAGCGCCACGGTGGCCGACTGGACGGCGGACATGTACCACGTGTTCGGCTCGCTCCATCACGTGGAGACCACCACCGGAAGCAAGGTGTACCGGGCTTTCCTGCTTCCCAGCACGCTGCAGGTGGATCTCAACTTCGTGCCCGCCGACGATTTCGGGGCTCGCGGCCCGAGGTTCCGGTTGCTGTCGGGTCTGGCCGGCGAGCCGCCGCCACCCGCCCAGGCGCCGAGCCCGGATCACTTTGCCGGGATGGGCTGGCTCTACGCCGAGCAGGCGCGCTCGTGTATCGGCCGCGGGAGGCTCTGGCAGGCTGAACGGATGGTTGCGGCGATACGCGAACAGGCCCTTGCGCTGGCCTGCCTGCGCCACGGGCTGCCTGCGGTTGGAGGCGTTGGCGTCGACCGACTCCCTCAGCCCGTCTTGGCGGCGTACGCCGACTGCATAGTAGGTGCGATCGCGGCAGCCGAACTCGATCGGGTATTTCGTGCTGCCGTCACGCGGCTCCTCGAGGAAGTGGATGCAGTCGATCCTGACCTGCAACGGCGCCTGGCGTCGACCCTGCTGAGCCTCGCCGGCATCTCCCGCTAGCAAGCTCCGTCGACGGGGATTGGTACGCCGCCAGGCCGAGGTGGCCGTCGAGCTCGGCGCAACCGGCAAGGGAATTGGAGGGCCGTGTGGGATTCGAACCCACGACCAGCCGATTAAAAGGGCCCGTCGGTGCGGCTGCGGAGGTTCGTCAGCGTCCGGTCTGAGCGTGAAAGGCGAGATCTGGGGTGGTTTCTGACCGCCTCCGTTCGCGGGCGAAGATGCCGGCGAAGCTGCCACGTCCCGGCCTCAGAACGTCAATTACGGTACCTGCGACTAACGATCCGCCATTGTACGGATAGTGTCACACAGCGTTGCCGAGCGCCTCTCTCGCGGCGAATGAACTCGGCGCCGTCAGCAAAGACGGATCAGGCGCCTGGCAGTTCATCTCTGATCCTCAGCTCTACCGGGCCAACGAGTTGGCGCAAGCGCACGGAGGCCTCGGCGCCTACCGCGATGCGGGAACAAGCAACATCGTGATGAGAATGCCCAAGGCCGCAGCCGCGACCCTCACGTCCGCGGACACCTCCTCAGTGGGTGCGCCTGTCGACGTTCAAGAATCACGATTCGACAGCACATCCATCGCGGCGATGGAATCCGAGGTCGAGGCCCTACACACAAGATTGACTCACGACCAGGTCATCGCTTCGGGCTACGACATCGTGCGAGACTTGTTCGTCGTGGAAAGCAACGCCCCAGGATCGACATTCGCCGACCTCGAGAACAGAAACCCTGGCCAGATCGAATACATCTACGCCAACATCTCCCGTGACAGCCGCCACGACGACAGGCAGCCGCACTGGGGCGGCGCCGAGTTGTGGCTGAACGGGCAGCAGCAATGCACGTCGGGGTACTCCATAGGTGTCGGTTCGAGCCATTACATGGTTACCGCGGGCCACTGCTACTCGCCCGGAACCACTGTGTTGGGCGGAACGGGTATCAACTGGGGCACGATACTCTACCGTAACAACTATCCAACGACGGACGTGGAACTCATCGGTGGCTCATCCTACTCGGGTCAGATCTACACGAGTTCCACTGCCTCAATGGCCGTCAAAGGGTACATACAGAGCCTTGTCGGATCCTACCCATATTGTGTGAGCGGGGCAGTGACAGGGACGAACTGCGCGTACACCGAAACCGCGGAGAATCAGAGCTACACTGATTCCGTGGGCACCACGACAGGTTTGGTAATCCTGCAGGGAAACGGGGGTGCTTTCTTCGGTGATTCCGGCGCTCCCGCATACGGAGTTAGCAGCGGCTACGCTTTCATCTTCGGCTCGGTAGTCGCAGGCGAGTACCTGTGTGGGTCATGCCGCGTCTGGATCGAGCCTTACCACACACGCGTCCAGTCTCTGTACAACGCAGGGCTCGTGACCGGGTAGAACCGCGACGCCAGCCCTCTGATCCAACCCTGCTTCCAGATCGCCGCCGCTAGTTCCACCGTCGCGGCGGCGCCACCTAGCGATGCGGGAGACCGCCTATTGCGCACACGTGGAACCTGTCGTCGACTCCCAGCCCGCCACCGAGGTCGGGAAGCGTCTCGCCTTCGATGGCAATCAGGGTCCCGTCTGGCGCAAACAACTCAGCCTTGTCATTCACGAGCAAAGCTTTCGTCCCGTATGGCCAGGTGATGGCTTCGTCTTGGCCTCCTTGCGAGAACACGACCTCGCCGCCTGCACGCTGCATCTGGACACCGCTCCGCAACGCGAGACGGCACGCGTCGCCGGGATAGACGGTAGGCTCCACGTTGATTGCGAGCGGCTGGCCCGATGGCAGAGCCGCCGGACCGGATGGCCCCAAGCGGGCCCAGTAAACGCCCGCCGCCGCTAGCACACCGACCATAAGTACTGCGGCGGCTAGTGGCCTGGCGAACCTCAACCGCGAAGGCCGACGGCGAGCCGCCTGGGCCGGCAGATCTGCCAGCCATTCATCGAGTGCGGCCGGCGGCTCGACGTCGGCATGATCACCCAAGACTCGCCGCAGGTCGTGTTCGAAGGCGTCATCTGCCATGGCCTTACCTTCCTCTGTCCGCCGCGCCATAGGCCGCTCGCAGAGCGTCCAGCGCGTAGTGGAGACGTGACTTGACCGTTCCCTCCCTTGTGCCTGTTCGTCGCGCGATCTCCTCGACCGTCAGATCGTGGAAGTAGCGCAGGGTCACGGCGACTCTTTGGTCTGGTGACAGCCACGCCAGGGCGTCTCGGAGGCCGTCGAGCCTCGGGTCCGTCTCTGGATCTGCACCATCGACCTTGAGGGCCCGGATGATCCGAGAACGGCGCGCCTGCTCCCTTAGGCGATCCCGGCAGCAGTTGACGATGATCCGGTCGAGCCATGGATCGAGCCGGCTCCGATCGCGGAGTCGTGGCCAGGCGACCCAGGCCCGCAAGACCGCGTCCTGGACCGCGTCTTGTGCCGTGGCCTCGTCGCGCAGGATGGCGACGGCTATGCGGTATGACTCGCCCATTCTCTGACGGGCCCATCCCGCAAAGGCGTCCAGCCGCTCGTCGTGCCCGTTCGCCATCGCCCTCTTGTCTCCGGATATGTTCAGGGATCCGCGCGGGATAGGGTACCGCCGCTCTTCGACGCTGTTCTCGCCGGGCAATCTTGGATCCTCCGCCGTGTCAACCCTCTGCTGTCTTCTCACGCCGGGAACGTGTCCGCCACTAGACGAATCGAGGGGGCCACAACGTTCAAGACTCGCGGTCGAGGATCCACCTTCCTTCGATCATGCACAGTTCGCGCGCCAGCGGCAAGGATCTTGTCAACGCCGGTTGAAAGTTGACCCCTTTCCGCCCGCCGGAAAACTGAACCCGCCCTGGATGCAGTAGAGAAAGTTGTAACAATCCCGGTCCGTCGCTTGTAGCCGGAGGCCGCTCCGACGGCGAACGCCCGCGCGGACATGATCACCAGCCCCGCCCCTCGGTAGGTTCCTACGAGCGGCTCGCGGCGATAAGAGGCGAACCCGCCCGATGACCCCGTGCATCGGGCCATACTCGCCGGTCGCAGCGATCGAGTGAAGTCCGTCGAGAACATCTCGGCCGTCGTCCGAGCTCAGGACTGCCGTTTCCACACACGCTGACGGTGGCTCCGCCGCGGNNTCGCCCCCACTTTTCGGAGCCGCACGAGCTCCTCAGCTGCGATAGCTGTGAGCAAAGCGTCGGCTGATTCTGGCTGTCCAAATCACACAAGGAGGTTACGACATGGCACTTAGCAGGCACATTCCAATCACCAACGAACTGGTGTTCCCGGCAGGGGTATACGCCGTGGGCGGCGTAGAGCAGGTCTTCGACTTCGAGGCCTCGACTCGTGAGCAACGGGTTCAGGCGCACGATCG
>PMNU01000097.1 GCA_003165675.1 Chloroflexota bacterium
TGTAGGCATGGGGCTCGATCGCGAAGTGGGTCACGATCGGGAACGAGTACGAGTTCTCGATGACGATGTCGGCGTGGACAGCGTCCACGTCCCCCCAGCCGACACGGTGCTCGTGAAGCACGTTCGTCGAGGCCAGCGCGTCCTTGGGGCGGAGCGACGGATCCTGGACGAGTGGGGCGTCTGGAGCGAGCGCCGCCGCGATGGTGAAGACCGCCGGGAGCTCCTCGTATTCCACGCGAACGAGGCGCGCACCTTCGGCGGCCGCATCTTTCGTCTCCGCGGCCACGAGCGCGACTGGATCCCCGTGATACTTGGTTTCTCCGACAGAGATGACGGGGCGATCCTCGTTCTGCGGCCCAAAGCGAGGCACCGGCTGGGGCAGATCGGCCGCCGTCATGACCAGGCGGACGCCCGGGACCTGCATCGCAGCCGAGGTGTCGATCGAGATGATCCGTGCGCGGGCGCAATCGAGCGTGACGAGCTTGGCCTCGAGGACGTCCGCGATCCGGATGTCGGCCACGTACTCCTGTGCGCCTGTGACCCGGCCGATGCCCCCGACGCGGTTGGGAGAGGTGCCAATGACTCTAGTGCTCATCGGTGTCCCCCTTCGGCGACGGAGAGGACCGCATCGGTGATCTGGACGTAGCAGCCGCACCGGCAGAGGTTGCCGGCCAGGCCCTCCTGGATGTCGTCGAGGCTCGGATTTGGGTTCGCCTCCAGGAGGGCGTGTGAGGCCATCAGTTGTCCCGGCGTGCAGAAGCCGCACTGGACGGCGCCCTTGTCGAGGAACGCTTGCTGAAGCGGGCTGAGCCTCCCGTTTTCGGCCAGCCCTTCGACGGTCAGGATCTCGGCACCGTCGGCTTCGACGGCGAGCATCAGGCAGGAGTCGACGATCCGCCCGTCGACCATGACGGTGCAGGCGCCGCATTCGCCGACTAGGCAGCACTCCTTGGTGCCGGTCAGCCGCAGATCGTCGCGCAGGACGTCCAGCAGGGTGTGGTGGACGGCCACCCGCAGCGCCCGCCGGCGCCCGTTGACGGTGATTTCGATGGGAAGCGTGTTGGCCATTCCGCTCATGCTTCCACCCGCCCCTTTGCCTCGAGGCGCCCGATCGCCGCCCTGACCGCCCTGTTGCCCAGCACTCGGAGCATCGCGAGCCGGTATTCGGGGCCCGCCCGCATCGATCGCTTCGACGGGCTGGCCTCGGCGAACATGCGCTCGAAGATGGCGGCCTTGGCCTCGTCCGGAGCGTCGGGATCCGCGAGCACACCGGTCTCGTCGGTGACGAGGACGGGTCGTGGACCCACACTGCCGTAGGCGAGGCGGGTGACTCCCGTGTCGTCCACTGAGCAGCACAGCGTCACCGAGGCCAGGTCGTGACCGCGACGCCGCGTGCGCCTCATGTGGACCGCGCCAGTGCTGCGGGCCGGGACCAGGATCTCAATAGCGACAACGAGCTCGCTCGGCCCGAGCGTGGTCACGCCTGAACGGACGAAGAAGTCGTCGATGGGTATCCGGCGGGTGCCCTTCGGGCCCGCGGCGACGACCACCGCTCCGTAGACGAGCAGCGACGGGGCCGTATCGGCGGCTGGCGAGGCGTTGCAGATATTGCCGCCGATCGTGGCCCGGTTCCGGATCTGGACCGATCCGACCACGGCTGCAGCATCGGCGAGCGCCTCGAAATGCCGCCTCACGGGCTCACTCGCGGCAATGTCGGCCACGACGGCCGTGGCCCCAATCGTCACGATCCCGTCGTCCTCGCGGATTGCCGGGTGGAGCTCGGCTATGCGCTTGACGTCGATCACGACACCGGGCCGCGCCGACCCGTCGCGGAGCCGGATGATCAGGTCCGTGCCACCGGCCAGGAGCCGCGCATTTGGGCCGTGGGCATCCAGGAGCGCCACCGCCTCGGCCAGAGTGGCGGGCCGCTCGTAGACAAACGTCTGCATGGTTTCGAAACCTCCGCCGCTCAGAGGACCTTGTCGACCTCGTCAAGCAGCACCTGAGGGTTGGCTGCACGGACGAAGTAGTAGGGCCGATCCGAAAACTTGGTGACCCACTTCGCGCGTGCACGGCGCAGAGGCTCCGTGTCGACGATCGGCATTGGCCAGTCCGCGGCGAGCAGCTCGTTGAGCAGGAAGTAGTTCTGGAGCGAATGAAGCGTCTGGAACTGCCGTTCGAACGGGATCATCTCGGCCAGGCTCGGATCGAAGTTGCCGTCGATCGCGGGCACAAGCACGATGTCGATGTTGCTCGGTTCCGTGTAGAGCTCCCACGTCGGCATGCCGCCGAAGAACTTGGCGACGCCTGCCTCGGGAGCGGCCTTGTCGGCGCGCTCAGTGCCCTCGGTGCGCTTCTTGATGAACGGCTCCTTGGAGCCCTTCACCGCGCGCCCGGAGTCGTCGACCACCGTGGTCTCGGTGGAGACCAGCAACGCGCCGCGCCGGCAGGCCTCGATCTGGCCCATGCTCTTGCCGTGGTTCGACTCGCCGCCCAGGAACATGATGGTCTTGCCGCGATACCGCACCGCCGAGGCATGGAATGGGTGCAGGCCCTTCGCCTCCATTCGGATGGCGAGCATCGCAACCACTACCTTCTGGATCGGACCGGCCGGCCATGGCCCCTGGAACGTGATCCTCCGGCCGTCGCCTGCGATGGCCTTGTCCCCGTCCTGGTTCACGACGATGTCGGGCTCCGACAGGGTGACCCGCGGCGAGATCCGCACATCGGCAAGCCGGTAGTTGAGGAAGTTCAAGTCCTCCAGAACGTGTTCGCGGGGCTGGCTGCCGTAGACGTCCACCCGCAGTCGCGCGGTCTCGGCGGACATCTCCTCCGACAGTTGCAGTTGCTCGTTCATGCTCTCCTTCTGCAGGCGGCCCGCGCCGCCCTCGCTTGCCCGGCTCGCGGCCCACTGGCGGGTCTCGGTCCGGGCTGTCTCGGCTCCTGTGGCGTGGTCGAACCGCGCGCCCTCGAGCGCCGGCACGTTTGCGTTCCGTCTGAGGCTCTCGCTCGCGACGGGGCTTTCTAACGGCCGCGCGCGGCCGAATTGCGGAAGCGGCGCGGCCGTCTCATCTGGGCGACGGCATCGGTTGCCGTCAGTCGACGGGCGGGCCTGGCCGCGTTTCCACGCCGTGCGTCGGCGGTGGAGTCGCCGTCCTCGTCGGATGCCGACGGCTCGTCGACCCACGTCTCGCGGAACATGTCGCCGGCCGCCGCAAAATGAAGGTGGTAGGCCACATCCGCCAGATCCGGATCGCCGCCACGCAGGGCGTCCAGGATCGGAACGTGGAGGTCGGCTATCTGGCGGCGGTCAACGCCGGGGACTACGAGCGTTATGTAAGTTCGGGAAAGCGGCTCAAGGTGGCGCCAGACCCGCTCCAGCGTGCGGTTGTTGGAGATCGCGATTACGCGAGCGTGAAAGGCAACGTCGAGGACGGCCTCGGCGTGGGTATCGCCCAGATCCGCAGCCTTCTGCATCTCCTCGACGTAGCCCTGGAGTTCCTCGAGGTCCGCGTCCGACATCCGGGGCAGGGCGAGCCGCGCGCCCAGGGATTCGAGCTCAGCCCGGATCTCGTAGGCCTCGAGTAGCTCCGCCTTGGATGGATGTCGAACGCGGGCCCCGCGAAATGCCGAGATCTCGATGACCCCCAGTGCCTCGAGGTCTCGGAGAGCTTCGCGCACGGGAGCCTGGCTGGTGCCAAGCTCCCGTGCAACCCGGGTCTCGACGATTCGGGAGCCGGGCGCGTAGTCGCCGGCCAGAATCTCCTGCAGGAGACGATCTTTGATCTGATCGCTCAGGGGGCTGCGGGAGATCTGGGTATCTGGCGACATCGCTTCTCCGGTTAGAGCCTGGGTGCGTCGCCCTGGCGCGGCTCCAGTATGGCGGCGGCAGTCTCCAGGATCTCGACGAGACCGGTAGTTCCGTTGACGCGGATCCGATCACCGCTCTTGATCTGCTGGGTGGCTACATCCGTCCCGACGACACATGGGATGCTGAACTCTCGCGATAGGACGGCCGGGTGAGACACCGTGCCGCCCGCGTCCGTCACGAGGCCCACGATCTTAGTGAAGAGCACAACCCAGGCCGGGTTGGTCATCACGCAGACGAGGACGTCGCCAGCTCGGACCTGATCGAACTGGTCCTCCCTGGTCACGACCTTAGCGGTGCCTTCGACGACGCCGGGCGAGGCGGCGAGGCCGTTGATCTGGCCCTTGACCGTCGAAGCCTTGCGGTAGAACTTGTCGGGGAAGCCCCACAGGTTCAGGTAAGGGAAGGCCAGCTGGGTGGGCGTGCAGGTGCCGATCCACGACTTCGGGCGGAAGGTGTAAGCCTTGTCCTGGGCGGCCTTGCGCTCGGCAACCAGGGCCCGGCCGTCCATGCCGGAGGGATTGCCCATGAACACGCGGAACTCGTTGTACTTGAAGTAGACGACGTCCTCGGGGGAGTCGAGTGCGCCCATCTCCACGAGTTTCTGGCCGCACAGGATGAGGGCCATTCGCAGGTGTGCATTCGCGCCCTGATCGATGTAGAAGTGATGGTCGGGCGTCAGCGGGGCCATCTTGAGGTTGATGTCGTTGGCGACCTTCATCTCGGCCAGCGCGTCCCCGCTGAGACCCTCGAGGATCTCCTTGGCGGCGGCGGCGATGTCGTCGGCCAGGACCTTGATGGTCTTGGGGTAGTCGTAGTTGGTCTGGATGTAGCCGCGGACCAGCTCGATCACCGGCTCCATGTGCTCGCGCACGGTCGGGAATCGGAACTCGTGGCTCCAGACCGCGTGCCAGCCGTATTCCATCTGGTAGGGGACCACCCGCTCATCGATGAAGCGCTTGCCGCGTTCCGTCGACTTGAGGGCGGCGATGATCTCACCGGCGGTCTCGTGCTTGAAGGCGGCGGTCAGGACGGGATCCGCCTTGGCCTCCTCCTTCATCTTCCAGAGGGCCTCGATCGAGTCCCAGTTGCGGTCCTTGGCCGAGTTCTGGAGCCGGCCCAGGAGCTGCTCGTTGATCTTCCCGTGCGTCTTCTCCATGACGGCCCGCAGGTTGAGCGTCGCGGAGAGCTGCGCGAAGTTGAGCATCCAGTGGATCTTCCAGTGTCGATCGTGGATGTCGATCGCATCCTCGAGCAGGACGGCCAGTTGCGCCAGGCTCATCTTGGGAGCCTGGTCGAACTTGTCCTCGAGGTACTTGAAGTTGTGGTCCATCTCCGGGCGAAGTCGCCCGTTCCACCACGTCGCGAACTCATCGCCGTAGGTGGGCAGGACGAAGCCCAGATATGTGCCGATCTTCGCGGCGTAGTCTGCATCTTCGGGCACGACGGGCACGATCGCGGAACCGTACTCGCTCGCGGGCGTCGAGAGCTCCGCCTGGGCCGGGATGGCCGCCGTGTAGAGGTAGCCGTTGACGATCTTGGCGATCCAGTCTGTCGCGAAGGGTGTGCCGAAGCGGCGGAACATGTGATCGCAGCTCAGCCACCAGCCGCCGATGTCGTTGTACATCGGGCTGATCGGGTGGGGACAGTGCAGGTCGTCGTAGACCCAGAACAGCTCCTTCTCGGTCTCGGACGCCCACTCGACCGGGAAGTCCTTGTCGCCGAGGAACTGCCCCAGGATCTCTTCTCCTGGGCCGACTAGTTTGGTGGCTTCCGCCATTGCCATTGCCTCCAGTTGTAGGTGCAATCTGACGTCGGCATCGCCATTGCGGCTCAGTCTCGGTCGCAATCGCCAGCCGTTCGATCGGCAAGTGTTCAGCTAGCTGAACACTTGAGACCTCTCTTCACCAACCGTTGCCGTGTGCTGACCAGGCCCGAAGGACCTTCTCGCCGTGACGGGCGGCGAGGGTCCCTGGATGACGATAGAAGCGCTTCGGGCTGTGACAAGCCCTCCAACCTGGCTTCGAGCGGCGTTGAACGCGAGGGACGCGGGAACACGACGAGTTGAGCGGACTACAGACGCGGCGGCTGTTCGCTCCTCTTGACCTCGCGCGGGAACAAGATCACGACGTTGAACCAGCCGAGCGCTGCGCCGAGCATCCCACCCAGCCAGGCGCTGATGGCGGCGAAGACCACGATGGCGTAGCCAATTGTGTCCGTGCCGATGTTGAAGTCATGGAACCATCCGAGGAAAGTGCCGGTGAAGTAGACGCCGAGGAACACCGACACGCCGTTGAAGAACGGAAGAGTGCCCGCGCCGCCGGTTACGGCCATCCACTTCATGGCGTAGATGAGGATGCAGAAGCCGACGAAGAACGAGATGTAGAGCGCCAGGTTGTTATTCGTCAGGTTCTGCAGGCCGAAGTTGACAACGTTGCCGTCGCCGAAGATCTTCGCGAGAACCTGGTAGAGCTCGCAGATCAGTGCGCCGCCAACGACGCCGAGGGTGTAGGCGGGCACCATGATCTTGAGGGCCGACGGCTTGGCGCCGAGGGTGAAGTACTCTGCCCACACAATGAACGCTGCCCACAGTGGCAGGTTTAGCTTGTCCAGCCAGATCCCGAACGGCAGGCTCACGACCACCGTGATCGCGACGGCCAGCCATAGCGGAATCGTGTTCTTGGTCTCTGTCTCCACTCTGAACCTCCATCTCCTGCCAGCCAAGCGGCTGGTCAGCCAGCAACGCTCAAGCAGGTCGGCTCCCCCGGGAACGCAACGCCCGCTCCACCGTGAGGTGGCGGCGGGTGCCGTCAAGCGCTCGAGGAAGACCACCTGCCGAGGTCGGACGATCGAGCCCGAGTTCCGGGCAATCAAGTGCCGTTCGGCACTTTTCATCGATCATCGATTATATTGATGCTCTAGCGGAGTCCCAACGCAGGAGACTCCCTAGACTTGGAGGCATCCCCGTGACGTCGGTCGACTGTCCGCTGCTGCGCACGGCACGGCTCGGGCCTACCGACTACTGGAACGACTCGTGTGCCGTCGAGGAGTTGGCCTATGCTATCGAGCGCGGCGCCAGCGGCGCTACCTCGAACCCGCCGATCGTGCTGGAAGTGCTCGGCAAGGAGAAGGCGCACTGGGTCCCGCGAGTCCGCCAGCTGGCGTTCGAGAACCCGACCTGGTCGGAGGTAGAGCTCACCTGGGCGATCGTCGAGGAGATGGCCGTTCGCGGAGCGTCGCTGCTCGCCCCCATCAATGCCCGGGAGTCCGGCCGTAAGGGCTGGCTTTCCGTGCAGGCGAACCCGGCCAACTACCGTGACCCGACGCGAATGGTCGAGCAGGCAATCCACTTCGCCAGCCTGGCGCCGAACCTCCACGTCAAGCTCCCGGCGACTTCGGCCGGCATGGTCGCGATCGAAGAGGCCACCGCCAGAGGGATCAGCATCAACGCGACGGTCTCGTTCACCGTCCCGCAGGCGATCGCAGCGGCTGACGCGGTGGAGCGTGGGCTGAACCGCCTGGCGGCCGCCGGAGGCGATCCGGGGAAGCTGGTCCCGATCGTGACCATCATGATCGGCCGCCTCGACGACTGGATGAAGGTCGTCGTCGATCGCGACGGCCTGTCGGTGAACCCGGCCGCCCTGGACTGGGCCGGGATCGCCGCTTTCAAGCGCACGTACGGCATCTTCAAGGAGCGCGGGTACCGCAGCCGCATGCTCGCAGCGGCCTTCCGCCACCACCTCCACTGGACCGAGCTCGTCGGCGGAGACGTCAGCCTGACCATCCCGTACGCCTGGCAGGTCCGCTTCAACGAAAGCGGCATCGATCCAGTCGCCCGGATGCACGAACCCGTCGACCCGGCGATCGTTGCCGAGCTGTGCGCGAAGCTTCCCGACTTCCGGCGCGCCTTCGAGCCCGACGGGCTGACACCCGTCGAGTTCGACACCTACGGCGCCACTGTCCGCACCCTCCGCGGCTTCATCAAGGCCTACCACGACGTACAGGCCACGATCCGCGACATCCTTCTTCCGAACCCCGACCTGCGGACCGTTTGAGTCCGCCTCGACAACAGCCACGGAGGCGACATCGTGACCACGAAGGTTCCCGACTCGGTCAAGCACATGGACCCGCCGATCCTCAGCCACTGGATCGACGGCCGCCCCGTTGAGGTTCTTCCCGAGCACACGGGACCCGTCTACGACCCGGCCACCGGCGTCGTCATCGCCCGGGTTCCGCGCGGGGGAGCTTCCGAGGTCGACGCCGCCGTTAGCGCCGCCCGACGAGCCTTCCCGGGCTGGCGCGACACGCCTCTGATGGCACGCAGCCAGATCTTCTTCGCTTTTCGGGAGCTCGTGTACCGCCACCGTGAAGAGCTCGCCGCGTTGATCACTCGCGATCACGGCAAGACGTTCCCCGACGCTCTCGGCGAAGTCATGCGTGGCCTGGAAACCGTCGAGTTCGCCTGCGGGCTGCCCGTCCACCTGGCGGGCCTGAACACGCCGAACGTCTCGACCAACGTGGACGCGCACACGATCCGCCAGCCGCTGGGCGTGGCCGCGGGGATCACGCCGTTCAACTTCCCGGTCATGGTCCCGATGTGGATCTACCCGATCGCGCTGGCATGCGGGAACACCTTCGTCTGGAAGCCCTCCAGCCACACGCCGGGCGCGACGCAACTCCAGGCCGAGTTGTGGAAGCAAGCCGGTCTGCCCGACGGCGTCTTCAACGTCGTGTACGGCGGACGTGAGGCCGTCGGCGCGATCCTCGAGCATCCCGGCATCGATGCCATCCAGTTCGTCGGCTCGACCCCCGTCGGCCGCCACGTCTACGAGACCGGCACCAAGAACGGCAAGCGGGTCGGCGCCTACACGGGCGCCAAGAACGCCATGCTCGTGCTCCCCGACGCGGACATGGAGCTCGCGGCCGACGCCGCCGTTGCGGCGGGCTACGGTTCCGCAGGCGAGCGCTGCATGGCCCAGACCCTGATCATCGCCGTCGGCGACGCCGCGGACCGGCTGCTGCCGCTCATGGAGGGGCGGATCGGCAGGCTCAAGATCGGGCCAGGCATGGATCCGGACTCCGACATGGGCCCGATCTATTCGGCCGAGCACCGCGCCTCGATCATCGACTGGATCGAGAAGGGCGTCGCCGAGGGTGCGGAGCTCGTCAATGACGGCCGATCGTTCCACGTGGCCGAGCATCCCGACGGCTTCTTCCTGGGCGTGACCCTGTTCGACCACGTCACGCCCCAGATGGAGATCTACCGCGAGGAGATCTTTGGACCGGTGCTGGGCATAGTCCGCGCCATGACCTATGACGAAGCGCTGGCGATGATCAACGGCCACCAGTACGGCAACGGCACGGCGATATTCACCACTGACGGGGGAGCGGCTCGCCGCTTCGAGCTCGAGGCGGATGTTCCGATGATCGGCATCAACGTGCCCATCCCCGTGCCGGCGGGCTACCTCTCATTCGGCGGGACGCGCGGCTCGGCTTTCGGAGACCTCAAGATGCGCGGTGAAGACGGCATCCGCTTCTTCACCCAGCAGAAGATGGTCACCGTGCGCTGGCCGGAACCGGGCCGGCGGGAGGCGCTCAGCCTGGTCTTCCCGGGCAATCGCTAGATCAGCTCCATTCCCGGCCGTCGAGCCGCCACGAAAGGAGTCACATGAGCCAGCTTGATGCCTTCAGACTCGATGGCCGAGTGGCCTTCGTCTCGGGCGGAGGAGGCGCGATTGGCTCAGCCCTTGCCGTCGCGCTGGGCGGTGCAGGCGCCAGGGTGGCCGTCTCGGATATCGTCGAGACCAACGCCGAGGCGGCCGCCGAGAGGGTCAGAGCCGCCGGCGCGGAGAGTCTTGCCGTCGTCGCCGACATCACCAGGGAATCCGAGGCCGAGCGGGTCGTCGGCGCCATCGTCGAACGCTTCGGCCGGCTGGACATCGTCGTCAACGCCGTCGGCGGCGGCGCGGGCAAGGTCCTCTTCGACGCCCAGGAATATCCCCGCGATGCCTGGGACTGGATCATGGAGATCAATCTGCGGAGCACTCTGGTCGCCAGCCAGGCCGCGGTGCGGGCGATGGTCAAGGCCGGCCACGGTGGGCGGGTAATCAACATCAGCTCGGTCCGGGCCCAGCTCGGCATCAACGCCGGCTACTCCGCGTATGTGGCAGCCAAGGGCGCCGTCAGTTCGCTGACCCGCCAATGGGCGACGGAATGGGCGAAGCACGGCATCACCGTCAACGCCATCGCCCCTACCTTCGTCGACACGCCCCAGGTGGCGATGCTGCTCGGCGACCCGGCGTTCAAGGCGGGCCTCGTCAACCGGGTTCCGCTCGGCCGCGTGGGCGAGACCGGCGATCTCGTCGGGGCCGTTCTCTTCTTCGCCTCCGATGCCTCGTCGTTCGTGACCGGACAGATCCTCACGATCGACGGGGGCCTGACCGCAACCCAATAGCCGACACAGGAGCACGTCGATGGAGCAGGTGACGCCCAACATCTTCACCGAGACGAAGCTGCGCGGCTGCGACCCGAGCTACGTCATAACCGCGGACGGAGTGGTTGTGATCGACACGCCCCAGCTGCCCACGAAGGCCGTGGCGATGCGCCAGGAGGCGGAATCTCACGGTCCGATCCGCTACATCATCAATACCGAGCATCACGTCGACCATATCTTCGGCAACTACTACTTCAAGGGCGCCGGCACCGTCGTCAACCACCAGGGCGTCTACGACCTCTTCATGGTGGTCTACCCCGAGCTGGACCCGTTTGCGTATGCCTACGAGGCCCTTCCCACGCCGAAGGGCAAGGGCACCGACCTCGACGCGCCCGAAGGCGTTGCCCTGTGGCCCGACCGGGACGAGTACTACCGCGATCCGAACAAGGGCAAGATCGTCTTCACCGGAGACCTGACCCTTCGCGTCGGCGACCACACGTTCAACTGCCTCCACACCCCGGGCCACACTCCCGGTCAGATCGCGGTCCACGTCCCCGAAGAGCGCACAGTCTTCACCGGCGACACGATCTTCTCGCAGTGCCAGACGTGGCTCATGACCTCGAACGTGGACCAGTGGATCGCGTCCCTCGATCGGATCCGGGCCCTCGACGTCGACTACGTCGTGCCGGGCCACGGTCCCGTCACCACGAAGAAGTACGTGGAAATGCAGCGGGCCATCCTCCTCGAGTGGAAGACGGCCGTCGCCGAGGCCGT
>PMNU01000076.1:0-9636 GCA_003165675.1 Chloroflexota bacterium
GGGGACCGCGATCTTGAAGCGGTTGTCGTCCACGTCGACGAGCAACGTGTCGCGGAGCCAGGTCTCGAAGTTGGCCGGAGACAGAGAAACCTGGAGTTCTCCGAGTGCTGCGCGCCAGACTTGCTTTGCGTCCATCGAGGCAGGCTTAGTCCTGAGGGAGACTGGAATAGATAGCCGGTATCGTGACGGACGCCCGCTCCACTCTTACCTTCTGGCGCCGTGATTGGTGACCGTCGCGGCTCTCCTCCGGAGCAGTCTGACAGTCCTCACGGTCCCTCCGGGCCGTGGCCCTGGGGTTGTCTGGCGCCGCGGGCCGCCGAAGAATAGCACCGCCCCACCGGCCCCGGCAAGGCTTAGGACCGGTGCGAATCGTATACTCCCCAGGAGTATCGATAGCGTGTTAGGATGAGCCCATGAGCGACGATGCCACCCCCACCCCCAAGAGCCCGCTGAACGGCCTGAAGCTGACACTTCTCGCCCCGCTCTCA
Source organism: Chloroflexota bacterium (assembly GCA_003165675.1). Lineage (GTDB taxonomy): Bacteria > Chloroflexota > Limnocylindria > Limnocylindrales > CSP1-4 > Fen-1039. The sequence continues at coordinate 489 of PMNU01000076.1, forward strand.
GGTGACGAGGCGCCCGTTTCGGCGGCGCCCGTGACCAACGGTTCGGGAAAGCACGTGGCTGCACGCGTCGTCATCGTCGGCTCGGGGCCGGCCGGGCTGACCGCCGCGATCTACACCGCGCGGGCCAACCTCGAGCCGATAGTGATCGGCGGCGTGAGCGGCGGCGGCCAGCTGATGATCACCAGCGACGTGGAAAACTACCCGGGCTTCCCCGACGGCATCGAGGGGCCGGAGCTGATGGGCCTCTTTCGCAAGCAGGCCGAGCGGTTCGGGGCCCGAATCGTCGATGCCGATGTAAACCGGGTGGACCTGGGCAGCCGGCCGTTCCGACTGTGGGCCGCCGGCGTCGAGTACCGGGCCGGAGCCGTGATCGTGGCCACAGGCGCCGAGGCGTTGTGGCTGGGCCTCGAAAGCGAGACGCGACTTCGCGGCCGTGGAGTCAGTGCCTGCGCAACCTGCGACGGCTTCTTCTTCCGTGACAAGCAAGTGGCGGTCGCAGGCGGCGGAGACAGCGCGCTCGAGGAAGCTCTCTTCCTGACGCGCTTCGCCAGCAAGGTCCACCTGATCCATCGGCGGGACGCCTTCCGTGGCAGCAAGATCATGCAGGCTCGGGCTGCGGCCCACCCCAGGATCGAGCTGCACCTGAACCGGACGATCCAGGAGGTACTTGGCACGGAGCACGTCGAGGGCGTACGGCTTGGCAAGACCGACGAGCCCGGCGAAGAAACCCTGCGGCTGGACGGGCTCTTCGTGGCCATCGGTCATCGGCCCAACGTGGCCGCCTTCCGCGAGTGGCTCGAGACCGACGAGAGGGGCTATCTGCGGACCGACGGCGCGACCACGGCTTCGAACATCGACGGTGTCTTCGTGGCCGGCGACGTGGACGACCACCGCTACCGCCAGGCCGTGACCGCGGCAGGCGAGGGCTGCCGCGCGGCCATCGACGCCGAGCGCTGGCTCGAGGTCCAGGAAGCCCACCAGGCAGAGGCGGGCGCCGTTACCGCGCGGTAGCGCGTTCTGGCCCGGTCGAGTCGGGATTGCCGGTGGCCGCGCTGACAAGAATCGAGCCGCCTTCAGGCCAGGTGCTCCAGTCCTGGCCCCCTTGCAGGTCACCACCAGATCGGGCCGCCATCGCACTACGACTCTTCTACGTGGTTCGGATGCCAGATCGGCGAAGTTCGATCTGGGCGAGAGTCCGAAGCGCCTGATAGGGTCTGCGATACACAGGAGTCCCGATGTCCTTCTCCGGCGGCGGCCGTTCCCGCCTCACCACTTCCACGATCGGGTGCCGCCGATGAGCATGCGTCGGGGCATGGGCGGCGGAGCAGGCGGCTGGGGGCTGATGCGGTCATTCCGCCGGGACGAGTCGATCACCTCGCAGAAGCTCTCGGCCGGCATCCTGCGGCGCATTGCCCGCTTCGCCGAGCCCTACCGGCGGATGCTGCTGGTGTTCCTGGTCCTGATCGTTCTGGACGCGCTCCTGAGCGCCGCGAACCCGCTCATCTACCGGGCCATCATCGACGACGGCATCCTGCCCCACAACTCCGGCGCTGTCGTCCAGCTGGCCCTCCTGCTCGCCGTCCTGGCACTGTCGGACGTGATCCTGTCCCTGTGGCAGCGGTGGATCTCGGCGAGGGTCGGCGAGGGCCTCATCTTCGACATGCGCACGCAGGTCTTCGCGCACTTCCAGCGCATGCCCATCGCCTTCTTCACCAGGACCCAGACCGGCGCCCTGGTGAGCCGGCTGAACAACGACGTGCTGGACGCGCAGCAGGCTTTCACCGACACATTCTCATCGGTGCTCGGAAACGCCATCGGTGTGGCCATCACCCTCGTCGCCATGCTGCTGCTGTCCTGGCAGATCACGCTCGTGGCGCTTGCCCTCCTCCCGATCATCCTGCTGCCCGCTCGTTGGGTGGGCCGGAGGATCCAGGCGCTCACCCGCGAGAGCTACAACCTCAATGCCAGGATGATCTCGATGATGACCGAGCGCTTCAACGTCGCCGGTGCGCTCCTCGTCAAGCTGTTCGGCGAGCCCCTGCGCGAGATCCAGAGTTTCGAGGAGAAGGCCGGCCGCGTCCGCGACATTGGGGTCACGCAGGCTATGTACACGCGGGTGTTCATGGCCGCAATCCTGCTCACGGCCTCGCTGGCCACCGCGCTGGTGTACGGCTGGGGCGGCGTCCTTGCCGCCGACGGCGCGCTGCAGGTCGGCACTGTCGTTGCTCTGACCGCATACCTGAACCGGCTGTACGGCCCCCTGACGGCCCTTTCGAACGTCCAGGTGGACATCATGACGGCGCTGGTCAGCTTCGACCGCGTCTTCGAGGTGCTCGACCTCCAACCGATGATCGCCGAGAAGCCGGACGCCGTCGCCATCCCGGATGGCCTGGCGAGCATCGAGTTCGATCACGTCGACTTCAGCTACCCAAGGGCCGAGGAAGTCTCCCTGGCTTCGCTGGAGTCGGTCGCCGTACTCGACCAGGCTCCGTCNNCATCTCATCCCGCGCCTCTACGACGTGCGCTCGGGGGCCATCCGGATCAACGGCGTGGACCTGCGCGATGCCACCCTGGACTCGATCCGCCGCGAGGTCGGAGTGGTCACTCAGGACGCCCATCTCTTCCACGACACGATCCGAGCGAACCTCCTTTATGCGAAGCCCAGCGCTTCCGGCGGCGAGGTGGAAGATGCGCTGCGTGCGGCGCAGATCATGCCGCTCATCGAGTCGCTGCCGGCCGGTCTGGAGACTGTCGTGGGCGACCGCGGCTACCGGTTGAGCGGCGGGGAGAAGCAGCGCATCGCGATCGCCCGGCTGCTGCTCAAGGCGCCCAAGGTCGTTGTGCTCGACGAGGCGACGGCCCACCTCGACTCGGAGTCGGAGATGGCTGTACAGCTGGCCCTCCAGACGGCGCTGGCCGGCCGCACCTCCGTAGTGATCGCGCACCGCCTGTCCACGGTCCGCAACGCGGATCAGATCCTCGTCGTCGTCGAGGGCCGCATCGTCGAGCGGGGCACGCACGGCGACCTGCTCGCCGCCAACGGCGTGTATTCGGAGTTGTATGAAACCCAGTTCGCCCGCCAGGGAGCGGTTTCGACGCACGCGTCGGAGGCCTACGGGTGAGCGGCGCCGACGCCCACCCGGTCGAGATCTCCGGGGCGCGGTAGGCTGGCGACGGAATCGAATGTCCGCCCCGGCAGCGCGGACACAAAGGAGGAAAGCGTGGGCGAGAAGCGGGTCAGCCTGAGGCACGAGGGCGGGTTGAGGTTCGTAGCCCGCACGGGCTCCGGCCACGACGTCGTCATCGACAACGTCGCGGGCGACACGGGCCCACGGCCGACCGAGCTGGTCCTCGCGGCAATTGCCGGCTGCACGGCCATGGACGTGGTCGAGATCATGGCCAAGAAGCGCCAGGTCGTGGACCGGTATACGGTCGAGGTGACGGGCATTCAGCGCGAGAAGACGCCGAACGTCTACACCGACATCACGGTCGTGCACGTCGTCGAGGGGGCCGTCGAAACGGAGGCGGTGCGCCGCTCCATCGAGCTGTCGGCGACCAGGTACTGCACGGTCAGCGCCCAGATCGCGGCCGGGCCGGCGCGCATCAGCCACCGCTACACGATCAAGCGACCCGGGGCAGATGGTGCGCTACCCAGCGAGGAATCGGCCGAGGTCATCGTCACCGGCCCGCTGAAGAACGTCCTGGCCGATTGACTCGCGCCCGGCGGCGGGGCCGAGGCGGACGCCGCCACGCGGCGGGGCCGAGGCGGACGCCGTCACGCGGCGCCGCCGAAACGGCGACTCGCGCCCCGTATACTTCGCGGCTGTGACACGCCCGGCCGAGCCCACCGACGTCAGATTCTGGAATCGGCTTTCCAGAGGCGACCTCCTCTTTTGCGTGTCGGTGGTCGTCGTCTATTCGGTCGCAATGCTCGCATCCATCTACTGGCGTCACCTTCCAACCGACCGGATGATGACTTTGGCCGAGCAGGCGCTGACGGGCCGCCTCGACTCGGACACGTTCAAGGGCACGGTCGACTCGGTCGACATGGGTGGCCGCTACTACCTGGCCGTGGGGCCGTTGCAGCTCCTGCCCTACCTGCCGTTCGCGCTGTTTCACGTCCTCCATGCGCTGGCGGGTCGGATCGTCGGCATCGCCTTCGGCATCCCTGCGGCGCTCCTGGCCCTGCCTCTGGCCCGCGCTTACGGCGCCCGCGGCTCAGCCGCCTACTGGGTTGCCGGCTTTGTCGCATTTGGAACGCTTCTCTTCTACGTATCCGTCTTCGGTGACCTGTACTACCTGGCTCACGCCGAGTCGTTCCTGGCGCTGACGATCTTCCTGCTCGAATGGGCCTGCCGGCGCCGTCCGGCCGTGCTTGGCGCCTGCCTTGCGTTCTCGTTCCTGGCCAGGCCGACGACGGCCCTGGCTGCGCTGCCGTTCGGCATCGCGCTGCTGTGGCAGAAGCGCGACTCGGTCGGACGGGTCGTCACAGCGGCCGTCGCCTTCGCCCTCCCGATCGGACTCGCGCTGGCCGTGTACGGCTGGTTCAACTGGGTGCGCTTCGGCTCGCCGCTGCAGGCTGGGTATGCCATCTCGTACCTGCCTCAGCCCGGCCTCGATCCCCGTCGCGCACTCGGCCTCTTCTCGGTCTTGCAGATTCCGGAGAACCTCCGCCTGGCCGTTCTGGCGCCCTTCGACACGATGGGCAAGTTCCCGTACCTGACGGCCAATCCGTACGGCCTGTCCATGCTGCTGGTCTCGCCCGCCCTCCTGACCGCCCTGTGGGCAGGCTTCAAGGAGCGCAGCGCCCAGCTGATGTGGATCGCCGCCGCCCTCGTGGCCGTACCGGTCTTCCTCTACTACGGCGGCGGGTATATCCAGTACGGCTTCCGCTACTCCCTCGATTTCACCCCGTTCCTCGTCGTCCTGGTGGCTATGGGGTCGAGCCGCTGGAAGGGGCGCCTGGAGCGTCTGCTAATCGTGGCCAGCGTCGCATCTGTAACGTATGGCGTCTTGTGGCACAACATTCCACAGCTTCAGAAGTGAGATACAAGCCAGGATCTGAGGACTCGGCGCTGGAGACGCCGCCGGCTGGGTCCATGAACGATGCGCTTCCGTCCTCCGACTCCCGGTCGGCGCAGCCTCGGGCGGACCGCCTCCGTTCTGTCGTCGATTGGTGGCGCAGTCAGCCGCTCGAGGCAATTCTGGTGGGGTTGGGCCTGTTCGCGCTGCTTGCCACGTTCGTGGCCGCCGATCCGACGAGCAAGGTGACCTTCAGCAGCTCACCCTTCACAGACGAGGCGTTCAACACCGTCAACGCGCGCAACTTCGTCCAGCTCGGCCGCTGGAGCACCGACGAGTGGAACCTCTACCTCGTCAATTTGCCGTTCAGCCTGCTTCAAGCTGCGTGGTTTGGTCTGGTTGGAGTGGGTATCGTCCAGGCCCGACTGATCGCGATCGCCTGCGTCTCCCTGACGGCGGCGGCCCTGATCTGGGATCTGCGCGGGGTCGTCGATCGTGCATCGGCCGTCTTTGCCGGGCTCGCGTTCGCTGCCAGCGGTCTCGTCCTCGTGTACGGCCGACTGGCGTTCCTCGAGGACATGGTCGTGCTCGGCCTCGTGCTCGGGACGGCGGTCCTCGCCCGTGACGACCGACTGACGTGGCGCTGGGGCGCACTGTCGGGCGCCTGGTACGCCGTCGCGATCGGCGCCAAGCCCTCGGCGGGCTTTGCGGTAGCGGGGATTCTGATTGCCGTGGCCGCGACCCTGGCATGGCGCGACCGTGCCGCGCGGCGCTGGGCTGCGGGCGCTCTCGCCATCATCGCCATGAGCGGGCTGGTCTGGGCGATGGTCATCTGGCTTCCGAATCGCGATGCCGTTGCCATGGACCTCAGGATCTGGGCGACCGAGAATCTCAGCCTCGCGCCGGGCGACATGGCGCGGTCGGCGTGGGGCTACGTGACCGGTGAAAACGACCACCTCTACGGGACGATGCTGGGTCCCCTTCTCGCGCTCGGGGCGGCCGGCCTGGCGGCGGTGGCCCTCCTGCGCGGCCGGCTCAGCCGAGCCCAGGCAAGGCTTGCCTCCGTCTCGATCGGCTGGCTGGCTCTCGGATTCGGCATTCTGCTGATCGCGTCCTACCGGCCCAACCGGTACGTGCTTCCGCTCGTGCCGCCGCTGGCGATTCTTGCGGCTCTTGGCTTGCACGTCGGCCGCCAATGGTTACGCGACGCCCTCTCGGGGAGAGCCGCCGATGCCCCGGACCAACCTGCCACGCCACCCGACCGGGCGAGTGGCGGCCTCGGGCGCGCCCGGCGGACGCGGCTCCTGGCCGAGCGCTGGGCGGTTCCCGCCCTGGTGGTCGCGGTCACGGTCGCGGCCATCGCTCCAGGCCTTGCCTGGTACGCGTCCTGGGCCCGCCAGGCAACCTACAACCTGCCTGCCATCCAGGATCGATTCGCCTCTGCCGTGCCCGCCGGGGAGAGCGTGGCCGGCCGCGAGTCGGCCCTGTACCTGATGAAGTCCAGAGCCATCACCCTCATCACCCAGCCCGGGGGAGGCCCCGCCAACGGCGGCGATCTTTATACGAGGGGCGTTCTCTGGTACCTGCTGCCTGTCGACGACCCGGCCCCGCCTGGTGTCTCCGATACCGTCTGGTCGGCCAGACAGAAGGTCCTGTGCGCCGACTACGGAGGAGCGACGGAATGCCTCTTCCACGTGCCCTAGACCCGGTCAATCGGCGGGCGGGAGACTCTTCGAGTCGGTCGGCGGCTCAGCCGACGCGAGGTCCGGGCCCGACTGCGAATGAGCACCCAGTCCGGACGTGGCGGGTCTGGGGCGTGGATTTCGACGCCCGGATCGTGCAGATCGTCGCGCTGGCAACGGTCATCCTGATCCTCGCCTTCAACAACCGCTTCGTACAGGCCGAGTACGACCGCTTCGTCCTTGAGTTCATCATCCCGGTGGCGGTCATCCTGCTGGTCTGGCGCGAAGACCCGCGACGCTATGGCATAGGGCTTGGCGACTGGCGGCTTGGGCTGCCCATAGTCATCGGCGGCGTCGCGGTCATGGCCGCGATCATCTGGGTCCTGGGCCGCCTGCCCGACTTCCGCGCTTACTACACCGACACCATCGATGGCCGCCCGATGTGGCGGCTGATCGTCGACACCGGCATCGACCTGCTGGCCTGGGAGTTCTTCTTCCGCGGCTGGCTGCTGTGGGCCCTCGGTCGCAAGTACGGGCCGGACGCGATCTGGCTCCAGATCGTTCCGTTCGCCCTGATGCACATGTGGAAGCCGGAGATCGAGCAGCTCTCCACACTGGTGGGCGGGGCCTTCTTCGGCCTGCTGGCATGGCGGACGCGATCGTTCATCTGGGGCTGGCTGCTGCACTGGTTCATGATGGCCTGGGTCCTGATGGTGGCAGCGGGCTACGTCTAGCGCGACGGTCGACGCGGCCCGGACCGGGCGCCATCGGCCGAGGCGCGGTCACCTTGCATGACTATTCACCAAACCGTATACTCATGCGACCATGACCCCGAGCCGATCCACGCCTGGCGACGTTCCCGTGGCAGCCTCTCGCGAGGGGTCGTCGCCGGCTGAAGCCGGCGACGTGACTGCGAGTGCGAGCCTGGCGCCGAAGCCGGGAGCGGCGCGCGGTCCGGCGCCCGGGGCGTTCCGTGCCGGACGTAACGGAACCATCACGGTCGGAATCGTGGGGGCGACGGGCTACGCCGGCGGTGAGCTCGTCAGGCTGCTGCTGCATCACCCGAACGTCAAGCTCGCGGGTCTTCAGGGCCGCAACCGCGACAACCAGCCGATCGCATCTTCGCACCCGCACCTGAGCGAGACGGGTCTGGTCATCGATCAGGCGATCCCCGAGGCCGACGCCATCTTTACCGCGCTGCCCCACGGCGTGGCCGCGGGAATGGCCGCTGAGATCGTCGCGCGCGGTTCCGCGCTCCTGGACGTAGGCCCGGATTTTCGGCTTCACAACCCGGCGGACTACCCGCGCTGGTACAAGTTCGACCACCCCGCGCCGGATCTGCTGGCCGAGGCCGTGTACGGTTTGCCGGAGCTGCACCGGGATGAGATCTCCGCCGCGGCCGATCGGCCGGCCGCGATCGTCGGCCTGCCGGGCTGCTACCCAACGGCCACGATCCTCACCCTGGCGCCCCTAGCCCGGGCCGGCCTGATCGGCGATCTGGCGGTGGACGCAAAGAGCGGTGTCTCCGGGGCGGGCCGCGAGCCCAAGCCGGATCTGCTCTTCTCCGAGGTCAACGAGAGCGTCAAGGCCTACGGCATGTTCAATCACCGCCACACGGCCGAGATCGAGCAGGAGCTCCAGCAACAGGGCGAGCGTGGCTCATTCGGCAGTCGCGAGGCCAACCCGGGCGTGGCAATGGTGGACTTCCTGCCGCACCTGATCCCGATGACCCGCGGCATCCTGGCGAGTTGCCACGTCCGGCCGACCCGCCCGGTGACGCAGGCTGAGCTCGACGCCCTGTACGACGCGGCCTACCGCGACGAACCGTTCGTCCAGGTCGTGGCCGACCCGCCGGCGACCAAGCACGTCTTCGGCAGCAATCTGTGCCGGATCTGGGTCAGAGTCGACCCGCGCAGCGGCCGTGTCCTGGCCCTGGGCGTGATCGACAACCTGGTCAAGGGTGCCGCCGGTCAGGCGGTGCAGGCCCTGAACGTTCTCTTCGGGCTGCCCGAGACCACGGGGCTCGAGCAGCATCCGATCGCTCCATAGCGCCGAACTGACCGAACGGCTGACGAGCGCGTCGAGCGCGCCCGGGAGCCCACCAATCGCCCAACGGTCACTGGAAGGGAATCGAATCTGATGCATTCAGGCCCCGATCGATGCTCGACCTCGGCAACGGCGCACGGCGGGGGGCGGGGTGCGGGTGCGGCGTCATCCGCGGGCGCGGCGCGGCCAGCCGATCTGCCGCCCCTGCCCTATCGTCTGCCCGCCGTTCGACGGCGGGCAGCGATGCCCGGCGGGTTCCGAGCCGGCGGAACCGCCGCCGGCATCAAGCCGTCGGGTCGGCCCGACCTGGGCGTCATCGCCACCACTCGCGAGTCCGCGGCCGCGGCCGCCGTCTTCACTCGCAACGGGGTTGTGGCGGCGCCGATCAAGATCTCCAG
>PMNU01000076.1:9688-33635 GCA_003165675.1 Chloroflexota bacterium
ACGGACTCATGAAGCTCGTCCCCGAGCTGGCCGAGGCGGACGCCGATCTCGAGGCCGTGGCCGGCGCCATGATGACAACCGACAAGCAGATCAAGCTGGCTACGACAGCGCTCCAACTGCCGGGTCCCGAGGGCGTGCCGGTAACGGTCACGGTCACGGGCATAGCCAAAGGCGTGGGGATGATTCACCCGCGCATGGCCACGATGCTGAGCCTCATCCTGACCGACGCCAGCGCCGCCCCGGCTACTCTGTTCGCGCTGCTTTCGCCGATCGTCCAGCGGACGTGGAACCAGCTCAGCGTCGACGGCGACACGAGCACCAACGACACCGTATTCCTGCTCGCATCGGGCGCGGCGGGAGCGTCGGTGGGAGCGGTCAGCCACGAGGCGGCACTCCTGAGCGATGCGATCGAGGCCGTGGCCCGGTCGCTTGCCAGACAGCAGGCCGCTGACGGCGAGGGCGCCACGACTTTGATCACGTGCCAGGTCAGCGGCGCGGCCGACGACTACGACGCCCGGGCCGTCGCCAGGGCCGTGATCAGCAGCAGCCTGCTGAAGGCCGCGGTCCACGGCCGAGACCCCAACTGGGGCCGCGTCGTAAGCGCCGCCGGCAACGCCCGTCTGCCCGACGAGCAGCTGCTCGAGGCGGCCGGCCTGCACCACACCGAGGCCATGCCGCGCGCCGGCCGGGCCCCGGAACTCGACCCCGACAAGCTCCAGGTCGCCATCGCCGGCACGCTCGTGTTCAAGGGCACTCCCCTGCTCTTCGACCGCGACGCCGTGCGGGCGGCGATGGACGCCCCGGAGGTGCTGATCCGCCTTCACCTCGGCCTGGGCGGCGGCACGGGCGAGGCCTTCGGCTGCGATCTCAGCGAGGGCTACGTCATCGAGAACGCGGAGTACACGACATGAGCGAAGTGCTCGTACTCAAGCTCGGCGGGACGACGCTCGCCGACCAGGCACACGTCCTCGACGAAGTCGCGAGCCTGGCCCGTCAGCGTCCGGTCGTGCTCGTCCACGGCGGCGGCAAGCGCCTAACCGAATGGCTCGAGCGCCTCGGTGTGCCGAGCCGGTTCGAGGGCGGACTGCGCGTGACCGATCAGGCGGCACTGGATGTGGCCGCGGCCGTGCTTCGGGGAGTGGTCAATTCCGAGCTCGTATCGGACCTGCGCGACCGCGGCATCGACGCGGTGGGCCTGAGCGGAGTGGACGGCGGCTTCATGATCGCCGAGCGCGTCCCCGGTCTGGGGCTCGTGGCCCACGTCGTGGGCATCCGCCGCGACTTCCTCGACACGCTGCTCGTGGCCGGCCAGGTTGCCATCGTGGCGCCGCTCGCCCGCGACGAGCACGGCATCGTCTGCAACGTGAACGCGGACGACGCGGCCGCCGGCATTGCCGCCGGATTGGGCGCTCGCCAGCTGGTGCTGATGACGGACGTCGACGGCGTACGCAACGCGGCGGGCGAGAAGCTGGCCGCCATGACCGCGGACGGGGCGGAGCGGCTCATCGCCGAGGGCGTCATCAAGGGCGGCATGGTGCCCAAGATCAGGGCCGCGCTGCAGGCGGTCAGCTGGCCTGGCGCCGAAGCCGTAATCGCCGACTCTTCAGACCCCCATGCCCTGACCCGAGCCCTCGGCGACCCGACCTACGGGACTCGGATCACCGCCGCCCGCGAGATGGGCGAAGCACCGGCCGGGACGGCCTGATCGGATGGCAGCGATGGTAATCAACAGCGGCAGCATCAACGCCAAGCAGCGCCGCCAGCGCGCGCTTCTCGAGCTCGTCACGGGCACGCCGATAGGCAGCCAGGAGGAGCTGGTCGAGCGCCTCCGCGTCGCCGGCTACGAGGTAACCCAGGCCACGGTCAGCCGCGACGCGGCGGAGCTGGGTCTGGTCAAGGTGCCGCGCGGCGACCGTCACGTCTACGCCACTCCTGAGAACGCGGCCACCGGCAACCTCTACGACGCGAGACTGCGCCGGCTCCTGGAGGACATCCCGGTCCGAATCGCGCGAAGCGGCCTGTCCCTCGTCCTGCTGGCCACTCCCGGGACCGCCGGAGCGATCGCCCAGGCGATCGACCAGTCCAGCCTGCAGGATCAGGTCGGCACGCTCGCGGGCGACAACACGCTGCTCGTTCTTTTCGACGGTGAAGCCGCGCTCGAGCGATGGCTGGTCCGCTTCCACATGTATCAACCGGCGGGTGCCGCGGCGCCGCCGACCGTACGATCTTTCGGGCATTCGGAGGCTCCTCGATGAAGAAGGTGGTGCTGGCCTACTCCGGCGGACTCGACACGTCCGTTGCGGTCGCCTGGTTGCGTGAGCAGTACGACGTCGAGGTCGTCACCTTGACCGTGGACCTCGGGGGCGGCGTGCTCAAGGAGGACGTCGATCGTCGCGCCATCGGCGCAGGCGCCTCGCGAGCCTATGTCGTCGATGGACGCGAGCGGTTCGTGCGCGACTTCTGCTGGCCCCACGTCCAGGCCGGAGCTCTNNCCCACAAGGAAGGCGCCGACGCGGTTGCCCATGGCTGCACGGGCAAGGGCAACGATCAGGTGCGCTTCGACATCGCCACTCACGCCCTCGATCCATCGCTGACCGTGATCGCCCCGATGCGCGTCGGCATGGGCCTTTCGCGCGAGCAGGAGATCGAATACGCAAAGGCGCGCAACATCGAGATCACGATCTCCAAGGAGTCGATCTACTCGATCGACGTCAACCTGTGGGGTCGTTCGATCGAGGCCGGCAGCCTCGAGGATCCCTGGACGGCACCTCGCGACGACGTCTATCGCTGGACGGTGGATCCTGCGCAGGCGCCCGATCCGGTCGAGGTGGCGATCGGCTTCGAGGGCGGCGTGCCGGTCTCGCTCGACGGCGAGCGGCTCGATCCGGTCACGCTCGTCGAGAAGCTCCACTCTCTGGCCGGCGCCCACGGTATCGGGCGCCTGGACCACGTCGAGGACCGACTCGTCGGCATCAAGAGCCGGGAGATCTACGAAGCCCCGGCGGCCACGGTCATCCATCGCGCCCACCGCGCCCTGGAGGGCCTGACGCTCACCAAGGACACGCTCCGCTTCAACCGCATCGTGGCCGACGAGCTAGCCCAGCTCACCTACGACGGGCTGTGGTTCAGCGCCCTGCACCGCGACCTGCGGGCCTACGCGGCCAGCAGCCAGCGCGTCGTCAGTGGTGACGTCCGCGTCCGGCTGGATCACGGCAGCGCTATCGTGACGGGCCGGCGCAGCCCGCTCTCGCTCTACGACAGGGCGCTCGCCACGTATGAAGCGGAGGATGCATTCGATCACGCTTCTGCCGTCGGCTTCATCGAGATCTTCGGTCTGCCGCTTCGGACCGAGGCGGCGCGCCATGGCGCCGTGGGGCGTCATCACGGCGCAGCGTGGACATGGACGGATCCGCTCCTGGAGGAGCTGCCGACGAAGATCTACGACGCCCCGCCGGCCGCCGTGCAGTAGCCGGAGGGACCCGAGAGACCGACCTTATGGCCAGACCCAGCGATCCAAGGGAATCCCGAGAGCCGCGACCGGCGCGCACCGCTCGTTCGGCCGGTCCTCGGGGGGAGTCACAGACGGCGGGCGGGTCGACGCCGGGCGGCGGCCGCTCGGTTGCGCTCGAGCCGGAGGGCCCACCTGACGGTTCCGGCCTCGGGGGCAGTTCCGCGTCCCCGCCGGACGCCGAGCGTAAGCTGCGCGAGCTCTCGTTCCTGCATGAGTTCGCCAAGCTGCTGACCACGGCCCGCAACTGGGACGAACTGATGCGAACGATCGTCGACCGCACCACCGACGCTTTGAACGTCGAGGTCTGCTCCGTGTACCTGATGGAGCGTGACGCGGCGGAGCTGCGGTTGGCCGCCACGAACGGCCTGGACCGCGATCAGGTCGGCTCGGTCACGCTGGCCGTGGGCGAGGGCCTGACCGGTCGCGCTGCCCTGATCGGCCGGCCGGTCGCATCGCCGGACGTTCGTGTGGACCCGCGCTTCAAATGGGTGCCCGGCTTCGACCAGTCGCAGTTCGTGTCGATGCTCTCGGTGCCGCTGCCGTGGAACGACTCGGTCATCGGCGTGATCAACGTCCAGGCCATCGAGACGCGGACCTTCGCACCCGAAGAGGTCGAGTTTCTGGTGACGATCGGGGCGCTGCTCGGCGGCATAGTCGAGAAGGGTCGCCTGCAGGCCGAGGCCGAGGAACAGCTCGAGACGCTGACCGCCCTCGACGGCGCTCGGGCCGAGTTGCTGGCGGTGGTCACGCATGAACTGCGCACGCCGCTGGCAGTCGTGCGAGCCTACCTGGACCTGCTCGCCGACGCGGCCTCGGATGCGCCCGGCGGCTCATCGGGCGTGGACGACACCGGGACGGCCGGCCCGACGCCCAACCCGGAACTCGTCGAAGAGTGGCGTTCCCAGGCGATCGCCCAGGTGACGCGGCTGGATCGGCTGGTCGACTCGATCCTGGCCTCCGTCCGTGGCGACGGCCTGGCGGCCGGTCTGGCGCGCGCCCCGTTCGACATCGCCCGCGCCGTGAACGATACGATCAGCGAGATGACGCCGCTGCTACGCGGCCACGCGCTCCGACGCAGCGGGACGTGGGAGGCGCTCGTCGGCATTGGAGACGAAGGCCGCTTTCGCCAGGTGCTCGAGCATCTCCTGGAGAACGAGGTCAAGTACTCGCCCGAGGGCGGCTCGGTGAGCGTCGGTGCGTGGCGCTCCACCGGCGAAATCCAGATCTTCGTTACCGACGACGGCCCTGGCATCCCGGACTCGGAATGGGAGTCCGTCTTCGAGGCCTACGTCCGGACTGCCAACCGTCCGCGTGGCTCCGGCATCGGCCTCTACGCCGCTCGAAGGCTCATGAACGCAATGGGTGGACGTGTCTGGTTGGAATCAAATGGGTACGGAGGTAGCCGATTCATGGTGGCTGTGCCCGAGATGCGCCAAACTGACGCCAGCACTGCCGGCCCGGAGGCGGGCGTGATGTCCGAGGCGGGCCCGGAAGGGTAGCGGTACGGTTGCGGAGCGGAGGCGCTGAGGTGAACGGTCTGAGTCCCGGGGAGACGAGCCTGCTGGTGCTGGTCGTTGACGACGAGCCGGCCATGGTGGGCGCCGTCTCAGCCCTGGTCGGCCGCGCCGGTCACCGTGTGGTGACCGCCTACGACGGCAACACCGCCCTCCGCCGCTTCAGCGAGGAGCGGCCGGACCTCGTCCTGTTGGACCTGGCGATGCCCGGCCTGGACGGGGTGGAGGTCTGCCGGGCGATCCGTCGCATGTCGCAGACGCCGATCATCGTGCTGACCGGAGAGGCCGACGAGCGCGCCAAGGTCGAGGCCCTGGACACGGGCGCCGACGACTACGTGGTCAAGCCGTTCGGCAAGCAGGAGCTGTTGGCCCGCATCCGCGCCGTCATGCGCCGCCGCGGTGGCGAAGCCGAGCCCCACGGCGCCGGGGAGCTGCGCTGGGGTCCCATCGTCTTGGACCGCGGCCGTCACACCGCGTCGGTCTCGGACCGGGAGATCGTCCTGACCCGAACCGAGTACAGCCTGCTGGCATCGCTGGTCGCCGCCGCAGGCCACGTCGTCTCGCATTCGACGCTGCTGGCAGCCGGCTGGCCGGGCGAACCGAACCCGGACCCGCAATGGCTGAAGCCGCACCTGGCTCGACTCCGCTCCAAGCTCGAGGAGGCCGGGGCTCCCATACCCGCCTCCGTCCGCGGCGTCGGCTATCGCCTGGAGGACGCCGAGTAGCCGGCGGGATCGACGCGTGAAGCACGTTCGGCAGCCCGGCGGAGATCGTCGCGTCGCGCCGGGTCATGGCTCCCTCGGGACCGGATCCACGGCCGACACACTGGTCGAAGTGCCGTCGGACGAGGGCACTCTGGACACCGACGGAACGGTCAGCCTCGACGAGTCCTGGCTGGGCAGGATCGCGGCCACGGACGGGCTCTTCGTCACCGACGACAAGCAACGCGTCCGGGCGTGGTCGCACGCAGCCGAAAGGCTGCTCGGCTACACACCGGAGGAGGTCGTCGGCAAGGTCTGCTACGAGGTCGTGATGGGCAGCCGGCCCGACGGCCATCCCGTCTGCGGCGCCAGCTGCCCGGTCACCCGCAATGCCCGTCGCG
The DNA here is from genome assembly GCA_003165675.1 of Chloroflexota bacterium. Classification (GTDB taxonomy): domain Bacteria; phylum Chloroflexota; class Limnocylindria; order Limnocylindrales; family CSP1-4; genus Fen-1039. The sequence goes on from PMNU01000076.1 coordinate 15,816, forward strand.
GTCGCGGGACTGCCTCCTACCCGGTCACGGCGGTGGCCCGCGACGGGTCGGCCCGATACCTGGACAACACCGTTCTGGTGCTGGAAGGACCGCACGGCTCGTTTCGGGTGGTTCACCTGCTTCGGGAATCGTGCGAGACACCGCCCTCGCGCCCGGCGGCAACGCCACCGCCTTCCGACGAGATGCCACTCGCCGAGCCGCTGACCCGACGCGAGCTCGAGGTCATCAGGCTCTTCGCTCGCGGAGCCACGCTCGAGGAGGTGGCGTCGCAGCTGTCGATCAGCCTGTTCACCGCGCGCAACCACGCCACCAACGTCCAGCACAAGCTGGGCGTCAGGAACCGGCTCCAGATGGTGCTCGAGGGGTTGCGGCGCGGGCTCGTGTAGGCGCGGTCGAGACCGCCGCGCTGGGCAAGAAGGGGCCGAAGGCCACCGCCAAATGGTGAAAGTTCACCATGACCCGGCGGCGCGACGGCATCAGTCTCAACTGGGCAACGCATGTTCTTCGTTCCTGCGCACGCGAGTGGCGCTGCGGGGCCTTCGCCCACACGGATGGAGCCCGTCCGGTCGATATCGTTGACCCGGAGGAGTGCTATGGGAGCGGTGCATGGACGCCCTTGATCTCGCGCGGTGGCAGTTCGGCATCACCACCGTCTACCACTTCCTGTTCGTACCACTCACGATCTCGCTGGCCTTCATCGTGGCGGGCTTCCAGACGGCCTGGTTTCGAACCGGGAACGAGAAGTACCTCAAGCTGACTCGGTTCTTCGGCGAACTGTTCCTCATCAACTTCGCCATGGGCGTGGTCACCGGCATCGTCCAGGAGTTCCAGTTCGGCATGAACTGGAGCGACTACAGCCGGTTCGTCGGCGACATCTTCGGTGCGCCACTCGCAATCGAGGGCCTGCTCGCCTTCTTCCTGGAGTCGACCTTCCTGGGGCTGTGGATCTTCGGCTGGGACAAGCTGCCCAGGAGGGTCCATCTGGCCTGCATCTGGATAGTCGCGCTGGCAACGGCTCTCTCCGCCTACATCATCCTCGCCGCCAACGCCTGGATGCAGCAGCCGGTTGGATACGTGGTCAACACCGCGGCGGGTCGGGCCGAGCTCAAGGACTTCCTGGCCGTCCTCACCAACCCGACCGTTCTGCTGGCCTTCCCGCACGTGATCGCCGGCGCGTTCATGACCGGCGGCGCCTTCGTGCTGGGCATCGCCGTGTGGAGGCTCGTGCGCCGTCCGGGCGAAGACGGCGCTCCGTTCCGAACCGCCGCCAAGGTGGGCGCCACGGTGCTCCTCGTCGGCGGCCTTTTCGTGATCGTCTCCGGCGATCAGCTCGGTCAGCACATCGCCACCGATCAGCCGATGAAGCTTGCCGCGGCCGAGGATCTACAAACGACCCAGAAGTCGGCGCCTTTCTCGGTCTTCACGCTCTGGGACCTCAACGGCAAGGAGGTCTTCTCGATCCAGATCCCGGACATGCTCTCCATCCTGGCCACGCACGACCCCAACGGTCAGGTTCAGGGCATCAACGATCTGCAAGCCCAGGAGCAGGCGCAGTACGGCCCGGGCGACTACTCGCCCATCGTTCCGGTCACGTTCTGGTCGTTCCGGTTCATGATCGGCGCAGGCGGGCTGGCCGCACTTGCAGCCTTGTGGTTCCTGTGGAAGCTGCGCAAGGGCCGGGTTCCGAACAAGGGAGCGATCCTCGTCGGCGGGGCCCTGCCGTTCCTCCCGCTGGCGGCCAACTCGTTCGCCTGGATATTCACCGAGATGGGGCGCCAGCCATGGATCGTCTACGGCCAGCAGCTCACCGCGAGCGCGGTGTCGCCGAGCGTGAGCTCACTCGAAGTCGCCATCACGCTGGTCGGCTTCACGCTCCTGTACGGCGGCCTGGCGGTCGTGGAAATCGGCCTGCTGGCGAAGCGCATCGGGGCCGCGCTTCCGGCCGGGGAGGCCGCGTCGACGGACTCGGCCGACCATCCAATGCCCTTCGCATACTGAGGAGACGGCCGTGTTGCACGACATATGGTTCCTGCTCATCGCCGTCCTGTGGATCGGCTACTTCGTCCTCGAGGGCTTCGACTTCGGGCTGGGCATCCTGCTGCCCTTCCTGGGCCGCACCGACAAGGAACGGCGGGCCCTCATCAACGCCATCGGGCCGGTCTGGGACGGCAACGAGGTCTGGGTTCTGGTTGCGGGCGGAGCGACGTTCGCTGCATTCCCGTTCTGGTACGCCACGCTTTTCAGCGGGTTCTACCTGGCGCTGTTCCTGATTCTCGTGGCGCTGATCCTGCGTGGCGTCGCCTTCGAGTACCGCAGCAAGCGCGACGACCCGCGCTGGCGGCGGGCCTGGGATTGGGCGATCTTCGTCGGCTCGGCAGTGCCGGCCCTGCTGTGGGGAGTCGCCTTCGCCAACATCGTGGGCGGCGTGCCCATCGACAAGAACATGGAGTACACGGGCGATCTGTTCACTCTGCTCAACCCGTTCGGGCTGCTCGGAGGCGCCGTCACGCTGACGCTCTTCATGACACACGGGGCCGCATACATCTCGCTCAAGACGGAGGGCGAGCTGCGCCGGCGAGCCAATGGGACGCTGCCCGTGATCGGGCTGGTGGCGGCGGTTACGGCGGTCGCCTTCCTCGCCTGGACGCAGGCGTCCAGCATGGTCGCTGTCTCCGCGGTCGTGTCGGTCCTGGCCGCGCTGGCGCTGGTCGGTGCCCTGCTGGCCAATCGCCTCGGGCGCGAAGGCTGGGCCTTCATCGGCACCGCGCTGACGATCGCGCTGGCGGTCGCCGCGCTCTTCCTGCACCTCTACCCCAACGTCATGCCATCGTCGACCGACGCGGCCTACAGCCTCACTGTCAGCAATGCGTCGTCGACGGACTACACCCTGACGATCATGACGGTCGTCGCCGTGATCTTCACGCCGCTCGTCCTGCTCTACCAGGGCTGGACCTATTGGGTCTTCCGCAAGCGAATCTCGGCCGACCGGATACCGGACGTCTCCGAGTTCGCGACGCCGCCCTCGGCCAGCTGAGGGCCGACGGCTGAGGATGATCTGCTGAGGGCCATCGACCCCCGGCTGCTGCGCTACGCACGTGCCACGGCCGTCGCCCTTGCGGCCGCCGTTGTGCTCGGTCTGGCGACGGCTGCGCTGGCCGTCGCCCAGGCATGGCTTCTTGCGACTGCCATCAGCTCGGCGTTCCTTGGGGGCGCCGACGCCTTTGCGCTGAGGAGCACGCTGGTTGCCCTGGCGGCCGTGCTGGCGGCGCGGGCCGGCGTCTCGTGGGCGCAGGAGTCCGTGGCGCGACGCTGCTCGGCCGCCGTGAAGTCGAGCCTGCGGATGCGCCTGCTCCGGCACGTCGCGACGCAGTCGCCAGTACTGGAGAGCAGGCAGGGCGGTGGCCCGTCCAGCGGCGAGGTGGTGGCCCTGGCGACTCGCGGCCTCGACGCCTTGGACGCGTACTTTGCCCGTTACCTGCCGCAGCTCGTGCTGGCCGGCCTGGTGCCGCTGGTGGTCGTCGCTTGCCTGGCTACGACCGACCTGGTGGCCACCCTCACGGTCGCCCTGACTGTGCCGCTCATCCCCCTGTTCATGATCCTGATCGGATCCGCCACGGAACGACGACGGCAGCGACGCTGGGATGCCCTGGCTCGGCTCTCCGGCCACTTTCTGGACGTCGTGGCGGGCCTGCCGACGCTGCGGGTCTTCGGCCGGTCCGGGGCCCAGCTGGAGCGCCTGGAGCGCGTGACGGACGACTACCGGCGGGAGAGCATGGCTACCCTGCGAGTGGCCTTCCTGTCGGCCTTCGCCCTGGAGCTGGCCGCCACTCTTTCGGTGGCGCTGGTGGCGGTTGGGGTCGCGCTGCGGCTGGTGGACGGTCTCATGGACCTCCGTACGGGGCTCTTCGTCTTGATCCTGGCGCCCGAGGCCTACCTGCCGCTGCGTCAGCTGGGGGCAAGCTTCCACTCCTCCGAGGAGGGACTGGCGGCTGCCGACCAGGTCTTCCGAATCATCGAGGCGCCCCCGGCGCGAGGCGCTGCCGAGGCCCCTATCGATGGCTCGGTCCGCCCGGTGCCGGACCTGAGCACGGCCGAGATCCGCATCGAAGGCGTCACGGTCCGACAGCCGGGACGGGCGCTCTACGCGCCTTACCGGGCGTCGCTGGTCCTTCGACCGGGCGAAGTCGTGGCCGTCGCCGGACCGAGCGGCGCCGGCAAGAGCACGCTCATTGACGTGATCCTCGGCCTGCGATCTGCCGATTCAGGGCGCGTCGTGGTCGTTACGCCTGACGGCCGATCGGCGGCCCTCTCGGCTTTCGACCGAAACGCCTGGCACCGCCGCGTCGGCTGGGTTCCGCAGCATCCCTACTGCTTCCCGGGTACCGCGGCCGAGAACGTGAAGCTCGCCGCGCCCGACGCCTCCGATGCCGCCGTTCGGGAGGCCATGGCGGCGGTCGGCCTGGCCGACCTGGATCCGGCCACACGCCTATGGGAAGGCGGATCCGGCCTCTCCTCCGGGCAACGCCGGCGCCTCGGCGTGGCCCGGGCGCTACTGAAGGACGGCGACCTGCTGATCCTCGACGAACCGACAGCCGGGCTCGACGCAGCCTCCGAGACCACAGTTCTCGCAGCCATCCGCGCCGCTGCCCGCGGGCGGGACCGGGCGGTTCTGCTGGTCGCCCATCGGGCGGCGGCCCTGGCCATCGCGGACCGCATCGTGACCATCGTCGCCAGGCCCGAGGAGTCGGCATGAGAACAGGCCTGGATCACGCGGGCGGTGTGGGTCCTGGGGGCGACCCGACCCGCGGGGCCATGAGCGGGCTCCGGGCGCTGGTACGGGTGGCCGGCTTCGGCCGGCCCGTGACCGGCAGGCTGATGCTGGCCGTGGCCGCGGGCGTCGCCGCTTCCGGGGCCGCCATCGGACTCACTGCCACGTCCGCGTGGCTCGTCTCCCGCGCCGCCGAGCGGCCGCCCGTCCTCTACCTGATGGTGGCCGTGACGGCCGTCCGGGCCTTCGGCATCAGCCGCGGCGCCCTTCGCTACGGCGAACGACTGGCAAGCCACGACGCCGCCTTCCGGGTCTTGTCGAGGCTTCGCGGCGGCGTCTACGCCAGGCTCGAACGCCTCGCGCCGGCCGGCCTGGCCGAGTTCCGTTCGGGCGATCTGCTATCGCGGCTCGTCGACGACGTCGACGGCCTAGCCGACCTGTGGCTGCGCCTCCTGCTCCCCTACCTCGTCGCCGGCATCGCCGCCGCAGGCGCCGTAGCCCTGATCTGGTTCCTGGTGCCGGCTGCCGCTCTCGTTCTTACCGCCACCCTGCTGTTCGTGGCCTTCCTGGTACCGGTCTTCACGAGCAACCTCGCCAACCGAGGCGAGCGTCGGATCGCCGGCGCGCGCGGAGAGCTGGCAGCGGCGACCCTGGAGATCCTCACAGGCGCGCCGGAGCTTCTCGTGGCCGGCGCCGCCGAGGCGCGGCTGGAGGAGATGGCGGCGATCGATCGACGTCTGGCGGGGGCCGAGGCCCGCACGGCCGCAGGGTCCGGATTGGGGTCGCTCCTGTCCGGCCTGGCGACCGGCGTCGCGGTCTGGCTCGGGCTGCTCGCCGGCATCGCCGCCGTCCGCGCGGGCTCGGTTGGGGGCGTGGCTCTGGCCGTGGTCGTTCTCACACCGATCGCCGTCCACGAGTCGGTCGCGGGCCTGGTACCCGCCTCCCAGCACCTGCCCGGTCTGGCGGCCATGGCCCGGCGGCTACTGGACGTGGTGTCACGCCCCGACCCGGTGGCCGAGCCGGCAATCCCCGAGCCACTCCCTCAGGGGCCGTACGGGCTGCGCTGCCGGGGCCTGCAGGCGCGCTACCGATCGGACGGACCGGACGCGCTCGTCCTGCCCGACGTCGACGTGCGGCCGGGCGATCGGCTGCTCGTAACCGGTCCCAGCGGATCGGGCAAGAGCACCTTCGCCGCCGTGCTGGTTCGGTTCCTGGAGCCGTCTTCGGGTTCGGTGGAACTGGTCGGATCGGACAGCTCGATCGACATCCGCCGCCTCTCCGGAGACGACGTGCGGCGGGTCGTCTGTCTGTGCGCCCAGGATCCGCACATCTTCGATACGTCGGTCGCCGAGAACGTCCGCCTGGCCAGACCCGAGGCAACGAACGAAGAAGTGAGGGCGGCCCTCGCCGCCGCCCAGCTCGACGGCTGGATCGACTCGCTTCCCGACGGTCTGTCCACCCTGGTCGGGGAGCGCGGTGCGCGTCTCTCGGGAGGCCAGCGGCAGCGCCTCTCCCTTGCCCGAGCCCTCCTTACAGACGCGCCGATCATCGTCTTCGACGAGCCGACGGAGCATCTGGACGAGGCGACCGCGTCCACCCTCGCCGCCGACCTCCTCGCCGCAACTGCGGGACGCGCGATCGTGATGATCACTCACCGCCCCGAACTGATCGACTCGGCAACCTGGACGGCTCGCGTGGATCTGCGAGGGAGCGGCCCGGAGGCCTGAGACCAAGCCCTCGGACGTCGGCCGACCGCCTCAGCCACGACTATCACGCCTTCGTCGCCTCGCCGCCAGCCTGGCCCAACCTGGGCCTCGGACAAGCAAGGACCCGCGCCACCTGCCGAAAGGTGCGCGGGTCGATGTCGAAGCCGTTATCCAGTTGAGCGGCCGACCCTCAGTCGACCGGAAGTCAGGAGATGAACGGGATGTCCTCAGGCTCTCCTACTCGGCGACGTGGGCGCGAGATGGAGCGACGAACCACGCCACCACCAGAAGGGCGAAACTGAGGAAAGCGGCTGCGATCACCTGTTGGCTCCTTCGGCTGAACCACTGGGACTTACATCCCGTTCCCTGGGTGGAAGTTTATGTAGGGCGTCGGTGCAAATCAGTAGCACGCGGGTGGACCAGCGGTGTCGCTCTGGTGGCGCTCGGGTTGCCGTTGGGTACGAAAGTTGTGGCGCTACCTGCCGGCGGGCCCGGGCGCTCCCGGCCGCCCGGAGGCTACGAATGGTAGACGACCTCGCTGTGCTGCGACGCATCCAGGCCGGCTTCCTCCTCGTCCGCGCCCACCCGCAAGCCGACGGTTCAGTTCTGCCAGGCAACCTCGCCATGCTGGGACGAGTCGAGACCAGCCTCCTCTTCGGATTCCTCGACGCGGAGCCCGACGAAGAAGTCGACGACCTTGAGGATCACGAAGGTGGCGACCCCGCTGTAGATCCATGTCGCTGCAACAGCCACCAGCTGCGTGCCCATCTGACCCACGTTGCCTTCCACCAGGCCGGACGCGCCGTTGACCGCGGCAACAGCGAAGACGCCGGTGAGAATCGCGCCGAGCGTTCCGCCCACGCCGTGGACGGCCCACACGTCGAGAGCGTCGTCCACCTTCATACGCTCGCGCAGCAGGATGGCGCCATAGCAGACGCAGCCGGCCGCGAAGCCGATGACTATCGCGGAGCTGGCATCGACATAGCCGGAGGCCGGGGTGATGGCCACCAGACCGGCAACTCCACCCGCGACCGCTCCGACCACGCTCGGGGTGCCCTTGTGCAGCCAGCTCACGGTCACCCAGGTCAACGCCGCCATGCCCGCGGCGGTGTTTGTGACTACGAAGGCGTTGGCGGCAAGACCGTTCGCGGCCAGGGCCGAACCGCCGTTGAAGCCGAACCAGCCGAACCACAGCAGCCCTGCGCCGATGACCGTCAGGCGAACGTCGTGCGGCTCGAAGCGATCGGACTCGCGCTTGACTCGCGGGCCCAGCACAAGCGCGGCCACCAGCGCGGCAACGCCCGAGCTGATGTGGACGACGGTTCCGCCGGCGAAGTCGAGAACGCCCATCTGGTGGAGCCAGCCGCCGTCGCCCCAGACCCAGTGGGCGATCGGCGAGTAGACGAGGGTGGTCCACAGGAGCGAGAACAGCACAAATGCCTTGAAACGCTTCCGCTCGGCGAAGGCGCCGGTGATCAGGGCCGGCGTGATGACGGCGAACATCATCTGGAAGGCCATGTAGGCCGAGCCCGGGATCGTCGGCGCGTACTGGGTTAGCGGCTTGACGCCCACGTCGTGGAGGCCGATGTAGTCGAGGCCGCCGATGATGCCCCAGCCGTTCACGTCCTTGCCAAACGCCAGGGTGAATCCGAACAGAACCCACGTGACACTGACGAGTGCCAGGATGAATACGCTGTGCATGATCGTGCTCAACACGTTCTTGCGGCGAACGAGGCCGCCGTAGAACAGGGCCAGTCCGGGCGTCATGAGCATCACGAGCGCCGCCGAGGTCAGGACCCAGGCAGTGTCGCCCGAGTTGATGCCGCTTCCGCCATTGGGCACGAGTAGCTCTCCTTCGAAACGTGTGACGGTGAGGGACGGGGTTCGGGTTTCGCACTGGCAGGGCCGCGCCACTCGAACGGAAGCGTACGGATGCGGTTCGGCGGAATCAGTGGCGGGCCGGTGATCCCTGGGTCACGGTCCGGTGGCGCCCGGGTTGCCGTTCAGGACGGTGCGCGCGAGGGTCGGCCTGCGCAAACGAGCGTGCGGGGTCAAGTTGCCGGCCGGATACGCGGAGGCGAGTGCCGTCGCGCTATCCTCAGGACGCCGAGGCCTCCAACGGCGTGATCCGATGCGGCAGATCGATGCAGGCGACGCGGCACCCGCGGGCGTCGTGCCCGGGCAGTCCCCAGAAGTGGCGCCAGGCTGCATCGGGGCCGAGCAAGCCGCCATCGGCGAGAGACTCACGAGCGGTCAATCGACAGCCACAGGCCGCGCACGTCAACACGAACGAGTCCTCGCGGCGTAGGGCGCGCGGATAGGGCGACTCCCCTACCGGCTCGAACTCGTGCAGCTTCATGCTTCTCCCCTGCTCCGCCGCCCGGCACCCGGCGCCGGCCTGAGGATACGATGTCGCACGCCCTGACACGGGGCCTCGTCGGTGCCAATTAGGTAGCGGATCGGGACGAGGCCGGGCGGGCTCCAGCGCGCCGAGGCGCTGCTCCTCTACAACCCGAGCCGCGCCTTCGCGGCGGCCAGGGCCGCCGCCACGCGGCGAGGGGCGGTGCCGCCGATCACGTCGCAGCCGGCCATGGCGCCCTCCAACCCGGCGGCCGCGTGCAACTCTCCCGGCAACGCTGCATCGCCGACCAACGCCATCGCCACGGAATCGTCCGACGCGGCCAGGGCCGCGGCGATCGTGGCATCGTCCAGCGCGTCGAGCGTAACCGCGGCCCGCTCCGCTTCGGCAACGAGGGCACCCACTACGTGGTGAGCGGCACGGAACGCCACTCCCCGTCGCACGAGGGCATCGGCGACGGCCGTGGCCGTGGTGTATCCCTCACCTGCCGCCGCGCGCATCCGATCGCGGTCCACGGCAAGCGTCGCCACCATCCCGGCCATGACGCCGAGCGACGCTTCGAGCGTGGCCGCCGCATCGAACAGCGGCGGCTTGTCCTCCTGCATGTCCTTCTGATACGCAAGCGGCAGGCCCTTGAGCAAGGTGAGCATGCCGGTCAGCTCACCGATCACCCGCGCCGTCTTGCCACGCACCAGCTCGGCCGGGTCCGGGTTCTTCTTGTTGGGCATCATCGACGAGCCGGTCGAGAACGAGTCGGCCGGGCGAACGAACCCAAATCGGGGGTTCGACCACCAGGTGATCTCCTCGGCCAACCGCGATAGATGGACCATGCACAGGGCGAAGGCCAAGAGCGCCTCGACCGCGAAATCGCGGTCGCTGACGCCGTCGAGCGAGTTGGCCGTAACACCATCGAAGCCGAGCTCTCGAGCCGTCGCTTCGCGGTCTAGTGGATATCCCGCGCCCGCCAGCGCACCGGAGCCGAGCGGCGATACGTTCGCCCGCCGCCGGCAGTCGGCCAGTCGGCCCCGGTCGCGCTCTAGCATCTCGACGTAGGCCAGCAGGTGATGGGCAAAGAGAACGGGCTGTGCCGGTTGGATATGCGTCATGCCCGGCATGATCGCCTCGCCCTCGCGGTCCGCCAGCCCGACCAGCGAACGCTCCATCTCGACCATCGCCCGGTCCAGGCCATCGATCGTTCGGCGCAGCCACAGCCGCATGTCGGTGGCCACCTGATCGTTGCGGGACCGGCCTGTGTGGAGCCGCCCCGCGGCCGGTCCGATCCGCTCGCGAAGTGCAACCTCGAGATTCATGTGGACGTCCTCGAGCGCCGGGTCCCAGATCAGCGTGCCCGCCTCCACATCCTCCCGCAGGCCTTCGAGTCCGCGGACCAGCGTCTCGACCTCGTCCGGCGCGAGCAGGCCCGCCTGGCCCAGGCCATGGACGTGAGCGATCGAACCGGCGATGTCGTCGAGGGCAAGCGATCTGTCGGAATCGATCGAACTCGTGAATTCCGCCATGCGCTCGTCCGACGCGCCTTCGAATCGACCGCCCCACATCCGCACAGATTCTCCTCCGTCCTCGTATTCGGCATGGTACCGGGCGGCCGAGACACGTGCGCATCGACGAGAGATCGACGCCGGCCCGCCAGCAAGACGGCGGCAAGACTGTTGCCTCTGCCGCAGTCATGTCATAACGTGAACGCCAAGGAGGCCGACGTTGGCGAAAGCACACCACAACCGTCAAGGTGCCAAGGATGACGCGGCCGGAGACGCCGTCCCCAAGCCCAAGTCGAAGGCAGCCGCCGAGGGGGCGGCCGCTACGAAGAAGCCCGCTGCTGCCGCCGCGCCGCCGACCGTCGCCGAGGAAAACACGGCCGCGCTCGTGGAAGCCGTTGCGGCCGTGCGTCGGGAGAAGCGAGTCGTTCGCTCCAGGCCTGAAAGTCGGCAAGGAGCGGAGATCGCCCACGTGGACTCGTTCGACCCGACCACCGGAGATCGAGTCCAGAAGCGTCGCAAGAAGCTCGAGCCCAAGTACTACGAGTCCGAGCTGGCCAGGCTCCAGGTCGAACTGGTCAAGCTCCAGGAATGGATCAAAGCCCGCGGTCTGAAGGTCGTGTGCCTGTTCGAAGGCCGCGATGCGGCCGGCAAGGGCGGAGTGATCAAGCGCATTACCGAAACCCTGAACCCGCGCGTCTGCCGCATCTGCGCGCTCGGCATACCGACCGAACGTGAGACGACGCAGTGGTACTTCCAGCGCTACGTGGCCCAGCTCCCAGCCGCCGGCGAATGGGTGCTCTTCGACCGCAGCTGGTACAACCGGGCCGGCGTCGAGCACGTCATGGGCTTCTGCACGCACGAGGAATACACGGACTTCCTCAAGACCGCGCCCGAGTTCGAGCGAATGCTCATCCGCTCCGGGATCATCCTCATCAAGTACTGGTTCTCAGTCAGCGACGTCGAGCAGGAGCGTCGCTTCCAGGATCGAATGACCCAGCCGACAAAGCGCTGGAAGATCTCGCCGATGGACGTCACCGCCCGATCGAAGTGGGTTGAGTACTCGAGAGCCAAGGACGCGATGTTCGCGGCCACCGACACGCGAGAAGCGCCCTGGTGGGTGGTGGAAGCGGACGACAAGGAGCGCGCCCGACTGAACTGCATCAACCACCTCCTGCAGGTCATCCCGTACGAGGACACGACACCCGACCAGGTTGTATTGCCGCCCCGGCAGGTCGACGCGGGCTACATCCGCCCGCCGATCCGGAGCCAGCACTTCGTCCCCGAGAAGTACTGAGGGCTCGCCGTAGGCCCGGGTTCCGCCGGCTGACGCTCACCACGCCAACGAGTGGCGGCGCACGGAGAGGAGCGACTCCGACGCGAAACCAGGCGTCGCCGAGGGCAGCGCGGCGCACTTGAAGGTGCGTGAGCAAGGCGCGCAGGAGCCAACGCAGGAATACGCCGACCGACCGGCGATCGGTGGGCGTAGTATCGAAGGCGTGTCCGACCAGCTCTCGTTGCGCCTCACCGGCGACGTCGCGCAGCTGCCGCGGTCGCTGCGGCCCATGCAGGCCAAGCCGGCCGACGCCGCCTTCGACTCGGATGAGCACGTCTTCGAACCGCGCTGGGGTGGGCGCCGTGCTCTGGCTTTCATCGAGACGGACCGATCCGCGCCCGGGCCCCGACTGCGCCTCATCGACGAGACCGGCCGCGACCTGGCTCCGCAACTGCCGGAGCTGGCCACGCTGCCCGACCTGGTAGGCGATCTTCCGGTCATCCTCGACGGCGAGATCGTCATGCCGGACAAGGCCGGTCGGATGGACGACGAAGCGCTCCTCGGCCGCCTAGCCGACGGCCAGACGACAGGCGTGATCCCGGTCTACCTGGCCTTCGATGTCCTGTGGGCAGGCGGGCGGCCAATCCTCGCCCAGCCGCTCCAGCGCCGCCGCGAACGCCTGGCCAGGATCGTCCACGCCAGCGCTGAATTGGTGATCCTGCCCGGAGTGGTCGGCGACGGCGTTGATCTGTACTTTGCCGTCGCCCAGCAGGGTCTGCGCGGCGTAATGGCCCGCCACATCCGAAGCCCATACCTGCCCGGCCGTCGCAGCGAGCTGTGGCGCTGGATTGCCTCGCAGCCCGGCGAGATGCCGCTGCACGCGGTCCCGGACCCGGTCGCAACTCCGCCAGGGAGGCCGGTGCTGGCACTCATTCGACGACTCCCGCTCGACGACTGACGGCGCGCGGCGGCAAGCGCCCGCAGTGAAGGCCGGGAGGAGCGCCGGCAGGATCGCCCGCCGACACAGCGCGCGAAGTCGCGCTCCAGAGGCGGGGAGCATGCCGGTATCCGTACGGCTGATCCACGCTACGGCGTGGGGCTACCGCGAGACGCGGGCCGCACTCAGGACCTGGCGCAGGCTGAGACGCTGGCCGTACAGCAGGACGCCGGCGCTGTAAATACGAGCCGCGACAAATAGCGCGACAGCGATGCTGATCACCAGCAGCAGCACCGCCAGACCGAACTCCCAGGCTTCGACGTGGCCCATCGAGACGCGGGCCAGCATCAGGTACGGGCTGAAGAACGGCACGAACGAAGCGATCTTGACCCAGGTGTCGTCGATCGCCTGCAGCCCGAAGACCGACATGACGTAGCCGGCGATGATCAGCATCATCAGGGGTGAGGTGGCGCTCTGGACATCTTCTTGCCGGCTGACGAGCGAGCCGAGGGCGGCGTAGAGAAGCGAATACATCAGGAAACCGAGAACGAACAGGATCACGAACGCGGCCAGCACAACAGGGTCGAGCCCACCGAAGGTGTTGCCCGCATCCGTACCGAGCACGGCCTTGTGGATCGGGCCCTGCGCAAGGAGACCGCCGACCACGGCGGCCAGGATGATCCCGTACTGCGTCAGGCCTGCGGCCCCGTTCCCGATCACCTTGCCGGCAAGCATCTGGAGCGGAGTCGTGGCGTTGAGCATCAGCTCCATGACGCGACTGCCCTTCTCCTCGGCCACGCTCATAGCCACCCACACGCCATAGGTGATGATGGCCATGAAGATGAGCACGATCAGCCCAGTCGACAGCAGGTCCGTCGAGACCTCGCGGCTGACGCTGTTGGCGGGGCCGGCAGACGGATTGACCGGCAGAACCGTGAGCGGCGTCGCCTGCACCGCACCGATGGAAGTCCCAGCTCGGGCCAGCGCGTCGTCGAGCGCGAGCAGCGCCACCGCGGGCCTGATGCTCGTCACAACCGGCCCGTCCGAGGCCAGATCCGTTCGAAGCGTGAAGGTCAGGTTCTTGCTCGCCGGGTCGCGGTCAACGATCAGGAGAGCGTCGAACTTGCCGTTCTCCAGGGCCTGCTGGGCCGATGCGATGTCGCCCTCCGCGAGCCAGCTAACGACGAAGGGCGGGTGGGCAGTCGCCGAGATCTGCCCGTTGAGCGTTTCGCTCAAAAGGCTGAGCGAGTCGGCTGGCATACCTGGGGTGCTGACGACCTCCAGGCGCGTCTGGCTGCTACCCGCGGCGAAATCGACCAGAACCGGCAGCTGCGTCGCCGCGAAGGCGATCACGGCCAGCAGGACCGTGCCCAGGACGAAGCTGCGGGTCCTCACTCGGCTGCGATACTCCCGGACGGCTACGTACCAGGCATTCGGGAAGAGCGTTCGCCAGCCCTTCATGCGCTCACTGCCTTTGGGGCCAGAGTCCGCTCCGTCGTGTCGATCTGGCCCACCTGCTCGATGAAGATCTCCTCGAGCGTTGGGTCCGCCATCTCGAAGTGGCGGATCTCACAACCGCGGCTGAGAGCGGCCCGCAGGACCGCGCCCGGGTCGTGGCCCGGCGCCACCTCCGCCTCCGTATAGTCCTGTCCGCGTCGCGTGACACGCACGCCGTCCAGCGTCCCGAGCCAGGTCATCTCCGGATCGCCTTCCACTGCCAGGCGGACCATCTGGCGCCCGGTCGAGCGGCGCACGTCGCGGACGGATCCGCCGACCACCACGCGCCCCCGGTCGAGGATCGCGATCGACTCGCACAATTCCTCGACCGTCTCCATCTGATGAGTCGAGAAGATGAGCGTCTTGCCCCGACTCTTCATCTCCAGGAAAGCCTCTTTGAGAAGGGCGGCGTTCACCGGGTCAAGGCCACTGAAGGGCTCGTCCATGAGCAGCACCTGGGGATCGTGGAGAATCGCCGCGATGAACTGGATCTTCTGCTGATTACCCTTGGAGAGCTGTTCGGCCCGGCGGTCGGCGTACTCCGGAATCCGGAAGCGCTCCAGCCACTCCCGAACCTCGTGCTCGGCCGCCTTCGACTCAACGCCCTGGAGCCGGGCGAAGAAGACCAGCTGTTCGAGGACGTTCATCTTGGCGTACAGTCCGCGCTCCTCCGGCAGGTATCCCCATGTCTCGCGGGGCGCCTCCGTATTGGGCTTGCCGTTCCAGGTGACGGTCCCGGAGTCTGGCCGGAGGATGTCCAGGACGATGCGCATGGCCGTCGTCTTGCCGGCGCCATTGGCGCCCAGGAACCCGAAGACCTCTCCAGGCTCGATCTCGAGCGAGACGTCGTCGAGCGCCTGGACTTCTCCGAAGCGCTTGGACACCGAGTCGATCAGCAGGGACATTCAATCTCCTCGGCAAGCGGGTCGGGCCGGCCTCGAAGCGCCGACCGTGCCGATCGCGCCTCCGGCGAGACCCGGCCCGTCGAAAGCCCGACTCGGTCCCTGGGGCTCTTCATTGTCGCCACCTGTACCAGAGGATTCCGCCGAAGTATGCCGCCGCGAACGCGGCTTCGAGTAACGCGTACGGCATCGCGTCGCCCCCCTCGTACTCTGTGACCAGGAACACGACCAGAATGATGACCGCGATCACCTGCGCGGCCAGGGCAAGGGCGCGGTTGTTGATCGACTCCCAGCGCTCGTCCACCGGCAGGCCGGATAGCAGACTCGCCGTCTCACTCCTCGACTGCAGCAGGCGCAGACCCAGCGCGTAGGCCGCGACGATGGCGAATGCCAGGGCGGCCTGCAGCGGCGTCGCCCGCCGGCCGAGCTCGGCGGCCGCAACGAGCAGACCTACAACGAACCCAACCGCCGGCACGGCCCACTTACTCATGCCCGTCATCATGAAAGACCTCTTCAACTGCCCGTCCGAAGAACCGCCCGATGGCCAGTGCCAGCGGCAGCGACGGCAGGTACCGCCCTGTTTCGATGGCGTTGACGGTCTGGCGTGAGACGCCCAGGTGCCGGGCCAGATCGCCCTGGCTCAGGGCCCGATCCTCGCGCAGCCTGCGGACGTCGTTCTGCATTTGTGTCAAGTTAGCTTGACAACCGCACGCTGTCAAGTCAGCTTTACAGGAGCCATCCGAGGCGCGGCGCGACGATCGCGGAGCGCCACTGCAACGGCTTTCGATCGCATCGACCGAACTCGCTGAGGCAGTTCGAAGTCTGTTCAGGTGTGAGGCCCGGGCCGAGTTCGTCCCCGGCCGCCCACGATTGGAATCCGCTCCTAGAATGGCGCATGAGTCAGAGCCCCGCCGACACGCCGGTCAACATCAAAGCGGAGCGAGAAGCCGGTCTGGTTACCGTCGAATGGGCGGATGGCCACCGCAGCGAGTTCGACGTCGTAACGCTGCGGCTGCTCTGCCCGTGCGCGTACTGCCAGGGCGAGGCGGGACGGCCGGGCTGGCTCGACACCAACCCAGCTCTCACTTCGGTTCAGTCGCAGCTCGTGGACATGCGGCTCGTGGGAGCGTACGCGCTCGCGCCGACTTGGGCCGACGGCCACGATACGGGCTACTACACGTTCGGGGCGCTTCGGGCAGACTGCCCGTGCCCTGCGTGCGCGGCCGATCGTGCCGCGTCGCGCTGATCGGCAAGCGCACAGCCGTCCGAAGGAGAAGTGATTCGTCCTCACGACTGACCTCCAGAGCAACGCAAGGGCCGACAATCTTGGCGACGGCTTCTCAGCCGGCCTCGACGTCGCCGTTGAGGATGCACGAAGCCATCTCCAGCTCAGCAGTACGCAACGAACCATCGGAGGAGTTCCAATGATCATCGCCACCACCCCCTATCTGGCCGGCTATCAGGTCAGCGAAACCAAGGGCCAGGTCTTCGGTCTGGTCGTCCGCAGCCGGGGATTCGCCGGCAACTTCGCCGCCGGCCTGCGCTCGCTCGTCGGTGGCGAGATCCACGAGTACACCGAGTTGCTCGAGGACACCCGGCGACAGGCAATCGATCGAATGGTCCAGAACGCGACGCTGATGGGCGCCAACGCGGTTCTCTCGATGCGATTCGACTCGTCCGAGATCGGCAGCACGATGTCCGAGATCGTCGCCTATGGGACCGCAGTCGTGGTCGTGCCCGAAGCCGGCGCCGTCCGCCCTGTCGG
Organism: Chloroflexota bacterium; assembly: GCA_003165675.1. GTDB lineage: Bacteria > Chloroflexota > Limnocylindria > Limnocylindrales > CSP1-4 > Fen-1039. The sequence continues at coordinate 32,519 of PMNU01000076.1, forward strand.
CGAGTAGGTCCGCCTGAACTCCCGGCGACTCTTTACGAGGCCGCCCATCCCGGACGTATCAGACGTCCGATTCCGAACAGCCCGGGCCGGTGCCCAAGACATCCGTCCCGGGCATCCAGGGCGACGTCTTGGAGCACCAGGACCCGGAGATTGCAGATGCTCAATCAATCGATCCGGACTCTCGCCTTTGGCTTCGGAGCGCTGCTGTTCCTGGGCGGAGTGGCCGATGCAAGCCTGGGCGGGCCCGAGGCGGCCAGCGGTGTCATCGCCATCGCCTTCGGCTCGGCGGTGATGGTCGTGGGGGTGCTCCAACGCTCCAGGTATCGCTCGAACGAGGCGGAGCGAAGCGACGCCGCACCCGGGCCCGGAGGCGGCGAGAGCGATCCAATGGAGCCGCGTTTCGTGCCCACGAACGAGGTTTTCGGGGATCCAACCAGCCGTCGCGTGATGCGTGTGTTCGTAGACCCTCGGACGGGAGAGCGCCGTTACCGGGCTGAGAGATAGAACATCGCCACGCGAGCCCGGGCGCCCGCCTATTGCTAACCGGCGCCGACTGTCGAGAATGGGCCGATGCAGTTCACCGGCTCTTGAACTGCGAGCAGCGAGGCGAACGCAAGACAGGTGACCGCGATCATCCGGAGAACCGCCGCCACGCCGGCGCCCGCCGTGGGCGCGGCGAGTTCGGCGTTTCCGTATATCAATCGCGAGCTTAGCTCTCTGGAGTTCCAGCGCCGGGTCCTGTCCGAGGCCGGCGACGAGCGGAACCCGCTTATCGAACGGGTCAAGTTCCTGGCCATCTTCGCGAGCAACCTGGACGAGTTCTTCCAGATCCGCGTGTCCGGCTTGATGGAGCAGGCCGAGGCCCATGCCGTCCCGGCAGCGCCCGGAGAGAAGCCGGCCCTGGAACAGCTGGCCGACATCCGGACGAGGTTCCGCGAGTTGCTCGGCGAACAGACCGAGATCTTCGGGCGAGTCTGTGCTGCACTTCGGGAGGCCGGCGTCGAGATCGTGGAGTACGAGGACGTTCCGGAGCACCACGAGGCCCTCCGCCGGCGCTTCACCAACGAGATATACCCGGTGTTGACGCCGCTGGCGGTCGACCCGGGCCATCCCTTTC
>PMNU01000111.1 GCA_003165675.1 Chloroflexota bacterium
GACGTGGCCAAGTACTTCGCCATCCTGCCGGCCATGTTCGTGGTGGCCTACCCGGAGCTGAATTCCCTCAACGTCATGGGTCTGGCCCGGCCGGAGTCGGCGATCCTGTCGGCGGTGATCTTCAACGCTCTGATAATCATCGCCCTCGTACCGCTCTCCCTGCGTGGTGTGGCCTATCGCGCCGCGCCGGCGGCCGAGCTTCTCCGAAGAAACCTCCTGATCTACGGCGTGGGCGGGATCTTCGCGCCGTTCATCGGCATCAAGGCGATCGACCTTCTCATCACTGCCGTTCACCTGGCCTAGGGAGTCAACCATGCGAAGCTTCGTCAGGAACCAGCTCTGGCCGGCGGTCGCGATCCTGCTGGCGTTCACCGTGATGACCGGCCTCGCCTACCCCGCGGCGGTGACCGCGGTCGCACAGGTCGCCTTCCCGAGCCAGGCCAACGGCTCGATGATCGTCGTCGACGGCGCCACCATCGGTTCGAGCCTGATCGGTCAGTCGTTCGACGACCCGAAGTACTTCTCCGGACGGCCGTCGGCAGCGGGGGCCGGCTACGACCCGACCCTGTCGGGAGGATCGAACCTGTCCTCGACATCGCAGGGGCTGATCACCGCGATCTCCGCGCGCGTCGACGCCCTGCGCAAGGCCAACGGAGACGCACCGATTCCCGTCGACCTGGTCACCGCCTCTGCCTCGGGCCTGGACCCGGACATCAGCCCGGCCGCGGCGGAGTACCAGGTTCCGAGGGTTGCAAAGGCGCGGGGAATGACCCAGGATCAGGTCCGAGCCGCCGTCGCGCGCCACACGACGCAGCCGTTCCTCGGCTTCATCGGCGCCGCGGGCGTCCATGTGCTCGAGCTCAACCTGGACCTCGATGGGCTGCTGAAATGACGACAGAGCCGTCGGACCCTATCCGCCCTACCGGCGACCAGATGCTCGCCCGACTGAACGCCGAGCAGAAGCCCGAGCGGGGTCGACTGCGCATCTACATGGGCATGGCCCCAGGCGTCGGCAAGACATACAAGATGCTCGAAGAGGCCCATCGCCGCCATGACCGCGGCACCGACGTCGTCGTGGGCTTCGTCGAGACATACGGTCGGCGCAACACTGCCGCGCTGCTCGATGGGCTCGAGACGGTCCCGCGGCGCCATATCGAGTACCGCGGCGTAGTCGTGGAGGAGATGGACGCCGACGCGATCATCGCCCGCCATCCGACCGTGGCCCTGGTCGACGANNTCGATCGCCGACGCGGTCGAGACGATCCTGGACGTGCCGGTCCGCGAGCGCATACCCGACGAAGTCGTCCGCACAGCCGACGAGATAGAGCTGGTCGACATGAGCCCGCACGCTCTACGGCAGCGGATGCGCCACGGCAACGTCTATCCGCCCGACCGGGCAGTGCTGGCCCTCGAACGGTTCTTCACCGAGACGAACCTGACCGCGCTGCGGGACCTGTCGCTGCGATTCGTGGCCGGCAAGGTGGACGACCAGCTGGAGGGCATCGTCAGCGAACGAGGCCTGCGCATCGGACCGGTGACGGAGCGGGTCATGGCGCTGGTCGACGAGTCGCCGGAATGCCGGCGGGCTTTGCGCCGGTCTGCTTCGATCGCAAGCGCGCTGCACGCCCCGCTTCTGGCGGTGGCCGTCGAGACGCCCGGCGTCAGGCTATCCCGCGATCGGCAGCAGAACATCCAGACGAACGTCGATTACGCCCTGGACCTCGGCGCAGAGATCATCAGGGGCGAGGCCTCGGACCTGGCGCGCGGGCTGGAGGAGGTTGTGCGCGACCGCCGCGTGACCCACTTGGTCCTTGTCCATAGCCCACACCGCGGCTTGCACGTTGGCCGGGCCTCGCTCGCCGATCGGCTGCTGGACGCCGTCCCCGGCCTGGAAGTGCACCTAGTGGGCGAGCCGGCGCCAACGACGCACTGACCCAGCCGGCCTGGGGCCGAGGTCTGGCCGGATGCGAACCCGGCCAGCCGGGCCTCTGCGATGAACGCAGCTTGGACGAGCCTCCGAGACGTGTCGCCAGGTCTCGGAGGCCCTTCAGGCTAGGGGTTGATGGTGAAAGTGCCCTGAGTGATCACCTGACCGTTCGCGTCGAGGGCGCCGATGCTGTGCTTGCCCGTGCCTAGGTCCTCGCAGAGGGTCTGGCTGGATTCCGGCGCGGAAGAGAGCCAGCTGCCATCGGCCTGCTTCTCGAAGCCCGCTGACACGGTGCTGGTGTCTCCGGTGTTGCCATCGATCTCGGACGTGACCTCAGCGGTTCCGGGGATGGACGCCGACAGCCGGATGGTCAGAACGATCTGCTGGTCCGCGGCCGAGCAGCTGAAGCTGGAAGGATCGATCGTTGTGCTGCTCCCTGCCGAGGACATGCTTGGCGCCTGGGTCGGCGCCTGGGTCGGGGCCTCAGTCGGTGCCTGGGTCNNGTGCCTGGGTCGGGGCCTGAGTCGCGGGAGCGGGAGTGCCGGCGCCGGCCGTCGGCGTCGGGCCCGAGGATCCTACGAGCGTGAAGGATCCCTGCGCCAGCACCTTGCCGCTCGCATCAAGGAGGCGTTCCGTGTGCGCTCCGGCCCCGATCGAACAATCGGCCGGACTCGTGTCGCTCGCGGACCATGAACCGTCGGGCTGCTGCTTCAGGCCGGCATCGCTGACCGTCTGCGTGGCGACGACTGCGCCGTTGTCCTGAAGCGTGATCTGGTCGGTGCCCTTCACCGAGGAGGGGAGCCGGATGGTCGTCGTGTACGTCTGGCCGCAGTTGACGGTGGTGGGGCTGAAGACGAGGCTTCCCGGAGTGCCGTTGTTGTTCATCATGTAGAACGCCACACCGACGATGGCGAGGATGACTAAGCCGCCGACGAGCAACATGACGGGGCTGACCGCAGCCTTGGCCGGAGCGGCCGCGGGAGCGACCGGTTGCGCGCCCCACGCGGGCGGTGCCGCCGCCACGTACGTCGGAGGCGGAGGCGGAGGCACGTAGGCCGGGGGCGGAGGCGCTGCGGCGTAGGTTGGAGCCGGAGACGGGGGTACGGGCATCGCGGTCGCCGCCGCGGTTGCCGCCGCGGGCACAGCCGCAAACGTAGCGCCACACGTAGCGCAGAACCTCTGGCCTGCCTCCGTCTTAGCCGTCCCGCAGCTGGGGCAGAAGCCCAATCCGGTCGCCATCTCGGTCTCCCTCCGACTTGCCGGTAAGTTGGTGGTGAAGGCCGTCCCCGGCTCACGCCAAGAATCGGCCCCTGCCGAGACCCAACCCGCTCGGACCAGGCCATTCTAGCGACCGACCGACACGCCGCGGATAGGCATTTTCGAGGCGCGGTCGCCACAACGATCGGCTCGTGCAGACGACCGACGACCTGCCCGGCCCGACTGTGCTCGACCTGCCCGCCGCCGCAGCAGCAACCCTACTCGGCGACGATTCGGTAGCCCACTCCGGGCTCGGCAACGATGAGCTTCGCCGCGGCGCCGGACGGATCGGCGGCGGCGAGCTTTCGGCGCAGACGCGAGACGTAGACGTGGAGGTAGTGGCCCTCGTCCGAGTAGGCCGTGCCCCAGACCGCGCGGAGCAGCCGGCCCGCCGTGACGACTCGCCCGGGCTGGGACAGCAGAACCTTGAGCAGCTCGAACTCCCGCGGCGTCAGTTCCACCGGCGTCTCCGCTACCTTCACCTCGTGGTGCGGCACGTCCAGCACGACCGGGCCCAGCCGCATCCTGCCCTCCGCGTCTGCCTCGGGGCCGGCGGCACGCCGCAGGACCGCCCGCATCCGCGCGTGCAGTTCGGAGAGCCCGAACGGCTTGGTCAGGTAATCGTCCGCCCCCGCGTCGAGCGCCGCCACTCGATCCTCCTCGCGGCCCCGGGCCGAGACGACGATGATCGGGGTGTTGGCCTCTCGCCGAACGCGGCGGATCACCGCCTGGCCGTCGAGGTCGGGCAATCCAAGGTCGAGCAGTATCAGGTCCGGACGGCGAATGTCCCACAGCCGAAGCGCACCACGGACATCGAACGCCTCATCCACCTCGTGGCCGCGGGCGCGGAGATTGCTCGCGATCGCAACCCGCGCCGCCTCGTCATCCTCGACGATCAGGACCACGGCCGCGCCGTCGCTCATCCGGGGTCCTGGGGCGTCGAGGCACGAGAAGGCTCGATCGTCGCCTCGCCGGCGGCNNTTCGGGTTCGACAGCGGCTTCGTTCGCCGGCTCTACAGCGGCCTCGGGCCCGGCCTCGGCCGGCTGACCGACCGGCCCCGGCTCGCCCTCAACCGGCAGTCGAACGACCACCGACAGGCCGCCGAGGGTGCTGGGTCTGGCAGTGGCGGAACCCCCCATCGCCTCCGCGAGACCACGGACGACCGCCAACCCGATACCCGAGCCGCCCTCGATCCGCGAGCCCTGGCGTCGCGGGCCGCGGTAGAACCGCTCAAAGAGATGCGGCATCGCGACGCCGGAAACGCCCGGACCGGCGTCGTCGACCATCAGCCAAACCTGACCTCCGACCGTCCTGGCCGAGACGTGGATTTCCTTTCCGGCCGCATAACGCGCCGCGTTCTCGAGCAGATTGGTCAGAATCTGGTCGACAAAGAGAGCATCGACCTGAACGGCCGGCAGGTCGTCCGCGATATCCAGCTCGACCTGCGATGGTGCGAGCGCTGGAGCGAGTCGCTCGACCACGGGATCGACCAGGTCGGCAAGGTCGTACAGCTCGAGCGATGGGTGAAGCGCTCCGCCCTCGATCCGACCGAGATCGAGCATGTTCCGCACCAGCCGGCTGAGCCGCTGAGCCTCCAGATCGATCGAAAGAGCGGTCGCCCGTTCCTCCTCGCGCGACAGGCGGATGTCCGGGTCCATCAGATTCCCGGCCGCTGCCCGGATGGCGGCGAGTGGCGTTCGAAGGTCGTGCGAGACCGAGTCCAGCAACGCGGACTTGAGCGCATCGCCCTGACGAGCCACCTCCACGGCAGTGGCCTCGGCCGCAAGACGGTCCCGCACCACGGACTGCGCAAGCTGGTCGGCGGCAGCGGCGAGGAGCCTCGAGTGCGACCGACCGGGGAATGGTGCGCCTCTCGTTCGGGCCGCCCACAAGGAGCCGATCGTCTCGCCGCCCATCGCGATCGGAACGCGCAGGATCGTCAGCGGCTCATCGTCGTGGAGCTGCCGGAGACGAAGCTCGCGGACCTCGGCATTGTCGGTTGGCCGCGTCACCGCCATCTCGCGGACCTTGGCCCAGCTGGGTTGGCCGTCGGCCGAGGCCGAATGGAGCGTCCAGCGCGAGGCCACGGACGGACGGGACTCATTGGGCAGCGTGTCGGCAACGACGCGCTCCTCCGGAATAGAAGCGCCCAGACCGATCCAGACGCGGGCCATCTCCGCCTCGCGCCCCAGACGGGAAGCGAGCAGCGGCGCCGCCTCCAGCGCGGTCGCCGCCGTGGCGATATCGCGGCTCATGGCGAACATGGCGCGGGCCTCGGCGCTGCGCAGCTCCGCCTCGCGGCGACGTTGCAGCTGCAGCGCGCTCAACCGGCCCATCGCGATCGCCACCACCAGGAAGAGCAGCAGGTCGAGCCACTCCTCCGGCGCGGCGATGGAGAACGTGTAGAGCGGCTGGACGAAGAAGAAGTCGTACAGGAGGAACGAGGCGACGGACGTCGCCACGGCCAACCAGCTGCCGTAGCCCGCGCCCACGGCTACGACCGCGAGGAGATACACGATCGCGGCGTCCGGTACTCCCAGCGGCCCGTGGAGCAGCCCGGCGAGGCCGGTGGCCAGGGCCAGACTGACGGCAGCCACCGCAAGCCCCGCAGCAGGGGGCCGGTGGGGACGAGTCAGGGCGAGGTGCGATCGACTCAGCACTCCCCCATGGTAGGCCGGCACGGTAGGCCGGCGTCAACGAGGCGGCGCGACGCNNGCGACATGGCGCAAGAGCCGCCGTGTTGCCTTGCCTCGGGAACGGTCCTGCGACCCGAGCACGGTCCGACTCCCCATAGAATTGCCGCGTGTTGGCGTGGCTTCTGCTGTCTCTGGCGTCAGCGCGCGCAGGGCTGGCGCGAATCGCCGGCCTGCGCTGGGCGCAGATCGGCCGCTTCGATCTGGCCGTGCCCGCGGCGATTGCCGTCGTCGTCTGGGCCGCCGCCCCGCAGCTGAGTCGCGATCTGGCGGACGTCCCGTTCTGGGCTGCGTGGATCGTGGCCACGGCCGGTATCGTGGCCGCGCTCAGATTGTTGCCGCGTGAGCGACGCCTGACGAATACGGAAGGCGCGAACCCCGCATCGGGCGCCGGCGCCCGCCTCGGCCGCCTCGACGCCATCGGCCGCCTCGATACCATTGGCCCGATCCTGGTCGTCGGAATCGTCGTGTCTTGGGTCCTCTACGACGTCCTGTTCTGGGGGCAGACCGTCCACTTCTACGACCTGCACGTCTACCTGGACTCGGCGTCCCGCTGGCTCAACGGCGGTCAGCCCTACATGACCGCGCCGGTGACTGCATGGCCGGCCGGCGCCGGTTCGGACTTCTTCCTGTATCCGCCCCCGTCGCTGCCTATCTTCGCCGCGCTGTCGAGATTGCCCGACGGGCCGGTCGCCGCCGGCTGGATCGGCCTCCTCGTCGTCTGCGCCTACAAGTCGTACCGACTTCTGGGTCTGCCCCGGATCTGGAGCGTGGCCCTGCTGGCGTTTCCGCCGGTCGCGATTGGGTTCGAATCGGGCAACGTCGCAAGCCTGACCTTCCTGCTCTTCGTAGCCTCCGTGCGAACCGGCGGCACGCTCGTCGTCGACGGCCTCTTCAAGGTCCAGACCGGCCTACCGGTGCTGTGGCTCGTCCGAGAACGCCGCTGGCGCGGGATCGTAGCCGGAGTCGCGGCCGCTGTTGTCATAGTCGCGGTCACCTTGCCGATGGTGGGCTTCGACTCCTGGCGGGCCTGGTGGGATGGGCTGGGCTACCGCGCTACCTCCCAGACCTCCGTGCCGGCCATGTACGGCTACTCCTTCGCGCAACTGCTGCCCGGTGTCGCCTTCACGGGCTTGTCGGTGGCACTGGTCGGGCTGGCTCTACTGTTCCGCGGTCGGCCCGGTCTGGCCGCCCTGGGCCTGGCCACGATCTTCGCTTCCCCGGCGCTTTGGCCGCACGGCTTCGTCTTCGCCCTGCCGGCCCTGCTCATGCTGGAGAGCGGGGTCGCGGTGTGGCTGCTGCTGGGGACGGGCGCCTTCGGGTCCAACATGTGGATCCTTTTCTATGGCGCCTGGATCGCGCTCATCGCCGCGCGTCGGCTCCCGTCGGGCCGGCTGCATCCGCTGGCGGGCACCGACGGACCGTGGCCGAAACCGATGCCGCCGCCACTTACACGACGCTCGACTCCCACGACAGTCGAGCGGTAGCAGGGCGCGAGGCGGATCGGGTGGATCGCGTGGTCCAGTTCGACTGCCGGGCTGAAGCGGCGCGTGCAGGGGGCAGGTGAAGACTCATCCCGTCGCATACCGATCCAGCTCGGCCACCAGGTTTGCCGGCATCGTGGTGGGGCTGACTCGGAGTCGCGGCACCACGAAGCGGTCGGTCCAGGTCTCAGAGACCTCGGGCGCTGCAGTCGCAACTGTCCCAGGCGATTGGCTCGCACCGGGCTTGCCTGTCGTCTCCGGCTTCTCCGTTACCAGTCGCTCTTCGATGACCGCGACTCGCAGCTCCTGGCAGGCTGCCACCGCAGCGACGACCTCGTTGTCCACCCCGCCCGATGGATAGGCCAGAGACTCAGGCCAGCGGCCCGTGACCTGGGCGATCCGAGCGGCGGCCGCATCTATCTCGTAGGTCAGTTGCGGGGGCTTCTGGGAGGGCAGACTGACGTGGTCCATGGTGTGGTCGCCGATCTCATCACCTGCGGCAACGAGCGCCTGTAGGTGTGCGGACGATAGGAAACTCGGCAGGTCGATGCGTCCGGCAATCACGAAGTAGGTCGCAACGAAGCCGTGCTTCTGCAGGATGGGCAGGGCATACGTGTAACCGTCGTCCCAGCCGTCGTCGATGGTGATCACGAAGGTCCTGGCTGGTGGGCGGCGACGGGCCTGCAGGTCGTTCGCGAGCGTCGCCATCGTGATCGTGCGCCAGCCTGCCCCCGCAAGAGCGTCGAGCTGGGCGGCGAAAGTCTCGGGCGGGACGACCAGGCCGCGGAGCGAGTCGCCGGCCAGCGCGATGGGCACGATCCGGTGGTACATGAGGATCGGCACATGCAGGGCAATGGAGCTGTCCGCGCCGCTCGCCGGTGTCGTCACTGCAATGGCGCTGGGAACTGACGCGGGATTGCAGCTGTTGACGAGTGGGTAGCTCGAGGCCGGCCGGAGGCTCGGGGCCGGCGACTCACTCTCCGACGGCACGGCGAGCGCAGGACTCGGACTCGGGCTGCCGGTCGGGGCGATGGCTGAAGTCGTTGCCGCCGCCGCGCCTGTCACCGAGGGCATCGGCGATTGCCTCGAGTTGCCAGGGAGGAGAAGGACGGCCCAGCAACCGGTGACAATCAGGACAACGGCGATACCCAGGGCGATCACGCCCGCCCGGGGGACACGGCGGATGCGGTGGCTGACGTCTCGGCTCTTCACGGCGACGGGAACTCTAGACCATCTGCGGCGCCGGCAGGCCGACCGCGCCTGCCGCAACGGAATCACCTGTGTCAGCGGCCAGACCTTGAGGCGCCGGCTCACGCCGTCGGGTCTTCGCCTTCCGCGGACGCTTGGCGAGATGGATTCGAGCAGGTCGTCAGTCGATGGCTCAGAATTGGCGGACCCGTTCGAGCCCGCGGCTCGCCCGACTCAACTGACCTGAGTGATCGATGACCCCGACCCCTGCCGACTCTCCACCCGCATCGATCGTCGACCGCCTGCGCAGGCTCCGGCAGCCCCCGGCCAGCCCTCACGAAACCCGCGGCGCAAGCGTCGTCCGGCCGGTGGTCTTCGGCGCGACGGACGGTCTGGTGTGCAACCTCTCCCTAATCATGGGCGTGGCGGGAGCCGCGGGCGAAAAGGCCAACTCGATCATCATCGCCGGCGTGGCCGGCTTGCTGGCGGGCGGCTTCTCGATGGCGGTGGGCGAGTACGTCTCCGTCCGGTCTCAACGCGAGCTGCTCGACTACCAGATCGAGCTCCAGCGCCATCAACTCCACAACACGCCGGAGCAGGAGTGGGACATCCTACGCGAGATCTACGAGGCCAAGGGTTTGTCGCGCCCTGAGGCGCACCTGATCGTGAGCCGCATCATGAGAGACCCAGAGCGGGCGATCGACACGTTCGTTCGTGAGGAGATCGGGCTTTCCGCGGAGACAATGGGCTCGCCGATTGCGGCCGGCCTCGGATCGTTGTGCGCCTTCTCCCTTGGCGCCTTCGTGCCGCTGCTGCCGTTCCTCCTCCTGGCCGGCGCCGCCGCCTTCGCCCTGAGCATTGCCGGGTCCGGGCTGGCGCTATTCGCGGTTGGCCTGGCCGTGAGTCGGCTGACACATCGCAAACCGCTCTGGACGGGGGTCAGGCAGGCCGCTCTAGGAGGTCTCGCCGCGGCCGTGACCTTCGGCGTCGGATCGCTGCTGGGGACGGCCGTTCACTAGAACCGTGGCGCTGCTCCGGCTCGAGGCACAACCCGGCGGCGGGCCGCCCTGGCCGGACCCTGGCCGCCACCCGGACGCCTGGCCGTCCGCGGCTGGTTTCCGTGGCTACGGAGCAGATGTATGCGCAGGCCGAAGAGGTGGTAGCGTCAGCGGCCTCACTGGCCGAGATGGCCCCGGGGCCTCGACGAGCTGGTTGCCAGGTTCCGGCTGCGAACCGCGAGTCCGCGGTCGCCGTCAACGTGGTCCCACGCCGCCGCGCAGGCGACCGGCAAATCCCAGTGGCACGTCGGGCCGACCTGGCCTGACCCGTTTCGTGGCAGGGCCGCTTTCCCCCCAAGCGGCCCTGCCTCCGTCTCCGCACCGCGTCCGACGGCGCGATAGGCGGCTTGATGTGGTCGCGGCGGCCCGGCGCGCGTTAGCTGGTCGCCGGGAGTTCGAGACGCGCCGCTCGCGGAGCGGACCGGAAAGGCCCGCCTCTCGGCCAACCCTGCGGAGACGCTATCCTGGCGTCCATGCCAGCTCGACCGTCGCCCGCAACGCCAACGCCCATAGTCCTCGTCGTCGCGGACCCGGCTCGCTCCAATGACCCGGCGTTGACCCAACTCAAGAACGAGATGTACGCAGACGGCATCCGCCGCCACGGCGGCAAACCCGTTCTCGTCTCCACCGCCACTCCAGAGACCGAGCGCGACCGACTCATCGGGGAGATGGCGGGGCTGCTTCTGACCGGCGGCGCGGACATCGACCCTTCCCTCTACCGCGAGCCAGCGGCCGGCGCGACGGAGATAGACCCCGCCCGCGACGGGCTGGAGCAGATCGCCTGGCGCGAGGCGGAGCAGCGGTCCGTCCCGGTCCTCGGCATCTGCCGCGGCCTCCAGGCCATCAACGTCTTCTGCGGCGGGAGCCTGCTCCAGGATGTCCCCAGCCACGCCGGCACGCCCTACGGCCAGGGCCCTGCTCAGACGCACAACATGGAGATAGACCCCGACAGCCGGCTGGCCCGGGCGCTGGCCGAGGGCGCCCCTGAAGGCCTGGCTACGACCGACGAGGACGACGCGACGATCGAGTTGACGGTCAACACGTTCCACCACCAGGCCGTCGACTATGCTCGTCTCGCTCCGGGTCTGCGAGCCGTGGGCTGGGCGTCGAGCGAGGCCGGCCGTCTGGTCGAGGCTCTTGAGAGCCGCGACGATCGCTGGCTCGTTGCGGTCCAGTGTCACCCGGAACGAACCGACTCGACGCCAGAAGAGTTCGAGGGCCTCTGGGAAGCCTTCGTCCGCACCGCCCGCGGGGCGGCCGCCGCCCCAGTCGCCTGAACTCGCGCGGCCCGCGCTCTTTCGGCCGCCCGCACGGCCGTCGGTGACGGTATCGTGTGCCGGTTACGGGGGCTTTCTGGCTTCGGCCGCGGGTGCTTCACTCGTTGCGGGAGACAGGCGGAGGAGGTCGTCGATGTTGGTACCCCTCTCGGTGCTCGAGTTCCGCGACCGTGCCGAAACCTACTTTGGCGAGAAGGTCGGCGTGGTCGATGGCGAGCGCCGCTTCACCTACCGTCAGTTCGGCGAGCGAACGCACAGGCTCGCCAATGCTCTGGTCGAATTGGGGGTCGAGCCGGGGGATCGGGTCAGCTTCATCACGTACAACACTCACCAGCTGCTCGAGGCGTACTACGGCGTGCTCGAGGCCGGCGCGGTGCTGAACCCGGTCAACATCCGGCTGACGCCCAAGGAGATCGCCTACATCCTCGGCCACGCCGGCTCGAAGGTCGTCTTCTTCCACAAGGACTTCAAGCCGCTCGTCGAAGCCCTGATCCCGGAGCTGCCGGCAAAGCCCCGGTTCGTGATCATGGAAGGGGCCACGGACGGCGTCGCGTCCGACGAGTACGAGGCCCTGCTGGCCGGCGGCTCGCCGGACCCGCTGAAGCCCGAGATAGACGAGAACTCCATCGCCGAGCTCTTCTACACCAGCGGCACGACGGGCTTCCCCAAGGGCGTGGCGATGACTCATCGCGGGCTGTACCTTCACGGCCTGTACGCGGAGATCACCCTCCGGTTCGACGAGGACGACGTCGTCCTGCACGTGGTTCCGCTCTTCCACGTCAACGGCTGGGGCACGCCCCATTTCCTGACGATGATCGGCGGCCAGCACGTCATGCTTCGCAGGTTCGAGCCGCTGGCGCTGATGCAGGCGGTCGAGCGCCACAGGGTCACACGCGTCCTGGCGGTTCCGGCGATCTTCAACGCCATCCTCCATCACGCCGATCGCCCGAAGCATGACCTCTCGAGCCTGAAGCAGCTGATCATCGGCGGCGCGCCGTCGTCGCCCACGCTCGTCGCCGGCCTGGAGGAAGCGCTCGACGTTCAGGTCGTCGCTGGCTACGGCCTGACCGAGACGTCGCCGATTCTTACGGTGGCAATGCCCCGAGACTTCCTGACCGCCTCCGAGACGCCGGAGAAGCGCCGGCTCCGGCAGTCGTGGACGGGCTGGCCAATCCCCGGCATCGGGCTTCGCGTCGTCCACTCCGACGGCCGCGACGTACGAGCCGACGGGGAGCAGATCGGCGAGATCATCGTCCGCTCCAACACCGTCATGAGCGACTACTACAAGGATCCCGAGGCCACGGCCGAGACGATCCGCGACGGCTGGCTCTACACCGGAGACATGGCCGTCATCGACGACCAGGGCTACGTCCTGATCAAGGACCGCTCGAAGGACATCATCATCCGCGGGGGCGAGAACATCTCCTCGGTCGAGGTCGAGAACGCCATCCTGGCGCATCCGGCCGTGCTGGAATGTGCGGTGGTTTCCGCGCCCGACAAGGCGCTCGGCGAAGCCCCCGTCGCTATCGTCGTTCTCAAGCCGGGCGAGGCGGCGACACCCAAAGAGCTGCGCGAACACTGCAAGGGGCGGCTGGCCCGCTTCAAGGTCCCGCGCGACATCCATTTCCGTGACTCTCTGCCGAAGGGCGGCACGGGCAAGGTCCTCAAGGCCGAGCTGCGCGAGCCGTTCTGGAAAGGCCACGACGCTCGGGTCCAGTAACCGGGGAGGAGCGGTAACCGGTCCAGCTGCGACCGATCGACCGAGCGGCCGCCGACGGGCGTGACCGCGGCCGATGCGCTCCTGTTCGGCTACCTGTTGGTGTCAACGACGCAGAAGCGGTTGCCTTCCGGATCGGCGAGGATGACGTAGTCGGCGTCGAGCGGTCGTTTGTCCCACTGGACCTCGCTGGCCCCCAGGGCTTTCAGGCGCTCGACCTCGCCGACCTGGTCGTCCGTGTAGAGGTCGAGATGGATGCGCGGCGGCACACCCAGCGGCGAAGGATGCATGTCGAGGGAGAGGTTCGGCCCGACGCCGCCTCGCGGACCCAGCATCATGAAGTCGTCGCTGTCGCTCGGCCGGCGCACGTACCCGAGAGCGGCCCCCCAGAACTCCGCCTGACGCTGCAGATCGTCGACGCGCAGGACGATCGAACCGACGCGAATCATCCCGAGCACTGTACCGCGGCGGCCGACGACCGGTTATGCCGCGCGCGAGACGAGTCGCCCGGCGATCGCACCCGGCCTCGTGCTCGGGAGCTTCCCGCGGTTGGGACCCCATCCGTAAGATTGACGACGCCTGCCGATCGAATCGACTGGCGACAGACCGGCCCCGCAGGAGGACGAACGCGTGCTGTTCGATCTGCCACTCTCCGAGTTGCGCGTCTACAAACCCGACCGCGAGGAGCCGGCCGACTTCGACTCCTTCTGGGCCGGGACGCTCGCGGACGCCCGGTCGCACCCGCTGTCGCCAAGATTCGATCCGGTCGACACAGGGCTGACGACGGTAGACGTCTGGGACGTGACCTTCTCCGGCTTCGGCGGTCAGCCCATCAAAGGCTGGTTCCTGGCCCCGCACGACGTCGCCGCGTCGCCGTTTACTAGGGACGGCCGGCTGCCCTGCGTGGTGGAGTACATCGGCTACGGCGGCGGCCGGGGCCGGCCCATCGACTGGCTGCTTCCGCCCAGCGCCGGGTACGCGCATCTCGTCATGGACGTCCGCGGGCAGGGCAGCACGTGGCGGGCCGGTGATACCCCGGATCCGGAGTCCGGCGCCGCAACGGGCCAGTTCCCCGGCTACGCCACGCGCGGCATCGCCGATCCGGAGACCTACTACTACCGCCGGCTCACGACCGACGCCGTCCGGGCCGTGGAGGCCGCGCGGGCCAATCCGCTCGTCGACCCGGGGCGCATCGCCGTGAACGGCGGGAGCCAGGGCGGCGGCGTGGCGCTGGCCGCGGCCGGCCTCGTGCCCGATCTGATGCTCACCCTGACCGACGTCCCATTCATGTGCCACTGGCGCCGGGCAACCGAGATCACGGACAGCGATCCGTACCACGAGATCGTCGGCTACTGCCAGGTCCACCGCGACCAGGCGGACCGCGTTTTCCGAACGCTCTCGTACTTCGACGGCCTGAACTTCGCCGCCCGGGCGACTTCTCCGGCGCTCTTCGCCGTGGCCCTGATGGACACGGTCACTCCGCCCTCAACCGTCTTCGCGGCCTACAACCACTATGCCGGGCCCAAGGAGATCGAGGTCTACCCGTTCAACGGCCACGAAAACGGAGAGTCGATCCACGTCGAGCGCAAGCTCCGTCGCCTGGCAGCCGCAGCTCGGGGCTGAAGCCCGTGAGGCCCACGCTGGCGATGCCGGCGATGCCCAGGAGCCGGAACGCCTGGCTCGCCCTCGGAGCACTGGCCGCGATCGTCGCGGCGGCCGTCCTGCTTCGCTTCGTCGATCTCGCCGCCAACCCCGGCGGCCTGTACGGTGACGAGGCGGCGGAGGGGCTGGACGCCGCCCGACTGCTCCACCAGCCCGGCTTCCATGCCGACTTCCTGGTCTGGTTCCCGGACGACGGCGGGCGCGAGGCGCTCTTCGCGTACGTGGTCGCGGCCGCGTTCCAGCTCTTCGGGCAATCCGTCCTGGTCCTGCGCGCGACGGCGGCGGCGTTCGGTGTGGCGGGCGTGCTCGGCATCGGCGCCGTGGGCCGACGCTTCGGGACGTGGACGGGAGTGGTCGCCGCGGCCTGGGCCGCCGGCTCGCTGTGGCTCGTGTGCGTCGACCGCGACGGCATGCGCAACGCCATCGTCCCTCTCTTTGGGGCAGTGGCGTTCATCGCGCTGCTGCACTGGGCCGCGCGGCCCGGCCGAGCGGCGGCAATCCTGGCCGGGGCGGTCACCTCGCTGGCGGCGCTCTACACGTACCAGCCGCTCAAGCTCCTGCCGGTGCTGGTCGTGGTCTGGCTGCTGTGGCTGCGCCGCGCCGACCGCGTCCATTACGACGAGCTGCGCGCGGGGGCCGTCCCGTTCGCGGCAGCGTTCCTCGCAGTTGCCGCGCCTATGATCGCCGTCGCAGTCACGGAGCCGGCGAACTACTTCGGCCGCGCGGCGGCGACGAGCGCCTTCAACCCGACGGTGGAGGCGGACAGCAACCCGCTGATCCACGCCCTGCGGACGGTGGCGATGTTCGGGCTGGCCGGCGACCCGAACCCGCGCCACGACGTGGCGGCGCTGCCGCTCGTGCCGCTGCCACTCAGCGTGGTCGCGGGCTTTGGACTGGTGCGGCTGTGGCGAATGCGTCGCGACCCGAGCCACTCCCTGGTCCTTCTGGCCCTGCCCGTCTTCCTGGCCGCGCCGCTCGTGGCCACGGAAGGTGGATCGCCCCACGCCCTGCGAGCGCTGGGCCTCGCGGCGCCCCTCGGTGTCGTCATCGGGCTGGGAGCCGTGGAGCTAGTCGAGCAGGTCCGGGGACGCTGGGAGCGAGAGGCGGAGATCCTGGCCGTGGCGACCGTGGCGGTGACCCTGACCGCGGTCGCCGGCTGGAGCGGGTGGGCCTATCTCACCAGGCCGATCGCCGACCGTTATGCCGCCTACAGCTATCCGATCGTCTCGCTGGCCCGACTGGCGGCCGGCCAGCCCGGCTCCGCCCTGCCCGGCACGGCAGTCGTTCTGGACGACTACTCGGCGATGGACGTCGACTTCCTCGACTTCGACCGACCGCCGACAGTCTTCGCGCCAGGGATCAGGATCTCCGACCCGACCGCCTACTCGCAGACCCTGGCGCTCGACCGGGCCGACCTCTCGAAGGCGCTCGGGCCTGAATTGGGCGGGCGTGCCGTGGCCGTCGCCTGGGACACTTCGGGGGCACCGTCCGTTTGGGCGGTTACGCCGTGAGCGCGCCGCGAAGCCGGTTCGCCGAGTTGACATACGGTCAGGCTCTGGCGCTCGTCACGGTCGCAGGGGCAGTCTTCCGGCTGGCCCTTCTGGCGCGGCAGCAGCTGGGCATCGACGAGGACTTCACCGCCGCCGTGGTGTCGAAGCCGCTCGGCGAGATGCTCGGCGCCGTGGGCCGCGACAGCGCACCGCCACTGTTCTACATCGCGGAGTGGCTGGTGGCGCAGGCCTGGCAGGGGCCCGCCGGTCTCCGGCTCGTGCCTGCAGCCGCCGGCATCGCCCTCATTCCGCTCGTCGCCGGCCTGGCCCGGCGCGTCGCCGGCGATTCGGCCGGACTTTGGGCCGCGGCCCTGGTCGCCTTCCTACCGGCGACACTCCTCGGCGCCGAGAATGCCCGGATGTACTCCGCGGCCGGGGCCGTGGTCGTGGCCGCCACTTTGCTCGTGTGGCGCGCGCTCGAGCGCCCGAGCGGTCGACGGTGGATCGCATACACGTCCATCGCCGCTGCGGCAATCTGGGTCGATTACTTCTCGGCCGTAGCCCTGACCGGCGTCGTGGTTGCGGTCGTCTGGCTGCGGCCGGAGCGGCAGCGGCTGATGGTGGCCATCCTGGCCACCGCTGCGGCATTCGCGAGCGTGGGTCCTTGGCTGCTTCTCTCGGCGAGTCAGATCGCCCACGCCGGCGACAGCTTCTGGATCCCGCCCCTGAGCCCTGGCTCGGTGGCGGGCACCTTCGGGCAGCTGTTCGCCGGGCCGCCGGTCGATCCCGGCGTCCCGGGCCGCGACGCGCTGGTGGCGCTCCAGGTTCTGGCGGTCGTGGCCGGGTCGATGGCCCTAGTGGCCGTCGCGGTCGGATGGCGGCGCCTGCAGCCGGAGGCCCGGCGCGCGACCACCTTCCTGCTGGTCGCCTGCTGCGGCGTGGCGGCCCTGGCCGCGGTCAGCATCTGGCGGCCGCTCCTGGAGGCGCGCTACGCCGGCGTCATGTGGCTGCCGCTCTTCGCCCTGGCGGGCGTCGGGCTGGCGTCGGTGCCACGGCGTGTGGCTGCGGCGGCGCTGGTGGCCCTGGCCGTCCCGTCACTCGCGCTGGGCTTCACTCCGACCCACCCGGAGACGGCATCGCTGCTGCCCGAGATCGAGTCGCGGGTCGGTGCCGACGACCTCGTCGCCGCCGACGCGGACCACTACCTGCTACTCCTCGGCTCGGGCGACGCGGCGGTGCGGGCCCGCCTCCATATCTTCGCCGCCGAAGACCCGCCCTGGTACTTCGGCACGGCCGCCTATGCAGCAGGTGCGGTCATCCACTCGGTCCCGGCCTCTGTCGTTGCGGACGGCGGGTCGATCTTCTGGGTCGCCGACCCGGGCGCCGCTCCCCCATCGCTGCCGGCGGGCTACCACTCCCTGGAGACCCGCTGCGTGGTCCTGGCCTGCCTCGACGTCTACGGTCCGCCGGGCGGCTGAGCGCGGCACGAGGCAGGCTCGGTGCGGAGGGAGACCGCAAGGATTTGAGTCATCGCGGGCGAGGCTATGGCGTCGGTGTGTCGGTGGGCGTGTCGGTCGCCGTCGGTGCCGGCGTGTCGATCGGCCCCGCGCCCGGCGCGGTCGGGGCCGGCGTGGGAGTAGCAGTCGAAGCCTTCGTGGGCGTCGGCTGTGTCGTCGGTGCCGCGACCGGCTGGGTCGTCGGTGCCGCGATCGGCTTGGTCGTCGGTGCCAACAGCGAGGACGTCGCGGTCGGGACGGCCGTCGGGCTCGCCGTCGGAAGCGAGGAAGTGATCGACGTGGGGATTGCCGCTAGGACCGCCGTGGGTGTTGCCGAGGCGACCTCGGCAAGTGACGGCGTTGCCGTCGGTGAGGGGCTGGACGTCACGGTCACGTAGACGACGGGCGGAGTGGCACTTGGGCCAGTGGCGGCGGCCAGCAGGACGCCTCCCTCGAGAGCCAGAAGAAGAATGGCAAAGGCCAATGACACCAGGGTCGCGTCCCGGCGGAGGCGGCCCCGTCGAGGCGGCGCCGATGCGACGGCCGGGCGCGGAATCTTCGGACCGGTCGGTGCGAAGGGCGGCCGGGGCCTGACAGTTCCGGTCATCGACTTCGCGACGCACGTCAGACAGCTGCGTCGGGCCGCGCTCCAGCACTCGTTGCAGACGAACTGGCGGCACTCGTGGCAGAAGCGGAAGCTCTGGACGAAGGACTGGTACGCCTCGTCGTCCATCCTGGCCAGGAGCTGCCGGCGGGCCGTGTCGTAGCCGGAGACAAGACCCTCGTGGAAACGGAGCGTCTTACCAAGCCCCAGAGAGAGAGCACGGAACCTGCCCGCGACGCTCAGCTCGCGGCGCGAAGGCGGCAACACGAAACGCGTCTTGCAGCGCTCGCACGCGTACTGGATGAGCCCTGGGGCTTCCTCGGAGGTGCTCAAATCGGGGCCTCGACCGACCGCGAACGGTACCGGAACTGGCGAAGGACATGCCGGACGATCGCTCGTAGGGTCGTTTGAATGGCGTCCTGCGGCAATGGGACAGTGGTACGCCGAGTACCGCTCGATGGGCTCGCCCGGGGTAGTACTGTCGAGCCAGGTTGTCGAACGAAACGCCCAAGCTGCCGGTCGAGACATCGAGCGACCGGCCCGCAGGGCGCCCGCTTAGCTCTGGAAACGGCACTCGATGCGGGCCGCGCAACAGGCGGACCCCCGTCACCCCACGCCATGGGACGTGGGCCTGACCGGAGACTTCCGTGCCTATGATCGCCCTCCTCAAACCGGGTTGGCGTCCCTGCCTTCAGGCTGTTCCGACGTCCTCCCCAAAGGAGTTGGAATGCCGAAGGTGGTCATCACGCACAACGTCCCCGACGTCGAACGCTGGCTGAAGTACAAGGCGGAGCGGGTCTCCCTCCTGTCGCCGTTTGCCACCGGGGTGACGGATCACGTCGCGCTCGATGGGAGCAAGAGTGTCGCCGTAGCCCTGGACGTGAAGGATCTTGCGGCCCTCCAGTCAGCGTTGGCCTCGCCTTCGCCGCAGCTGGCGGCCGGCATGGAGCGTCACGGTGTCCTCCCACCGCTGGCGGTCTACGTCGAGAAGTAGGTCCACGGCAGCAGGACCCGACGCGGCTGAGTCGCGAGGGCCGCTACTCTCGCCACAGCCACGACCGCGCCTTAGAGTCTCGGCTCACCTGACGAAAGGAAAGAGCGTCCCAATGACCAAGGTGATCGTTCAGCACCATGTAGCCGATTACGACCGCTGGTACCCCGTGTTCACGGAACACCAGACCGTCCGCCGGCACCACGGCGCGACGGGCCACACCATCAATCGCGAGGCAACCGACCCGAACTCGATCGTGGTCGTGAACGACTTCGCGACACTCGAGGGCGCCCGAGCATTCGCCCAGGACCCGTCGCTACCCCAGGTGATGGAGCGTGCGGGTGTCGATAGACCTCCGCAGGTCTGGATCGTCGACGAGGCCGAGGCCAAGCGATACTGAGGCCGACTATCGAGCGGCTGCAGATCCGGCGGCGGACGCGGCCGCTCGCCCCGGCCGGGCGGGGGGGGCAATCCCTCCCGGGAGACGGCTGACACCAGGACCAGCTCACGCGGCACCGAGGCCGCAGGCCGGTAGAGTACGGCGATGGCCGCCTCGCCCCGTTCCTTTGTCCTGCGCCACACGCACCTCCGTCCCGTGGAGGGGCTTGAGGAGATCAAACTCCATCTGGCTGACGACGTGCTGCCGCTGTGGCATGCCGTCCAGATAGAGACGGGCAACCCGGATTCCGCGCTCCCCTACTGGGCGTTCGCGTGGGCCGGCGGGCTCGCCATCGGCCGGTACCTGAGCGAGCACCCCGAGGTCGTAGCGGGTCGGCGGGTGTTCGACCTGGCCTCGGGCTCGGGGCTGTGCGCGATCGCGGCCATGCGAGCTGGCGCGGCTGAGGCGACCGGTGCCGATATCGACGCCTTCGCCGTCGCCGCGATGGAGATAAACGCCCGCGCCAACGGCCGCCGGGTGACCGCCGTGCGTCGCGATGTCCTGGACGAGGAGCCGCCCGACGCCGACGTCGTCCTTGCCGGCGACTGCTGGTATGAAGCCGGCTTCGCCGGACGCGTCCTGCCGTGGCTGCAGCGCGCTCGGGACCGCGGGATCGACGTCCTGGTCGGCGACCCCGGCCGCCGCTACCTGCCCACCGACGAGCTGGTGGAGCTGGCCTCGTACGACGTCCGCACGACGACCGAGCTCGAGGACCTCGCGCTCAAGCGAGGCGCCGTGTACGCCCTTCGGTCGGCCTAGATGGCACTCCGAGTCGAGTCAGCCCCACGACACGCCAGGTCGCGATTCCGCAACGGATCAGTCTGAGGAGACAACGATGGGGAATGCTGAGTCCTCGAGGCTTGTGCTGGCGAGGACTCGAGCCCCCTCGAAGCGATCGGGCCGTTGCGCACGCCCCAGCGGGTGATGGCGTTCGTGGATCAGGGGCGGCGATGTCTTCACAGCAGCCCTCAGCCGACGCCGGCCGTCGCCACGGACGTATCATCGAATCGTGTCCGCCATAACGCCAACCCCGTCAGACCGGCCAATCTCCGAGCTGTTCGCGGAGCGACGTCAGCTGCGTTCGCTCGAGTTCTTTCCGCCCAAGGACGAGTCGGGCGTCGAGGCTCTGCGCCAGACCGCGGCGGCACTGCGGCAGATCGAACCGGATTTCGTGTCGATGACCTACGGCGCAGGCGGCAGCACGAAGGAACGCACCGCCGGGATGTCATCGCTTCTCAGGGACGAGTTCGGCTTCACGGTCATGCCGCATCTGACCGCGGTCAACCACACCCGGGCGGAGGTGGCGGCCGTCGCCGATGCGCACTACGGGCGTGGAATCCGCAACATCATGGCCCTGCGGGGCGACGTGCCCAACGGCGTGCCCGCGAAGACGGCGTTCAAGGACGGCCTTCGCTTCGGCAGTGATGTCGTCGCCCTCCTGAAGGAGCTCCACCCAGATCTCTGCGTGGGCGTAGCCGGCTATCCCGAGAAGCACCCCGAGGCGCCCTCGTTCGAAGCCGATCTCGCCAACCTCAGGCACAAGGTCGACGCCGGGGCATCGTTCATCACCACCCAGCTGTTCTTCGACAACGAGGCCTACTACCGCTTCGTGGATCGATCCCGCGCAGCCGGAATCGGCGTCCCAATCGTCCCGGGCATCATGCCTGTGCTCTCGCTCAAGCAGGCCACACGGATCACCGGCATGTGCGGCGCCTCCCTGCCGGAGCGGCTCATCAGGCGCATCGAGGCCGCCGGAGACCAGCCCGAGATCATCGAGGCGCTGGGCATCGATTGGGCGCTCGCCCAGATCCGCGACCTCCTCGACCGCGGGGCGCCGGGTTACCACCTCTACATCCTGAACCGAGCCCGGAGCGCGCTCACCCTGGCCGCCGGGCTCGCCGCGTGAGGCGCGAGGAAACAATCGCGTGGCCTAGCCGACGACAGGCGACTTGTCCCAGTCGATGGCAACCTTGTTGTGGTCGGCCATGTCGACCGCAACTGCGAGCTTCACGCCGGGAGCCACCGAAGCGAGCTTGGCCGGCGGCACGCGGTGGCCGAAGACCGCCGGAAACGGCTTCTCACCGGGCACGGTCGCCTCGACCGTGAACAGCCACATCGGGTCGTTGAGGCGTGACGGATCGGCATCGGGATTGACGTCGCGCACCGTCTTACCCAGCGGCTGAGCCGTGGTGATAACCGCCGTGCCGTGAACACCGGTGGCCAGCGTCTGAGCTGCCTGGCCATGGATCTGCTTCACTGCACCGCTCTGAACGCCGCCCGCGAGAGCGGCGACGTCGCCAGCCGAGGGCCTGCCACTGGCATCGAAGGCTACCTTGAAGCCGCCGGGCCGGGTGGCGGCTTCAAGGTCCGCCAGATCGGGATCGTTTAGACCGGGGTCGTTGTCGGCCGTATGCCACCCCTTATCTTCGGGTGGCCGAGTCCGCTTGTGGTCCACCTTCACCCGCATCGGGTTGGTCGGGGAGATGATCACGGGGATGCGATCGCCAATAGTTGGGTCGACAATACTGTCGATGGTGGACTTGATCTCGACCATCACCGGCGCCCCGCCTCCGACCGGCGTGACCAGGAGCTTGAGCTGGTAGACCGAGCCGAAGTTTCCGGTGCCGCGTTCGTACATCCCCGTGTCCTTGTAGGCCTGGATCGTCGCTTCGCCTTGCACGCCGTTCCTGATTGGCAGAGAAGCGCCCGTGACTCTGCTNNGCGAACGATGCGCCGAGGGTATCGGTCCGCGTCCCTTCTGAGAGAAAGTCTAGGGGAATGGGGCGGGAGACGGGTCTCGAACCCGCGACATTCAGCCTGGAAAGCCGGGGCGGGTTAGCGCAGTCGCACCGTGGTCAGAGGGTCGAGCGTAGCGTGTCCAGTTATCGTGTCGTCGGCTGACGGTTGTGCCGCCGCAGGAGCTGGAGACCGGGAGCGATCTGAGGCACACGCCGACGGTAGTCTGCGTACTCATCGGGGAAGGTTGCGACCATAAGGCGCTTCTCCTGGTAGATCTTGACCTCGAACAGAATGAGGCCCACAACGGCCAGAGCGATGAGCTCGTGGCCGCCGGCCAGCAGCATCGTGCCGATGATCATCCCTAGGAAGCCGGTATAGATCGGGTGACGCGTCACTCCATATGGACCTCTGGTCCGAAGAGAGCGATCGCCGCCCACCTCAGGTCCCACGCTCCACATGCTCCCGAGCGCGAGCCTTGCCCAGATCGCGAGACCGGTCGACGCCAACAGCACGACTAGCCCGATCAGTTCTGCCCAGGCGGCGTCGAACACGAGGCTGTGGAGGAAACCGTAGGCAACCGACACCGCGCCCGCACATACCATCGTCGCGAGCACGTACACGGCTAGTCCCGACCGATCTCGAAACCGCTCCCGTGAAGCGTGCAGAGCTCTTGCGATTGCTCCGGCGATCCAGACAACCAGAACCGCCCCCCAGCACGCCCCAACGCTGATGTCCACAACCGCGGCGGGCACTCCGATCACCTCTCGGTCCAGGCATCTGCGAGCCCATGCGACTTCAGAGTGGAAGCCCGGGCCAGGGCACAGTAGCACCCAGCGAAGGACAAAGTGCCCGACCTGAGCGTCGTCGTGAGCGTGAAATGGGGTTGGAGCGGGAGACGGGTCTCG
>PMNU01000091.1:0-2898 GCA_003165675.1 Chloroflexota bacterium
CCCGAACAGGCGCCAAAGGTCCCGGGCGCCCGCGTCCATTCGATAACCGCGCCGGTCCTAGATGTGCCTTACCCATGGCTTCACCGCAGATGCGCCCAATCCCGTGGCCTGCTCCTGCTACATGAGTCGCCGCCGCGCCTGGGGTCCGGCCGGATTTGGGACTCTTGGGCGGTAGTCTTCACCGCCTGTGTGGGTTGATATGGTGTCAATGGGTCTTCAGCACGCTCGGGGCACGAACATGAGTTACTGGCTCGGGCTTTCGTCCATCGGGTCAACGACGGCCCGGTCGCGTCGTCGGGCGACGCGGGCGAATCGACGAGCGTCGGGTCGCGGGGCGCGGCGAGGTGCCGCCCGATGATAGCCGACACGAGTCGCGCTCCGTCCGAGTGCAGCGCGGTTGAGCGCTCAACGGCGCGATTGCGGCGCTGGTGGTGGGCCGGCTCGAGTGAACCGTGGGCGTTTCCCCTCGCAAACAAGGACCGGATGTTCGCTCGCTACGCCGCCCTCTGCGCAGTCGCCACGGTGTCGTTGATGGCCGCCGGGCTCGCAGCTGCTCCCGGGGGCGAGCGGCCTGGACTGCTGGTCGTGGACGGACTGGCCGGCGCCACCGTCGTGCTGGCTATGGTGTTCCTCAGGCGCGGCCTCTCGAGAGGGCTGCTGCTGATCGCTGGCATCGTCTTGATGGCGCTGGGAGTCGTGGCCGGCGTGTCCCTGGCGGATGGCCTGGATGGCGCCGCCGTCATGCCGTTGGCCGGAGCTATGCTCGTCATCCCGGTGCTGCGCGGCCGTCGCCTCCTGGCGATGTTCGTGCTCGCCTTCTGTGCGAGCATGCTAGGAGAGACCGCGGCCTATGTCGTCGGCGGAATGACGCATCTGGCCGGACTCGTGAGCCCGCCGATATCGCTGGCGGAGTCGGCCATCATGCTCGCCTTCACCTACGGCCTGGTCTGGTGGGTCAGCAAGGAGTGGCACATCGCCAGCGCTCGCAGCGCCCACGTACAGGCGAGCGAGCGGCAGTTGCTGGCCCTCAACGAGCGCCTCCTCGCGACGCTCGATCCCCAGAAGGTCCTGAATCTCATCGCCGACTCGCTCAAGTCAGTGGTCGCGTTCGACAACCTCACTATCTATCGAATCGATCGGAAGGCGAAGTTGCTTCGTCCCGTTCTTGCGCGCGACCGCTTTGCGTCTCTCATCCTCGAAACGACGTTCCCTATCGATCGCGGCATCACCGGCTGGGTCGCCACGCATGGAGAGGCGCAATGCGTCAACGACGCCGACCGCGATCCTCGGATGACCCTCATCCCAGGCACACCTAGCGAGGCGGAATCCCTCATCGTCGTGCCGCTGCTGATCGACGGCGAGGTTGGAGGCACTCTCAACGTCGGGCGCATAGGTGGCGAGGAGGCGCATTTCCAACCCAGCGAGTTCGAGATCACCCAGCTCTTCGCAAGGCAAGCATCGATCGCCCTGCAGAACGCAGAGGCCCACCAGGCCGTCTGGACTCGTGCCGAAACCGATGCGCTCACCGGGCTGCGCAACCGCGGGGCATTCGAGCAGGACTTCGCCACGTTCCTGGCCAACGCTGGGGCGCAGCCGCTCACGCTCCTTATGCTCGACCTGGATGACTTCAAGGCGTTCAATGATCTGAACGGCCACCCCAGTGGCGACACGCTGCTGAGTGCGATCGCCCGAGCGATCAACTCGGGGGTGCGCGCCGGCGACCGCGTGTACCGCTACGGCGGCGACGAATTCGCGGTCCTGCTGCCCGACACGGCCCCCGGCATGGGCCTGGAGATCTCACAGCGCATCAGCGGGGCCATCGCCGGGCTCTACTCGGCGTCCGACACGCCGGTCACCGCGAGTGTTGGTGTGGCCAGCTATCCCAGCAGCGCCCTCACGCGCGATGGCCTGGTCGCCGAGGCCGATGCGGCCCTGTACCGGGCCAAGGAGTCGGGGGGCGATCGCGTCGCGGCGGCAAGCTCGCGCGCACGGTCGACTAAGGCAATCTCTTCCGCTACGGCGACGACGGGCGCCGACTGAGGGATCCTGGCAGCCGCCGGTGGCGGCGCGTTTACCGTGACTCGACGGGCGATTGCCGACCATGTCGGTCCCAATCTGCCCGGCTCAGGCGCCGAGCCGCCCGTTTCGGGCTTCCAATTGAGACCGCGCGCCATTCCCACGGTGGCACCGCGCCTCCCGGGCCGATCGGCTACAGCTTCTTGCCGATGGTGCTGAGGATGGTCGTGATCGTGCCGCTGAGGAACATCAGCGCCACTACGGCAAGAATGGCGATGAGGGCAAGGATCAGGGCGTACTCGGCAAGGCCCTGTCCCCTACCGGACCGAATGAACATCGGTGGTCTCATCGCCTGAGCGTCTCCCGTCGAAGGTTTACCGGAAGTCTGCGCGTTTCTCCCTCTGTGGGCGATAGGCCAATAGTCATTGGCGACTCCTGGCCGGCTGCCTGCCGCACGAGCGGAGTAAACGAGGAGCTCTACGGCGGCTGGCCGATGATCCTCTCGGGCCTGAAGACGTGGCTCAAAACCGGCGAGGTACTCACCACGCCGGGATCGCTGCTGTACTGCTCATTGTCGCGGGCGATCCCAGCCCGGTGCCGACAGTCGAGTGGCTGCGTCGGGGCGTGAAGCCCGGTCTTGCCGCCAACCCGGGGAAATGTCGCCTGGTGCAAGTCCCGACGCGCCGGCCGAGACGGCGGGTGGAATGAGCACCGGGCGATGGCAGAATGCCGGTTCCGCTCGGCTTCCAGACGTCAAAGCCGGCACCGCAAGTCTCAAAGAAAGAGGCGACGAATGGCTGAAACAGTGGCCCCGGCCATCAACAAGCCCATCTGGATCGACCTGTCCAGCTCCGATCCGGCGGCCTCGCGCGAGTTCTACGC
>PMNU01000091.1:2957-6655 GCA_003165675.1 Chloroflexota bacterium
GTGGGCGATCAGGGTCGCATGGCGGTCTTTCAGGACCCGTCAGGCGCGTTCATAGGGGCGTGGCAGCCGATGGCGATGAGCGGGTTCGCAGCGGGCGCGCCGGGCGGCTATCGCTGGGCGGAGTTGAACTCGCGCGGCTTCGAGGCGGCCCTCCCGTTCTACGCCGCGGTCTTCGGTTGGGTGCCAAGGACGAGCCCGATGGGGGAAGGCCAGCCGCCGTACACAGAGTTCCTTCTCGGAGACGAGAGCGTCGCGGGCGGGATGGAGATGAGTCCGATGGTTCCCGACGCGGTACCGAGCTACTGGATGGTCTACTTCTCAGTCGATGACGTGGACGCATCCTTCAGAATGGCGATCGCGCGCGGCGCGAGGGAGATGGTGGCCCCGCAGGACTTCCCGGGTGGGCGTTTCGCGATCGTCGCCGACCCGCAGGGCGCGGTCTTCGGGCTCCACAAGGTGACGCCGCGGTAGGCCGGGATCGGGATGCAACAGGAGAGGCCGCCCGCCGAAGCGAGCGGCCTCTTTGTGTACGCCGGAAGACGCGGCTTCCGATTACTTAGCGGGTACTGCCACCCTGGCCGAGTCCACGACGAGTTGGGACGGGGACCCGGTCATCGGCGCCGCCAGGTCGACGCCGTGGATCGCCTTGACACGGCCGAGGAACCAGGTGGTGAATGCGTCGGTAGCTCTCACCATCTGTCCGAACGACCGCTCCGGATCCTCGCCTTCGAGAGTCACGATCACCACATCGCCCATAGGGGTCGACTGGAGGAAGGTGCGCTCCTGGACGCCTGCTCGCCGGCGCGACTCGACGAAGTCTGCGTGCCGCGCTCCGTTGAGCTCACCGATGAAGACGCGCCAGTCGGCCGTCTTTCCGGGCAGGATCGGGAACACCACTGCATTCAGGTTCAAGGAACCTCCGTGGGCACGTGCATGCCCGGCGACGGGGAGTTGGACTCGCCATTGGCCCTGCGCGACGGTCTAGGCGACCGTGTGGGGACGCCGCGCCGGTGGGAACTCGCTGGCTCCCGTGCCTCTCCCCGGTTCTTGGAGAGTGCGCGCTTCGGCGCCGAATAGATAGGGATGGAGAATCTGTCCCAAAACGGGATGTCGTGTGAGTAGGCTCATCGCGGGCACTCGGACGCAGGGTCGCCCGGAGCGCCTGTCGACCCACCGGATCCGCGAACCACGGTGCGCAACCCCAAGGGATCGCATGGCTCCGTTGGCCTAGGATGTAAGCGGCCGAACATGGCCCGCGCCGGCCCCCTTTCGCGCCGCCCCGATCGACCATCACGAGCGTGGCGAGCGGCCCGCTCGTCTCATTTGAAGCGCGGGGTGCCGTCTCCGCGACGCTCGCAGCCACGTCACCCTCAACCGAACCACGTCAGAGCGTGGAGGAGAACTCGCCCATGTTTCGAGAAGCGCCTGATCAGCCCCTCTGGCTCGCAATGCAGCGACAGGGAGAGTTGATCCACGAGGCCGCGCAAGACCGACTCGCCAGGGCGCATCCCGACGAGTCCGTCGACCACCTCGCGACCGGTCCGTTCATCGGCATTCGCGCCGGCCTCGGAGGGCGATTCACTGGCGTCCGTCGGGCGCTGTGGGGCTATGAGGCGCCCTGCAACGACCCCTGCCCCGACTGCGCCCCCTGCTGACGACCAACCGACGGGTCGGCATCGCGTCAGGCCGGGGACCGTCGAGCGCATCATCAACCAGACGACGGTAGCGTTAGCCCCGAGTCGAGAGATAATCGCGGCGGGGCCAGGCGCGAAGCCGGGTCGATTCGGCCGGGAGGTGATCGTGGACGAGCGACGAGCGATTCAACTCGTTGCCCGGGAGCGGGCGCGCGTTGAGTCCTTGCTTTCCCAGGCGAGCCGCGAGATCCGTGCCGACGGGTCCCTCGGGCGCCAGCAGACCGGAGAGAACGAGGACGCCGGCAGCGCCCTCGAAGCGGAGTCGGTCGACGTTGCCCTGGAGGCCGGCCTGCGCGAGCAGCTCGCCGCGGTCGAGCGAGCCGAGGAGCGCATCGCACGGGGCAAGTACGGCATTTCCGTCGAGAGCGGCCTGCCGATCCCGGACGATCGTCTCGAGGCGGAACCCCTTGCCGAGCGGACCGTCCAGGAGCAGCGAGACTTCGAGAGGCGCATGACCAGGTAGGGCCGGAGGCCGCTTCGACGACGGCCACGCCGACCGCCGCCACGCCCCTGGCCGAAGCAGCCTCCGGTCAGCCCCCGAAGGGCTCCGGGCCAGCTGCCGCCGCCGCAGGTGCGCTAGCCCTCGGGCGGCTGCGGGTCGTGCTGGGCAACGAAAGAGGGAACCTGCGTCCGCCGGTCGAGGCCCAGCTTCGCGAGGATCGAGCTGACGTAGTTCTTGACCGTCTTGTCCGAGAGGAAGACCGCGGCGGCAATCTCCTTGTTGGTCTGGCCCGCGGCGATGAGCGGCAGGATCTCCCGTTCGCGTGCGGTCAGGTCGGGGGCGTCGT
The DNA here is from genome assembly GCA_003165675.1 of Chloroflexota bacterium. Lineage (GTDB taxonomy): Bacteria > Chloroflexota > Limnocylindria > Limnocylindrales > CSP1-4 > Fen-1039. The sequence continues at coordinate 5,440 of PMNU01000091.1, forward strand.
CCGAGTCGGTTCCGCTCGCCATGCGCCGAATGCGCTCCAGGACCATGCCCGTGATCCGCGGGTCGAGCAACGAGTCGCCGCGCCCGACCGCCTCGAGCGTGCGAACGAGCTCCGCCGACCGCGTCTGTTTGAGCACGTAGCCGCGCGCTCCGGCGACGATGGCGGCAAAGACGTCAACCTCGTCGGGCGAACTCGTCAGGAAGACGACGGGCATGGCCGGGAACTCGTCCCGCACCAATCGACAGGTCTCGATGCCAGATGCGTCCGGCAGGCGGACATCCATCAGGATGAGATCCGGGACGAACCTCCGTGTCTGTGAGATGGCCTCCGCGCCGGTGCCGGCCTCGGCAACCACCTCGAACTGCCCGTGCCCGTTGAGGAATGCGATGAGCCCACGACGTACGACCTCGTGGTCATCGACGACGAGGATCCTCAGGGGTCGGTCGGGATCGGACATCGCGGCGGAAGCATGCGCGTCGCAGACGGCAACCTAGGTCGCTGCCCTCTGAGAGTTCCGGCACTTGTCGCACAGCGGCCGGTCGTCGGTGCCCGCTCGAAGGTCCTCGTCCTCGATCCGCGACCCGTCCACGCAGTCGGGCCGGTTGTGGTACGTCGTGTCAAATCCCTGCGCAACCGTGTAGTAGGCGCTCCAATCCTTCCGCGCCTCGATCCCGTGCCGGATCGCATCGTCCATTGCAGGACTCCTTGTGCCGCTTCCCGCCAGAAGGTGCCAGGCTGGAGCCGGACCGGCCGGAGGTAACCTCATGATCGCGAGTAGCGGCGGTTGCCGCAAGGGGAGTTGCCAGGATGTGAACGACTACTGGCCCGCGGCGGGAGCCAGCGTCGACTCGCCGGCGCTGTTCACGGCCGTTATCCAGTAGCAGGCCTCGCCGCCGCCGACGGCCATCTCGGCGAAGAGCTGGGCGCTCCTGACGCCGGGCTTGGTCTCCAGCACGAGCTGCGTCTCGCCCTGGACGTCGGTGCAGGTGTCGGGGCCCTCACCCGTGCCCGCTTCGTAGACCCTGAACCACGTGCTCGCGTCGGCCGTGGACTGCCAGGCGAGGTCGGTCTGGGAGCACGAGTCGGCCGCGGCGCTGGGACAAGGAACGGAACCCGAGTGCCGCGTGGCGGTGAAGCTGGTGGGCGCGGGCGGTTCCTGATCGGCCGCTTGCGTGGCGCTGGGCGCGGGCACCTGGGTCGACTCGCCGGCGCTGTT
>PMNU01000106.1 GCA_003165675.1 Chloroflexota bacterium
CGATGTCCTCGAAGCTTTGGTAGACGCTGGCGAAGCGGATGTACGCAATCTGATCGAGGGCGCGCAGCTTGTCCATCGCCAGCCTGCCGATCTCCGACGAATCCACCTCAGTGGCGCCGCCCGCACGCAGCACGGCCTCGATCTGGTCCGCCGTCTGTTCCGCGGCATCCTCAGGAAGCGGCCTCCGAGTCAACGCCTTCCGAAAGCCCGACAGCAGCTTCTCGCGGTCGAACTCCTGGCGAGAACCGTCGCGCTTGACGACGATCAGTCGCGGCGCCTCAATGCGTTCGTAGGTCGTGAAGCGGGCCCCGCACGTCTCACATTCGCGGCGCCGTCGAATGCTGGCCTCATCGAGGTCGCGGGAATCTACGACTCGCGTCTCCCGTTCGCCGCACCGCGGACAACGCATAGATCTGCCCCTTTTCCGCACGTGCCAGTCGCTGACCGCGAGGATAGCACCGCCCGCCGAGCGCCCCGGTCGACAAGCGCCGGTCGGGCGTCCGTGCCCGAGGCCTGCCTCAACCCCGTGGCTTGCCTCAGCGGCCCCGCGGCCTGGATTTGTCGCGCGCCGGCGCAGCCACGGCAGCGGCAATCTCCTCGGCCCGGGTCCTGATCGCATCGCGCGCATGGAGCAGGTTAAGGTAGCCGCGTTTGATGGAAGTCTCGCCCTCGGACACGTGCTCGCCCTCCGAGTCGAGGAGGAGCCCGCGGCCGTGCTCGATCAGATCGATGGCCCGCTGAGCGCGCTCGATCTCCGCACGCAGCCCGGCGCCGTCGGCGTGGGGCACGTGGCCGTCCACGACCTCCGCCTCCTCGGCATAGCGGCGCAGCGCCTCGGCGGAGGCTCTCAGGCTGGCCCCGCTGGCCTCCGGACCGGCCTTGCCTCGTCGGAGCTCGTCTACGATCGCCGACAGCTCCCGCAGCGACGTTTCGGCTCGCCGGGCGATATCGAGCGCGGCTCGACCCTGCTGCGCATCTCGCCGCAGCTCGCCGCCAACGACGAACACGCGCCAGAGCAGCAGGAGTAGCAGAAATCCCAGGCCGATGGAGACGATGAGGGGCAACAGGACGTCGGTCGACACCGCAAGTTACCTCGGCCCTTATCAGTCGAACGGCGGTCGCGACTGCGCGATGGAATCGTCCACTGGAGTCTCCTCCGCGTAACCATGACCAACTCTAGCGACTCAACGAGCGCTCGGCGAGGTAGGACCGCTAAGGCGCCCGCTTCCGAGGCGCCGGTCTGAACGGTGGCCCGCCGCCTGGGCCCGACGGGACGATGCGCCCGGCAACCCGGACGCCCTTCGGCGGCCGCCCTGAATCCGGGGGTGCGGCCGGGCGCCGCCACTCCTCGAATCCGTCGGCGGAGCTCGACACGAGCCTGACCGATCGCACGACGGCGCCCGGCTCGATTCCGCGGACCATGTCGTACACCGTCAGCGCGGCTACCGCGGCCGCCGTCAGCGCTTCCATCTCCACGCCCGTGGATCCGACGGCGGCGGTCTCGACCCGAATTCGGACTGCGCTCGCGGCTCGCTCGGGCACGGCGTTGACCACCAGCTGACTGAGCGCCGCGACGTGCGCGAGGGGAATCAACTCGAAGGTTCGCTTCCCGGCCATTATGCCGGCCAGCTCGGCGACGCTCAGGACGTCGCCCTTTGGAGCCGTGCCGTCAACGATGGCGCTGAGCGTCTCCTGCGTCATGCCCACTTCCGCCTCTGCCACCGCTCGACGCGCGATCGCGGGAACGTCTGTCACTTCGGCCATGCGCGGCCTCCTCGTTCGCTGGAAGTGGCTGGATCGACGACGCTCGGCACGGGTGCCTTCGTCAAAGACCCCGCCCTCACCAGGCTTACCTTCGGGCGACATAGCCAGCGTGCCTCCACTCGGGACTCAACGTCTTCGAAACCGACCCTTCCTGAGCTGACCGAGGGCGATGAGATCGCGCTGCCGCGCCTCCGCCTTCTCATGAACGAGCTTGGCCGCCTGGCGGCGTGTCATCAAGGCCGTGCCAGCTTCACCGGCGCCTACGAAGAGCGCGTCCAGGCCCGTACGCTCCAACACTTCGAGGCCGGACCAGAGATCCGTTTCGGCCCTCAACGTTGGCACTTTCGATATCGGGACCATGGCCTGCTCGGTTCGGGTCCTGGTCCAGACGCGACGCGGAACTCGGCGGATCTGGGCAGTCCCGATCAGGCCGAGCAGCTCCGAACCCCGCTCGACCAGGGCCGCGGCGCCAAGGCGCTCGCCCAGGTACTCGGCCGCGAACACGTCCAGCGTGAGTTGCGGCGGAACGCGAGCCGGGGCGTCATCCTCCGCGTCGCTGACGCGGAGCCCGGCAACGAGGCTCTGCAGCACGCTCCGACGGTCGAGAAGCCGGCTCGACCCAATCACCAGCCAGCCCGCAATGACCAGGCATAGACCCGTCACTGCATCGGCAAAGAGCAGGGACAGCGCGCCGGCGGCGATCAGGGATATCCCGACATAGCGGCCGACCCGGATGGCCGCGGCCGTAGCCAAGGGCTCCTGGCCCGTTCTCTGCCACACCAGCGCGTGAAGGACTCGAGCTCCGTCAAGCGGATAGCCTGGCACGAGGTTCACCAGGCCCAGGAAGACGTTGAAGACCGCCACCATGAATGTTACGAACTCGACCGCCTGCAGCCACTGCGGGGCGCTGTCCATGTCGACCGGCCCGAAGGCGAGGAGGCATCCGACGGCACCGAAGGCGACGGCCAGTGCGAAGCTGAGCGCCGAACCCGCTATCGCGATCCGAAGCTCCTCGCCGGCGGTCCTGGGCTTCACTTCCGCGATGTACGAGCCGCCGAGAAGCTGCACCACCAGCACGGGAATCTGCCCTCCATATCGGCGAGCGACCTTCACGTGAGCCAGTTCGTGAGCGGTGGCCGAGAAGAACACGAGGGAGGCGGTGACGATCGAGGTACCCCAAGCCAGCGGCGCGGACCAGGCCGCCGCCGTGCCGTCGGTCAGGTCAACTGCGAACACGACGGCAATGAACGCCAGGATGAGGACCCAGGTCCAGTGCGCCCGAACCTCGGTGCCGAAGACGCGACCGAGGGTCAGGCCGCTCACCGTGGCACCCCAGTCACGGGCGCACCGGGCATCCCGACGGACTCGCTCCCAAGTCGCCCCGCGACCACTGCCACAGCCACCGCCAGAACGAGCACGGCAGCAGCAATCGCCACGCTCGTCTCCGACCAGAACTGATCGGGGAAGAGCTGCACGAGCTTCTCCGTTCGCGGGTCGAACATGTAGGTCCCCGGCGCGAAGAAGATCTCGTGGAACAACTCAAAGGCCCGGTCGAAGAACAGGGCGAAGGCCGCGCCGACGACGATCACGCCGACCGTGAGCACCCGCGCTCCGGCGGCCGCGGCCCGCCACAGCGAGCGCCGCCCGCGGCCCTCGACGCCGACGACTGCCAGCAGAACCGCCGCGATCAGCGCGAATATCCCCAGCTCCAGCAGGACCTTACGGACATCCGCCATGTGGCTCCGCTCGCTCGCGTCCAGAACCGGGGCTGAGGCTCCGGGCAAGGTCACGTCGAAGTTGGGTGGTCCGAAGACCAGATCGGACAGGATGCTGCCCGTTACCGCCCGAACCTGCGCCGGCGTATAGCCGGTGAGCCCCGCGACGTCGCTGCGGTCCTGGTCAAAGCCGACCCAGATCGGATTGAGGAACAGCAGCACGGCGACGGCGACGATTACGCAGGGCGTGGTCACGCCCGTCGCGACCGCCGCCACTCGTTCTGCGAGGAGAGCGTTCACCCCGCCATCGTACCGCCTCGGGCCCCGAGCCCGGTCTCGCCCCGATGCTGGCGCCGCTCAGTCCGATGCGATCAGCGCGGCCGCCTCGCGCCGGACGATGCGCCAGACCATTTCGAGATCCGAGTCCTCGGTTCGAAGGTTGGAAATCGCAACCCGGATCACGAAGCGGCCGTTGAGCTTGGTGTGCGACAGGAACGCCTCGCCCGTCCGGTTGATCGCGGCCATGAGCCGCACGTTGATGTCTTCCAGCCGTTTTGCCGCCGCAGGCTCGCCCTCGCGTCCAGCCAGGGCAGCCGGCCTGTACCGGAAGCAGACCGTAGAGAACGGCACCGGAGCCATCCGCTCGAAGTCCGGGTCGGCATCGATCCAGCCGGCCAGCCGCGCGGCCATCTCCAGGTTGTGCGAGACGCGCCGGCGCAGGCCCTCCAGGCCGAAATAGCGCAGGTGCATCCACAGCTTCAGAGCCCTCAGGCGCCGCCCCAGGGTTGGCGTGTACTCGTTGTAGTCGCGAATAGGCCCCCCGCGATCCAGGGTCCGCAGGTACTCCGGAACAAGGCTGAACGCGTCGCGCAGGACGGGCATCTTCCGCGTCAGCAGGATCGAGGCGTCGATGGGCGCGTACCACCACTTGTGGGCGTTCGTGACGATCGAGTCGGCCTCTTCCCAGCCCTCGAACGAGCCGCGCAACTCCGGGATGATGGCGACGACGCCGGCGTATGCGGCGTCTACGTGGAGCCACAGGCCTTCACGGCGGGCGATCTGGGCCATTCCGGCGATAGGATCGCGCGACGTGGTAGAGGTGGTACCGATCGTGCCCACCAGCGCGATGGGCAGTACGCCGGCCTTCCGGTCGGCCGCGATCGCCTCCTCAAGGGCGTCGAGGCGCAGCTCGAAGCGCTCGTTGGTGGGGATCTTCTTCAACCCCGATCGGCCCAGTCCAAGGGTCATGCAGGCCTTCTCGATCGATGAATGGGCCTCCTCCGACGCATAGACGCGCAGTCGCGGGACGTCCCTGCGCCCCGGCAGGCCCTCCGCCGCGGCATCGATGCCGGCGGCCTGGCGCGCCGCGGCCAGCGCCAGCATCGAGGAGGTGGAGGCGGTGTCGGTGATCAACCCGTCGAAGCTGTCGGGAAGGCCAAGCGCCTGGCGGATCCAGTCGACGACGACCTGCTCGAGTTCCGTCCCGATCGGACTCGTCCGCCACAGCATCACGTTCGAGTTCAGCGCGGCGGTCAGCATCTCGCCGATGATTCCCGGCCCGGACGCCGAGCTGCCGAAATACGCCAGGAATCGCGGGTGTTGCCAGTGGGTGACGTTCGGTTCGAACAGGCGCCTGTAGTCGGCCAGAATCTCCCCAATCGGCTCCGGCGACTCGGGCGGCGTTTGCGTGAAGAGAGGCCTGAGCGAGCCCGGCTCGACCTCCGGGAAGACCGGTCTGTCCGCGATGCCCTCGAGATAGTCGGCCATGATGTCGACCGCCAGGTGAGCGGACGCTCGGAAGGCCTCCGGATCCATGTCGTTGAGACCGGATAGTTGCGCGGGATCAAGGTCTGCCAGCCCAGTCGGGCCGCCGGTCGGCGCATCGGTGCTTTCGGGGATCATCTGTCACTCGTCCGGGGAATGGAACACGCGGGCCGCGACCGCGGACCGGTGGTGGTTCGGGATTGTACCCTCGGTCGGCAGGGCGGGCCCCTGAAGCCGACCGTCGTTCCGACGGCGCCGCCTTCTTCAGCCTGGAAGTCTCGAAGAAACGGCTACAAGCCCGCGACGGTGACCCTGTCGCACGGCCCAATCGGGCCGCTTCGTGCTGGGAGGATGGTCGGGGCGGAGCGATTCGAACGCTCGGCCTCCTGAACCCCATTCAGGTGCGCTACCAGGCTGCGCCACGCCCCGACGTCCGACAGGATACACCGCCACTCACCGACGATGGTGCGACAGTCTCGTTGCGGCCGAGGCCTCGGCTAGTGCTGAGGATTCCGGCGGCCGCTCGGGCTCCGCTTCGAGGTGCTGGTGCCCTTGCGTGCCTGCTTGCCGACCGGCCCGGTGCCGCTGCCAGACCTGCCGGATCGGCCGGCCGTGGCAGTCCGCGGCCTCGAAACGCCGTGCCCTCCCCTGCCCCGTCCGTCGGACCCGACAGCCCGGCCGCTTGCCCGCTCCCGGAAGATGAGCCGAATTGGCGTTCCATCGAAGCCGAACTCGGCTCGGAGCTGATTCTCCAGGAAGCGCCGATAGCTGAAATGGACTTGATTGGCGTGGCGAGCGAAGAAGACGAACGTCGGCGGCGCAACTGCGACCTGGGTCGTGTAGAAGATCTTGGGCGGGCCGAGCTTGCCGGCCGGGGGCGCCTGGCGGAGCGTCGCGGCCCCGATGATGCGGTTGAGCTCCGGCGTCGGGATGCGCTTGCGACGCTCACCCCACACGTCCACCGCCAGCTCCAGGACGTGCCCGACGCGCTGGCCGGTCTTGGCACTGATCGACACAAACGGAGCGAAGTCCAGGAACGGAACCTCGCCGCGCATGGCGTCGACGTACTCGTCGAACGTGCGACCCGTCTTCTCGACCACCAGGTCCCACTTGTTCAGGGCGATGACGAGGCCGCGGCCCTCCTCGGCGACAAAGCCGGCCACATGGGCATCCTGGGCGGTCAGTCCCTCGAAGGCATCGACGACTAGGACGGCGACGTCGGCGCGTTCCACGGCCTTGAGAGCGCGCAGCGTCGAGTAGCGCTCGGCGGCCTGTCCGCTGGCCACCTTGCCGGGCCGTTTGATGCCGGCCGTGTCGATCAGGACGATGTCGGTGCGACCCCACGTCAGATGGGTGTCGATGGCGTCGCGGGTGGTACCGGGGATCTCGCTGACTATGGCCCTGTCCTCTCCGAGCAGGGAGTTGAGCAGGCTGGACTTGCCGACATTGGGTCGTCCGACCAGAGCGATCGAGACGGACTGCGACTCCTCCTCGAAGGCTAGCGGCAGGTCCGATCCGCCGTCCGCTGTCAGCTCGATTGCCTCGGCGTCTCCCTCGAGAACGTGCGACAGCCGCCCGGCGGCCATGTCGCTCGCCCATTCGTCCGCCTCCGCCTGGCGGCGCTTGCGGGCGATCTCCTCCGCGCTCTCCGGCGGCAGGGACCATACGATCGCGTCCAGCAGGTCCGCCACTCCGCGGCCATGAGCCGCGCTGAGCGGGTACGTCTCCTCCCAGCCCAGGGAGTAGAACTCGGCCGCCTCCAGCTCCCGCTTGTCGTTGTCGGCCTTGTTAGCGGCGACGAGAACCGGCGCCCTGGCGGTGCGAAGCAGGTCGGACGCTTCGAGGTCTGCCGGCGTCACGCCCGCAATCGAGTCAACGACGAAGACGATGACGTCGGCCTCGCCGATGGCCAGTCGGGCCTGCTCCTGGACCTTCTCCTCGATCGGATCGCCGGGGTGGATCTCGAGCCCGCCCGTGTCCACGATGATGAAGCGGCGGCCGTTCCAGTCGGCGTCGCCATAGATTCGATCCCGCGTTGTGCGGGCCCGGTCCTCGACGATGGCCGCGCGGTGCCCGACGATTCGGTTGAAGAGCGTGCTCTTGCCGACGTTCGGCCGTCCGACCACGGCAACAATGGGAAGTGGGGTCACCCGTGGATTATGGCCGATCGCAGTCGCGAGGCACCGGCGCCCCCTGGGAGCAACCCTATCCGGCCAGGATCTCAGGCAGCGACGTGGTCCGGCCGGCGGGAGTCGCGGCCGCCGCCAGGGCCGCTGTTGCGAGTTCCTCGGCCCGCGCCGCGGCCTCCGAAGTGCCCGCCACCCTAAGGATTCGCTCCGCCACGCAGCGCAGATCCTCGATCGGAGTTGACGTCCCGCCCGTGACCCCGACCACCTCGGCGCCGGCGAAGACTGCCGGGTCGGTCAGGTCCTCCTCGGACTCGATCTGGATCGCCCTCGTGCCGACGATTCCGCACAGGCGGGTCAGCTCCTTGGTGTTCGCACTCGATCGCCCGCCTACGACAACCATCAGATCGACCCCTCGAGCGGCGTCGATCGTGTCCTCCTGGCGGCGGATCGTGACCGGGCAGACGGTGTTGACGATCTTCAGCTCGTGGCATCGGCCAACCATGAACGCGGCCAGCTTCTCGAATTTCCAGGGCGGCTGCGTGCTCTGGCTCAGGAGCGCCATCTTCTTGCGCCGAGGGATGACATCCCAGTCATCTTCCTCATCGACGACGATCGCGTCCGGGGCAAAGCCGAGAAGCCCGACGACCTCGGGGTGACGCGGCGTGCCGAGCAGCACGATCGTGTAGCCCTCGTCCACAAGACGCGTGATCTCGCGTTGTTCCTGGATCACCCAGGTGCAGGTGCCATCGATCACGTCCAGGTCCCGCGCCTCCGCCCTGGCCAGCACGTCGGGTCGAACGCCATGGGCTCGGATGACCACCGCCGCCCCCTCGTTGACCTGGTCGAGCGTGTCGACCGTGTAGATGCCCTGGGCCTGGAGTTGGGCGATGACGCCCTCGTTGTGAACCACCTGGCCGAGCGTGTGCGTCCGCTTGCCGGCCGCGGCAGCTTCCTTGGCCTTGTCGATCGCTTCACGCACCCCATAGCAGAACCCGGTGCGCCGCGCGATCCGGACCTCTCGAACGTTACCCATTTCGCTTCAGTATCACACGGGAGACGATCACGGACGGCTGCCCGGCTCGACCGTCCCGGCGTAGAAGCCCCGCTGCTCGGGGGGCAGCAGCTCGGCGACATGGCGCATCAGTTCGGCAGTGGCCAGCCGCAGCGACTCGTGGCGGTCGCCGCCTTTCGGCAGCAAGAGCGTGAACGTCTCCCCTACTCTTACGCTCATCCGCCGGCCCGGACGAGGCAGCAGCTTTCCCTTCGGCCAGAAGCGGCCCGAACCGACGATGCCGATCGGCAGGATCGGAGCGCCGCTCCGGACGGCCAGCAAGGTGGCGCCTTCCTTGACCTCCTGGAGCGCCCCGCTCGGCGAGCGAGTTCCCTCGGGGAAGATCGCGAGCACGCGGCCCGCGTCGAGGACGGACTTGGCCATCTTGAACGCCTCCAAATCGCCGGCCCCGCGCCGCACTCCGAAGACGCCGTTCTGGCGCATGCCCCAGCCGAATAGCGGCCAGCGCAGTGCCTCCTCCTTGCCCAGCCAGCCCATCGGCCGGCCCATGGCCGGAACGATGTAGGCCATCAACAGCATGCCGTCCGCGTTCGAGCAGTGATTGCAGACCAGCAGAGCGGGGCCCGACTCCGGAATGTTCTCCAGCCCCTCCACCTTGACTCGCGTCGTGCAGGCTGCCGCGAGACGCAGCACGGCACCCGAGAACCACGGGAAGAACGGGAGTCTCCTCTTGCTACCGGCCACCGGCGCCGCCTTCCGCGCTGCGGATTGCACTTACGACCATCGCGACGGTCTGGTCGAAGGTGTTGCCATCCGTGTTGACGAGGAGGGCGTCCGGGGCAGGGCGAAGGGGCGCGATCTCGCGGCTGGAGTCGATGGCGTCGCGACGACGCAGCTCGTCCAGGATCTGCTCGGCCTCGCCCTCCTCGGTGGTCTTCCTCTGCGCCGCTCGCCTTCGAGCCCGCTCCTCGGGCGACGCACTCAAGAAGATCTTCACGTCGGCGTTCGGCAATATGACCGTCCCGATGTCCCGGCCGGCCATGATGATGCCGCCCTCTGCAGCGATTGCCCGCTGCCTGGACACGAGCGCGACGCGCAACTCCGGCACTTTCGAGTAGTCGGACACGGCCCGATCCACGACCGCGCTGCGAACCTCGACCGTCACGTCGCGGCCATCGGCTTCCACACGGCGCAGCCGCCCGCGCGAGTCGGCAACGAGCCTGATCTCCGCCGCCAGCGGCACGAGACCGGCGACGTCGGTGGGAGCGACGCGGCGTTCGAGCGCCAGCCACGCAATCGCCCGGTAGAGCAGTCCCGTGTCGCAGAAGCGGTATCGAAGACGGCTCGCAACCTCGGTCCCAACGGTGCTCTTGCCGCTCGAGCTGGGTCCGTCGATGGCTACGACGAGCCCGCCGCGTGCCGCGGGCGATGAGTGGGACTTACGATCGGCGGTCACGGCTCGCAGGATACCGTGGCCGAGCTATCGCCACGACTGAATACGGGCAGGGCCGGACCGCGGCTAGCTCGGCGCGCCGGCACCGGAATCCGAATCCGCGGTCGTTGAGGGCGTCTGAGGCCGCGCGCTCATCTTCAATCGCGCGCACGAGGCCAGTAAGGTGACTTCGGGGTGGGTCAGACGTCGCGCCTCGCCGGCTCGCAGGTCGGTCAGCTTCAGGGTTCCCACTCTGACTCGGACCAGCCGCCGAACGGGCATCCCCACAGCGTCGAACATCCGCCGGATCTGGCGCTTCCAGCCCTGCGCCAGGACGACCCGATACCAGCGCAGCTCGGGGTGTGGAGGGCTGAGAATGGCCATCAAATTCCGCACCTGCGCCGGAGTAACGTCGTCGAGATGGTCGAAGCGCGCCACGCCCTCCTCGAGCTCGACGCCATTCCGGAGCGCCGCCTTCTGAACCTTCGTCACCGATCTGTCCAGACCGACCATGTACTCGCGCTCCACGCCGTACCGAGGATGCAGCATCAACTCGGCCCAGGCTCCGTCGTCGGTGAAGAGCAGGAGTCCCTCCGATTCCTCGTCCAGGCGGCCGATCGGGTAGAGGCGACTGCCTTTGCGAACTTCAGGCGGCAGAAACTCCATCACGGTTCGCTCGGCGTGCCGATCGCGCACTGTCGAGACCACCCCCGTCGGTTTGTTCAGGACCCAGTAGGACCGCGGCGCCACTGCCGCNNCGGCCGTCCACTGTGACTCTCCCGGCCCGAACCAGATCCTCGCCGCCTCGCCGCGAGGCGAGGCCCGCCGCTGCGATCACCTTCTGGATCCGCTCGCGCGTCACCGGTCGACCTCCGAACGGCCATCGTCGGCGGCCGAGGCGTCGGCGAAGAGCCGTGCGGCGACGTCCGACTCGAGCGGGGGCAGCTGGTCCAAGCTGGTCAGTCCGAACCGCTCGAGAAAGTCGAAGCCGGTACCGAACAGGATCGGCCGTCCGGGGGCCTCGGAACGGCCCAGCTCTACGACGAGACGGCGGTGCACCAGCGTCCGAAGCGTGTAGTCCGAGTCGACGCCCCGGATGTGCTCGATCATGGCGCGGGTGCAGGGCTGGCGATACGCCACGACGGCCAGCGTCTCCAGAGAAGGCGTCGACAGTCTCGGCGCATCAACGCCGACGTACCGGGCTATCAACCTGCCCGCATCGGGAGATGTCGCGAGCTCTACTCGCTCGCCCGACTCCACCAGCCTGATGCCACTCTCCACCAGGCTGACTTGCAAGTCGCCGATTCGAGCGTCCACGGTTTCTCGGTCCACGCCCGCGAGCTGCGCGATCTCGGCTCGCGTAAGCGGCTTCTCGGCCACGAACAGGAGCGCCTCCAGCTGCGCCTCGGTCAACTCTCCGGGCGACGGATCGTCTATTGCCACGGTGATCTCGGGCGTGGGGTCATCGTCGCCGTTACTTTCGCCCCTGGCGACTTTCGAGAGCGCGGCCGCGCTCTCGTCGCCACCACGAGCCTGCGCCGCGGCGAACTCGCCCAGAATCAGGCCTTTCTCCATTTCCTCGCTCACGCGAAAGACTCCAGGCTCTCGTCTATCTCCGACTCGCGTTCGACTCGTTCGGTCACCCGGCGGGCAACGATAGGCCCCCACGGCTCGGCCTGCTCCAACGTGATCTCGCGGCGCTTGCACAGCTCGAGCATCGCCAGAAATGTAACCGCGGCGACGACCCGATCGTGCATACCCCCCAGAAGCTCCTGAAGAACGACGGTGTCCGAGCCGCTCAGCGCCGCCCTGATGACCGCCGTCCGCTCGGCCAGCGTAATCATCCTGCCCACGATCTCGGCGGGTGGCTGGGTCGCCGGAACGACAATTGCCAGGCGTGCCAGGGCCAGCGCCAGAACGCTCACCCGCATCGGCGGCCGCTCTAGCGGTCGCGCTCCGGCACGACCCGCGCCCGCCGCAACCTCGGCGTCTCGTCTGAAGAGGCGGCGGCCGTCCAGGCCCTCGCCAAGGGCGAGGCCGGCCGCCCGAAACCGGCGATACTCGATGAGCCTGGCCCGCAGCTCGGCCTCAGGGTCCGGCTCGTCGCCGAGGGGAATGGCCGCCGACCTGGGCGGCCGGGGCAGCATCGCCCTGCTCTTGATCAGGATGAGCTGAGCGGCAACGGCCACAAAGGCGGACACGCTCCCCAGACGATCTCCGTCCAGCGTGGATAGGGCCTCCAGGAACGCCTCGGCGAGCCCGCCGAGCGGCACGGTGAGCACATCGAGTTGGCGGGCCTCAATGAGCGCCAGGAGAAGCGCCAGCGGGCCGTCGAAGGCCTCCACCCGGACGTGAGTGACCCTCTCGGCCGGCCCCGTGGCGAAATCCACCTCGGCCGTGGCGCCCGGCCGTGGCAGCGCTCCCATGCGGCCGGCCGATCGCGAGCCGCCCGTCGCGGCGGTCACCGGCCTCATCAGTTGGCCTCATCGGCAGCTAGAAGCAGCCGTCCGGCGTCTTCCGTGGGTGCCTCCTGATTCCGTATCAACTCGACCGTTCTGGCAGTGCAACCGGCCCCCGCGGCCAGCTCCGCCGAACGCCTCGCATGGTCATGCAGTCCGGCCAGTCCAGTTCGAAACGTCGGCAGGTGGCCGGTGGCACGCCACATCCAGGCCCCGTAACGCTGCCCCACCGACCAGGCCATGCGATGGGCCAACCGCACGCGGCGGCCCTTACCGCAGTCGTGTAGCAAGCCTGCGAGCAACAGATCGAGGTCGACCGCACCCGCCGCCCGCAAGTCGGCAACGACATCAAGTCCATGGCGCCGATCGGCCACGTGCATGGCATCGAAGAGCGCGAGCTGTGCCGGCGTCAACCAGCCACTCAACTCGATCCGCTCGCCCGCACTCACCCTGGCGTGGAAATACGACCAGGTCCTGCGAATCCGGACGGACCACCAACCCTCAGCCAACGTCCACGACTAATAGGCCAGAAGCTGGACGCCGGCCAGGAAGTTCACGATCGGGACCAGCACCGGGAGGATGACCCGCCAGGCGACCAGAACGACCAGGATCAGCAGCATCATCCCGTACTGGTTCATGAAGTTCCGCACATCGTTGGCCGTCCGTGGGTCGAGGAAGTCGAATAGAACGTGCGAGCCGTCGAGAGGCGCGATCGGGATCAGATTGAAGAGCATCAACACGACGTTCAGCTCAATGCCCGTGGCAAAAACGAGCTGCACCATGTTCGCCGCTGAGGTGTTGTCGGGGTCGATCCCATTCGAGTAGAGGATCCGAAAGGCGATGGCGCAGATGCAGGCCAGCGCCAGATTCGAAAGCGGACCGGCCACGGCGACCATGGTGTCCGCGTAGCGGCCCCGCAGGTTGTAGGGGTTGACGGGCGTTGGCTTAGCCCAGCCGAACCCGATGGGAGAGCCCGCCAGGGCCCCGAGCATCACGCTCACGATCAACAAGGTCCCACCGATTGGGTCGAAATGTCTGAAGGGATCGAGGGAAACGCGCCCGAAGAGCTTGGCCGTGCCATCGCCGAGCTTCCAGGCCGTGAACGCATGAGCGCATTCGTGGACCGGCCCGCTGACGAGCAGGAACATGCCGATCCAGATGACTGCCTCAGACAGATACTCCGAATTCAACTGAACCCTCGATTCCCTGCGTGGCCGACGCGGCAGGCACCGCAGAAGAGCGGCGTCCGCCAGACGGGACAGCGGCTAGATGCGACCCAGCAGCTCGGCCTTCTTCTGCTCGTATTCGGCCGGCGTTATGGCGCCCTTGTCGCGCAGGTCGGCCAGCTTCGCGAGCGTGGCGGGTACGTCGTCGGAGATCGATGCCCTGGCTGCGGCAGCAACTGGAGCGGGGGCCGGAGCGCCGGGCCCGCGATAGCCATCTTCCAGCTGGTTCTTGGCGTTGAGCATCGCCTTCTTGAAGTCGACCACGTGAGCGAGCATCTCGTAGCGATCGATGGCGTCTTCGTTCGCGGTCAGAACCTCCAGGTCGCCGTAGCGAAGCATGCGAGCCAGGAGGCCCTGCTTGAGAACGGCGTCGTTGATCTTGTCGAGCGAGCTGTCGCCGCTCTTCTTGTCCAGAAGGCCCTCGACCTTGAGGACCCGGCGAGTCGTGATCACGTACTCCTCGGCGCGCCAGGAGAGGACCACGATGACGATCCAGATCACGCCGACCAAAAGGACGACCGCAGGGACCGCCAACAATGCGCCGGTCCAACCAAAATGCAGCTCAACAAACAACAACAACAGGCCGACCAGGACCAACACGATAGGCTTGAGGCTGTCCGACACAGGCGCAAGCCAGTGCTGTCGTGCCCGATACAGGATCTGCTCGTCCCTGGCCAGCAAAGATTCCGCGTAGCTCATCCTCGTCTCCTTCGGCGCCCGTCCACCTGCAGGCATCTCCAACTCGTCAAGCCCGTGGATGGGCACGAGCATATACGTCTTTAATCCGTTCGCCAGTCAGATGCGTGTACAACTGTGTTGTGTTGATGCTCGCATGTCCGAGCAACTCCTGAACGACGCGCAGGTCGGCGCCGCCCTCAAGGAGGTGCGTGGCAAACGAATGGCGCAGCGTGTGGGGGCTGATCCCTTCCTTCAACCCCGCCGCCCGAGCCGCCGCGACCATCATCTCCCAGGC
This sequence comes from Chloroflexota bacterium, assembly GCA_003165675.1. Lineage (GTDB taxonomy): Bacteria > Chloroflexota > Limnocylindria > Limnocylindrales > CSP1-4 > Fen-1039. The sequence continues at coordinate 14,475 of PMNU01000106.1, forward strand.
CCGACGTCTGTCGAATCGCTCGCCCCGCACGGACAGGAAGAGCGGGCCGCCGTGCCGACCATCGCCGTGCCACTTGCCAAGCCAGCCGGGCCGGACCTCCGCCACGTAGCGTGACAGCCAGGCGACGGCCACCTCACCGACGGGCACCTGTCGCTCTCGGTCGCCCTTGCCGATAACTCGTACCAGGGCGACGTTCAGGTCGATATCGTCGCGGTCCAATCCGACAGCCTCGGACACTCGCAGGCCCGACGCGTAGAGCAGTTCGAGCAGGGCGCGATCTCGAGTGCCCGTCGCGGAGTCGTCGCTTCGGACCTGCAGGAGCCGGTCCACCTCATCGATTGTCAGCACATCTGGGAGAAGGCGGGGCTGACGAGGCAGATCAAACCGGCCTGCCAGGTCCGTTTCGATCGAGCCCTCCGCGTAGCAGAACCGATAGAAGCCGCGCAGCGAGGCGGCACGCCGCCGAAGCGTCGTTGGGCGAAGGGCCGGTCGCCGGCCGCGGCCGGGCGCGGCGAGCATGCTCAGGTAGTGGATCGGCGTCTCGGCCGAGGTGTCCCAGGCGCCGGAGGCACCGCGACTCGCCGCGAAATCCAACAAATCCGCCCGATACGCGCGCAGCGTGGCATCCGACAGGCCGCGCTCGACGCGCAGATACGTCAGGAAACCGTCGATCGTCTGCGTCAGGCGATCCGGGTGCGCCGCTGAACCGCCTTGCACCCCACCACCCACGTCATCTCCCCCGAGCCGTCCGACGCCAGACCTCCGCCCGCTCCAGCAGCTCCTCCGCACTCGCCCGGGCCGCGACGCCGCCTTCGGCACCAGCCAGCATCTGGGCGAGCTCGTCGACGCGCTCGGCGCCCACCACGCGCCGCACGCCGGTGACCGTGCGTCCCTCGCGCTGATGCTTCTCGATGCGAAACTGCGCGTCCGCATAGGCGGCGATCTGGCCAAGGTGCGTCACACACAGAACCTGATGCGTCCGCGCAAGCTCCCACAGGGAGCGGCCCACGGGCTCGGCGCTGCGGCCGCCGATGCCGGTGTCTATCTCGTCGAATACGAGCGTGGGCGTGTGGTCAGCCTGGGCGAGGATCTGTTTGATAGCCAGCGCGACGCGCGACAGCTCCCCTCCGGAGGCGATGCGGGCGAGCGGTCGAGCCGGCTCGCCGGGATTGGGAGCGATCAGGAACGCAACGGAATCCAAACCGCTGGCGTCGAAGGCGACCCGCCCCTCCCCCAGGTCAACGGATGGCTCCGCCGGCCCGGCGAGGTGACGCCCAACCGCCACCGTAAACGCCGTGTGGCGGAATCCCAACCCGCCGAGGGCGCCCTCGACCGCTTGCGAGAGCCTCCCGGCGGCGGCGGCTCGGCCGCTCGACAACTCCCTCCCGGCCGACGCCACCTCGACCAGAAGCCGCGCTGCCTCCGCCTGGCGGGTCTCGCGAGACGCCTCCAGCGCACGCAGCCGCTCCGCCTCGGCCGCGGCCCCCTCGCCGTAGGCAATCACGGCCGCTTCGCTATCGCCGTACTTACGCTCCAGCGAGTAGATCAGCGACAGCCTCTCCTCCATGGCTGTGAGCGCTGCGGGGTCGTGTTCGACGCTCTCGGCCAGATCACGGGCCTCCGCCGCGGCATCATCGAGCTCGGCCGCCAGACCGGTCAGTCGCTCCCCAAGGGGCCCGTAACGCTCGTCCAGCCGCGCCAGCTCGCGCGTTCGCTGCGCGGCCACTGCGATCGCCTCCCGCGCTCCGCTCCCCTCCCCGGCCAGCGCCTCGTGGATCTCGACACTCCCGCGCGCAATCGTTTCCGCGTGCTCGGCCGCGGCTAGCTTCGCTCCGATCTCGGCCGCCTCGCCAATGCGCAACCGGGCCCCGACGATCTCGCCCGCCTGATGCTCGTGGAGTTCGAGGCGCCTGGCCAGCTCGCGCGGGTCGAGGGCCAGCTCAGCCAGCGCCATCTGATTGGCACGCCAGGCTTCGACCGCGCTGGCCATCGTCGCGCGCTCGCGCTCCAGCCGCCCGAAGGCATCGAGCAGCTCTCGCTGCCAGCGCTCGTCCAGCAGCCGCTGCTGGTCGTGCTGCCCGTGTATCTCAACAAGGCGGCCCGCCACGTCGGCAAGCCGAGCCGCCGTGACCGTCTCGTCGTCGATCCGCGCAGTCGATCGGCCGGCGCCAGACACCTCGCGCACGCAGATCAGCGGCTCAGGTAATCGGTCGAAGAGCGCCTCCACTCGGGCCGTCTCCGACCCATGGCGCACCAGAGACGTATCGGCGCGAGCGCCGACCGCAAGCCCAAGAGCGTCGATGAGCAGGCTCTTGCCGGCGCCAGTCTCGCCCGTGAGCACGTTGAGGCCTGGCTCGAAGGAGATCCGAAGCTTCTCGATCAGGGCCAGATCGCGAACGCTCAGCTCTGCCAGCCGACCGGCCGCCATGGCGGAAGACAATGGCTCAGGCTCGGGCGCCTCCCGCCCACTCGCGTCGGACGACGCCAGCTCCGGGGGCTCGGCCTCGACCGTATCGGTCATGAGGGCAGCAGCTCCGACTTCTGACGAAGCAGGTCCCAGAAGGGCACGGCCCCGTGGGGCTCTATCAATCTGAGCGGTCGGCCCATCTCGCAAACCGAGACGACGTCGCCGATCGCCAGCCGCCGATCTTCTCGTCCGTCCACGCTCATCAGCACGTCGTAGGCATCGATCACGCGGCAACGAACGGTGTGCCGGGGGCTGACGACAACAGAGCGAATGGCCGATAAGTAGCCGGCAATTGGCGTCACGACCAGATTCCGGCTCGTCGGATCGACTATCGGGCCTCCGGCAGAGAAGGAGTAGCCAGTCGAGCCCGTTGGACTCGAAACGATCAAGCCATCGGCCGTGAACGTGGCCAGATGCGAGGGACCGATCTCGACCTCGATCCTGCAGACTCGCGTCAACGAGCCGCGCGCAACGGCGATCTCGTTGAGCGCGAAGAAGGTCTCGCCAGCCTCGTCACGACCCCCGGGATGGATCGTTGCCTGCAAGGCCATGCGATTCTCCAGCTGGAAGTCTCCCTCGATCAGCTGGCCAAGCACGCCCTCCAGCCCGTGAGTCTCAACCTTAGACAGGAAGCCGACCTTGCCGAGGTTCACCCCCAGCAGCGGCACGTCCACCTCGGCCACGGCGCGCGCCGCCCGCAGGAACGTCCCGTCACCTCCCAGAACGACCAGCGCGCCGGTCCTGGGAAGTTCGTCGACCAGGGCCCTCAACTCGCCGGCGGGAGCCGCCCAATGGGAAATACCCCGGAGCTGGCACCAGCCCTCGGCCCGCTCGAGCAGGTCGAGGGCCGCCTCCTTGGTCGGGTTGTAGGCGAAGCCGATGCGGTCGAGCTTCATGCTCCGGCGAGCTCCCCGAACTTGCCGACCCACTCATTCGGCAGGTCGACAGGCTTGACTTCGCGGGATACGAATCCGGCTGGGACCTCCAGCTCGAGGAAGAACTCGCGGTTGCCCGCGGGTCCCGTAAGCGGCGAGGCGACCGCGTTGCGCAGTGTCAGCCCGATCCCGAGGGCGTAACGGGCGACCGTCTCCAGTGTCTGGCGGTGAATCTGCGGATCGCGGACCACCCCGTCGCGGACCTGCTTGCGGCCGGCCTCGAATTGCGGCTTCACGAGTGCAACGATCTTTCCGCCGAGCGGACCGAAGCACGTCGCAACCGGGCGCAGGATGCGGTCGAGCGAGATGAACGAGACGTCGACCACTGCCAGGTCGACGGCCGTGGGCAGGACACCCGGGCCGAGGGCGCGGGCGTTTGTCCGCTCCATCGATATCACCCTGGGATCGTGCCGGAGCGCCTCGGCAAGCTGACCGCGACCCACGTCCACGGCGTACACCTTGCTCGCGTCTCGCTGCAGGAGCAAGTCCGTGAAGCCGCCGGTTGACGACCCCACGTCCAGGCACACGAGGCCGACCGGCTCCACGCCGAAGACGTCGAGTGCGGTCCGCAACTTCAATCCACCCCGTGAAACGAATGGAGGCGGCGCCTCCACCTCCAACGCGATCGTCGTCTCCACCAGATCGCCCGGCTTTCGATCCGTCCGGGCCGCGGGACCGTCGCCGACGCGCACGTGGCCGCCGAGGATGAGGGCCTGGGCGCGCGTCCGAGTCTCGGCCAGACCGCGCTCCACGAGCAGCTGGTCCAGGCGCTGCCGAGTCGATCGGTCTGCGGCTGCGTTCATGCCCTCAATCGTGGCACACCCGGCTCACTTCGTGCTGCGCTGGAACGCGCGGCCGTCAGCGGGCGCATCTCGTCGTTGGCCCCGGCGCTCTCCGCATCTTCAAGAGCGGCCCTGCAATCGCGTCGCCTCGGGAGCCGAAGCCACCTCGGCGCCGGCCGGAACCGCCCGCAGCCGGACCAGAGTCTCGCGAATCTGTTCGGCGATGCCCTCGGAGTCGAGCTTGAGCAGCCGGCGGAGCTGATCCACCGAGCCGTGCTCGATGAAACGATCGGCCGGGATGCCGATTATCCGGAGGACGACGTCGCGATAGGCCGCGTCCGCCACGCGGGCTTCTTCGATCAACTCGAGGACGCCAGTCCCGAAGCCGCCAGTCACCACGCTCTCCTCGAGAGTGGCGACGACGGTCTTGCCACGGGCCGCGTCGAGGATCAGCTGGCGATCGAGCGGCTTGGCGAAACGCGCGTTGATGATCCCGACCGACCAGCCGTCAGCCTCGAGCAGGTCCGCCGCCACACGGCCACGCTCGACGATCGGCCCGAATCCGACGATCAGGATCTGCCGCCCCTCCCGGAGGACCTCGCCAATACCAACAGGCAGGACCTCGGGTTTCCGAACCGGAACCCCGAACCCGGGATCGCGCGGGTAGTGCAAGGCGAATGGGTGATCCTGGGCGAAAGCAGTTCGCACGAGCGATCGAAGCTCCTGCTCGTCCTTTGGGCTGGCGATCACCATACCCGGCAGCTGGCGCTGGCTCGGGATGGTGAACATGCCCTGGTGGCTCGTACCGTCCTCTCCGACGAGACCCGCACGATCCACGGCGATGACGACCGGCAGGTCGTTCTGGCATACGTCGTGGACCTCCTGGTCGAAGGCCCGCTGCAGGAACGTGGAATAGAGCGCCACGACCGGCCGCTCCCCGGCCAGGGCCATGCCCGCCGAAAGAGCCACCGCATGCTGCTCGGCAATCCCAACATCGATGAACCGGTCGGGAAATTCCGCCTGGAACAGGTCCAGTCCGGTGCCGGTGGGCATGCCGGCGGTCACGGCCACGATCCGGCGGTCGAGGCGAGCCAGCTCGATGAGCTCGCGCGCGAAGTGATAGGTGTAGTTGGGCGGCCGCTTCGATGCGGTGGCTCGGGCGAACTCGGACGGGGTGCCCATGTCCGCCGACCCTGCGGACGCGTTGCCGTTGCCGGCCGGCTCGATCGGGGCTTCGTCGACGCCACCCGGCTGCGGCATGGCGCTTTCCTTACGGGCTAGCGCCGCGCCGGTGCGGCCAGCGCTCGAGTGGACCTCCGGCGTGGGCCGCGCATCGGGAAGTCCTGGCATCGGCGGCAGGGCAGCACCGTGAAACCCGACCTGGTCGCGCTCCGCGGGACGGTATCCCCGGCCCTTGCGCGTCCGAACGTGCACCAGGACGGGGCCGGGCACCTCCAGCGCGGCACGGAAGATGTGCTCCAGCCCGCGCCTGTTGTGACCTGGGATAACGCCCAGATAGGTGATGCCAAGATCCTCGAAGAGCTGCCCTGGCTGAGCGAAGTTGACGACCATTCGCCGGATCCGGCGTGACAGGGACAGGGCCGGCCGGCCGACCACCGGCAGCGACTCGACCACACGATCGTAGGCAGTCTTGCTCTGCTGCCAGGCGCTCGACAGCTTCAGCGTCGAGAAG